>JAJQCO010000097.1 GCA_021202655.1 Clostridiales bacterium | reverse complement strand
TTCTCGAGTGTCACCTTAACTGCGTTTAATCCGATGACGGAGTATCTGCTTGACAATGCGCCGGAGGTCAGGACGGTAAACTATCTGGACAGTTATCTGCAGGAAAAGGTAGGGAAAGAAGGAATGACGGACGCGGCAATGGGGCGGATGTTCCAGATGCTGGTGAAAGCCTGTGAGGACGGGGCGGACGGAATTGTGCTTACCTGCACCGTTTTCTCCCCTTACGTGGAGTACTTTTCCAAGCTTCTGTCGGTACCGATGGTGTGTCCGGACAGGGCGATGTTAGAGGCTCTGGCGCGGTCAGAAGGAAAAAAGGCGATTATCTGCACCTTTGAGAGAACCGTGGATACGTCGAGAAACATGTATGAATCCTGTTGCGAGAAGATTGGAGCGGGGAAAGAGGTGGATATGTATATGGCGCCGGACGCTTATGCGGCTGCACAGAGGGGCGACATGGCAAAATGTAACGAAATTGTGCTGCAAAAGGTGAAGGAACTGGATGAAAGGTATGATCAGATCGCATTGGCGCAAATCTCAATGTCCGGAGCGATTCGCGGTTATCATCCGACACATGCGCAGCTGTATACCAGTCCGGCGAGCGCGTATCGGGCTCTTCTGCAGTTGATGGAAAAGTAAAAAACGGAAAAGGAGAAGGAACGTGAAAGAGAATTTAACCCGGAAGATACTGAAAGCGCATCTGGCCAGGCCATCTGAGATGAAGGTCGGCGAAGAGATTTATCTGAAGGTGGATCAAACGCTCACGCATGATATCAATGCGGTTATGACGTATCTGGCGTTTGAGGCGATCGGCCTGGATCGGATCGGCGTGGAAACCAGTGTGAGTTACCTTGACCACAATCTGTTATACCTGGATTTTAAGACGCCGGATGATCATATCTATCTGCAGTCTGCGGCGAAGCGGTTTGGCGTCCACGTATCCCGCCAGGGGAACGGGATCTGCCATGCGGTGCAGATAGCGCGGTTTGGGGCGCCGGGCAAGCTGCTGATGGGCGGAGACAGTCATACGCCTCATGGCGGCGCGATCGGTATGATGTGCATCGGCGTCGGAGGCATGGATATCGCGACGGCCATGACCGGACTGCCGATGCGGCTGAAGATGCCGGAGGTGATCCGGGTAAAGCTGACCGGAGAACTGAAGGCCGGGTGTAACGCAAAGGATGTGATCCTTGAGATGCTTCGCCGTGTGACGGTCAAGGGCGGTCTGGGGAAGGTGTTTGAATATGTCGGACCGGGAGTGGAGACATTAGAGGTTTCCGCGCGCGCGTCGATTGCCAATATGGGGGCGGAGATGGGAGCGACGACTTCGATCTTCCCGGCAGATGAGCAGGTCCGGCGTTTCATGAGAGCGCAGGGACGGGAGGAGCAGTATGTGAAACTCCTGCCGGATGAGGGCTGCGAGTATGACGGAGAGATTGAGATTAACTTAAGCGAACTGGAGCCCCTGATCGCCTGCCCGCATCAGCCTGATCAGGTGATCCCGCTTCGAGAGGTCGAAAAACGGAAGGTTCAGCAGGTCTTCATCGGAAGCTGTACCAATTCCAGCTACACGGACATCGCGAAGGTCGCGATGGTATTAAAGGGTCATCACGTTCATCCGGACGTCAGCTGTACCTGCGCGATTGCCTCGCGTTCGATCTATAAGCAGCTGATGCGCGACGGCTATCTGGAAATTCTGATCGATGCCGGAGTGCGTCTGCTGGAGATCGCCTGCGGCCCCTGCTGCGCGATCGGCCAGTCGCCCGCGACAAAGGGAGTCGCGGTTCGCACTTCCAATCGCAATTTTAAGGGACGCGCGGGGAATCCGAACGCGGAGATTTATCTGGTAAGCCCGGAGAGCGCGGCGGCGACCGCGATCACAGGTACCTTTACCAGCGCGGAAGAGATTTTGGGCGAGGAGCTGGCGAAACTGAGCGATATCCGCGAACCGGAATTTTATTCGGTGGACGATTCGATGATCATTCCGCCGCTGCCGCCGGAGGAAGCGGCAAAGGTGGAAATTGTCCGCGGGCCGAATATCGCGCCGCTGCCGGTGCCGGACGTCCCGGAGCCGCATCTTTGCGCAAGAGTCAGCCTGAAGACGGTGGACAATATCACGACGGATGATATCACACCGGCCAGCGCGGAATTTTCCAGTATGCGGTCCAATATTCCTCTGATGTCGCAGTATTGCTATCATCGCTATGATCCGGAATTTGCAAAGAGGGCGAGGGAGCTTGGTCAGAGCTTCATTATCGGAGGGGAAAATTACGGACAGGGATCCTCGAGAGAGCATGCTGCGATCAACCCGATGTATCTGGGCGTCAAGGCGGTGATCGCGAAGAGCATCGCCCGCATCCATAAAGGAAATCTGGTCAATCATGGAATCATTCCGATGGTTTTCGCAGATCCGGCGGATTATGACGGGCTGGAGCTGTTGGATGAACTGGAAATCGAGGATCTGACCGAACAGATGAAGACGAGGGATGTTGTCATAAAGAACCGGACGAAGAGAACGACCTTCCGGGTGAAGCTGCAGCTGTCGGACAGCGAGCTTGAGGTGCTGCTTTGCGGCGGACAGCTGCGCTATCTGAAGCATGAGCTGGAGCGGGCAGGTTCCGATCAGTAATGACGAATGTTTTGAGGTTATTGAGCGCTGGCGTACTCGCGTCTGACGTCTGCCAGAGAGACGTCGGAGACTCGCGAGTGTGAAGCGCAAAGGACCCCTACATTATAAAAATAATCAGGAGGAGGAGATTAACATGGATGAAATCAGGGCGGCGCAGGAGAAATTCGCAGAACTGATTCGGTCAGAGTATGAGCGGATCGAGCGGATGAAGGCGGATCAGGAGGTTAAGGACTTCTCGAAGCTGGACAAGATCGTGGTGGGAATCCTTCCGGGGGATGGCATCGGGCCGATTATCATGAAGCAGGCGCTTCGTGTGCTGAACACCCTTGTGAAAGAGGAAATCGCGGCTGGAAAGATCGAGCTTCGCCAGATCGAGGGCATGACGATCGAGAACCGTGCGGCAAAGCTGCAGTCTCTGCCAGAAGAGGTATTTGAGGAGGTCAAAAAGTGCGACGTCATCATTAAGGGACCGATGGTAACGCCCCGCGCAGGGGATCCGTGGCCAAATCTGCTGAGCGCCAACAGTCTGCTTCGCCGTGGCCTGGAGCTGTTTGCGGCGGTGCGTCCGATCCGGATCCCGGACAAGGGCATCGACTGGACCTTTTTCCGTGAGAATATCGAAGGCGAGTACATCTGGGGCAATAAGGGCATTCAGGTGAACGAGGATCTGGCGGTCGATTTTAAGGTGCAGACGAAGCAGGGAAGCGAGCGGATCGCGCGTCAGGCTTTCGAGTTTGCAAGAAAGAACGGCAAAAAGAACGTGACGATCGTAACAAAGGCAAATATCGTCAAGCTGGTTGATGGAAACTTTATCAAGGCAGTCCGCAAGGTCGGCGAGGAGTATCCGGAGATTGAGATCCAGGAGCGCCTGGTAGACGCGATGAGCGCGAAGATGCTGGATCCGGAATTTAATAAGGGGATCGAGGTCATCGTGCTGCCAAATCTTTACGGCGATATCGTAACAGACGTCGCAGCCGAGCATCAGGGTGGTCTGGGAACCGCGTCCTCTTCTAATATCGGTAATCAGTATGCGATGTTTGAGGCGATTCACGGGACAGCTCCCTTCCTGATTAATCACGGCAGAGGCGATTATGCGGATCCGTGCTCGCTGATCCGTGCGGTCGGAATGATGCTGGCGCATATCGGCTACGGAGACCGTAAGGAGAAGCTGGAACGGGCGCTGGATATCTGCACTGTGACAGAGCGGAAGCTGGTGGTTACGACGGATAAGGACGGAGCCAGCGCGGCGGAGTTTACCGATTATCTGATTGATACGATCGAATCCCTGTCATGAGCCGCTACATGAAGGAAGAGGATGAAATGGTTACATTAACGGGTCACGGAGTGCTTCTTTGTGAGGACGGCACATTCCGTCGATGTGAAAATGAGGAGCAGGCGAACCTGGGAGTGAACCGCACGATGGCATACCGGATCCTGCAGACGCACAACCAGAGCGGCGATATGCGGCAGCTGAAGCTGAAGTTTGACGCGCTGGTATCTCCGGATAATAACTATGTCAATATCCTGCAGACGGCCCGCGCGAGCGGGATCCGGAAATTTCCGGTTCCCTATGTGCTTTCCAACTGTCACCATACGCTGTGCGCGGTGGGAGGCACGATCAATGAGGATGACCATGTCTTCGGCCTGGGAAATGCGAAAAAGTATGGCGGGATCTTTGTACCGCCCTATCGGGCCGTGCTTCATCAGTATATGAGGGAGATGATGGCCGGGTGTGGCAGGATGATCCTGGGTTCGGACAGCCACACGCGCTATGGCGCGGTGGGAACGATGGGGATCGGAGAGGGCGGCGGAGAGGTCGCGAAGCAGCTGCTTGGACGCACCTATGATCTGGCGTATCCGCCGGTCATTGCCGTACGACTGACCGGGAGTCCCCGTCCGGGCGTCGGTCCGCAGGACGTGGCGTTGGCGCTGGTCGGAGCGACCTTTAAAAACAATTTTAATAAAAATAAGGTGCTGGAGTTTGTCGGGCCGGGAATTGCGAACCTGAGTATGGAGTATCGTATGGGCATCGATGTGATGACGACGGAGAGCGCCGCGCTTTCCAGCATCTGGTGTACCGATGAAAAAACAAAGGAATTTCTGGAGGATCACGGAAGAGCAAATGACTATCAAAAGCTGATGCCGGAGACAGGAGCATACTATGACGGCCTGATTGAGATTGATCTGTCAAAGGCAGAGTGTATGATCGCGCTTCCGTTTCATCCGAGTAACGCCATGCCGATCCGCGAGTTTAAGGAACGGATGCCGGAGATTGTGGCGCAGATCGAAGAAGCCGGACAGAAGATCAAGGGAGAGAAGGGGGAAGCTTTTTCCATCCAGTCTCATATCAGAAACGGGGAATTTTACCCGGATCAGGCGCTGGTCAGCGGCTGCAGCGGCGGAATGTTCGAAAATATCGTGGCGATGGCGGATATCCTGAAGGGGTATGGAATTCCCGGGGACGGCCTGGGCCTGGGGATCAATCCGGCCAGTCTTCCGATCATGGCAGATCTGATGAAGCAGGGAATCGCCGGAGAGCTGGCGGTATGCGGTGCGACGCTGCGTCCGGCAATCTGCGGTCCGTGCTTCGGTGTGACGGACGTCCCGGCGAACAATCAGGTCAGCATTCGTCATATGACCAGGAACTATCCGAACCGCGAAGGCTCCAAGCCAGGTCAGGGACAGATGGCGGCCGCGTGCCTGATGGACGCGCGTTCCATCGCGGCGACCGTGCGAAACGGTGGGCGTCTGACTGCGGCGACGGAACTGGATGTCGAGTACCGCGAGCTTTGTCATCATTTCGATCCGGCGATTTACCGGAACCAGGTGTTTGATCATTTTGGCCGGGGGAATGAAAAGGAAACGCTGGTCATGGGTCCGAACATTGCCGACTGGCCCAGGATGGAACTGTTGAAAAAACATTTACTGTTAAAGGTGGCCGGTTCCTATCATGGATCGGTAACGACGGATGAACTGATCCCATCGGGCGAGGCGTCGTCCTTCCGTTCTAACCCTGAGAAAATTTCGGAGTACACGATGATCAGCCGTGATCCGGAGTATGTGGGACGTGCGAAGGCTGTGCGCAGCCTGGAGCGGCAGAGGGGCGCGGGAGATAGAAGAACCGATGATCCGCTGCTGAACCATATGCTGGATGCACTGGCTCAGAGAACGGGCTGCGGTGTGGATGAGATTACATTTGGCAGCGCGATGGTCAGCGATCAGATCGGAGACGGCTCTTCGAGGGAACAGGCGGCAAGCTGCCAGAAGGTGCTGGGAGGTTTTGCCAATCTTGTGAATGAATACGCGACGAAGCGTTATCGCTCCAATCTGATTAACTGGGGAATCTTGCCTCTTCGCACGACAGAAAAGCTGGATCTGCCAAATGACGCCTGGCTGTTTGTGGAAAATATTGCAGGTCAGGTCAGAGACGGAGCGCAGGAAATCACGGTGGAGGTACTGGCCGGAGAAGAAGCGACTGTGATTCAGACCATTTCCTGCACACTGGATCAACTGACAGAGGAAGAGCGGAATATTCTGCTGTCAGGATGTCTGATTAACTATTATCGGGGATAGAGTAGCCTCCCCAAAACATATTCGAAAACGTAACAATGGAAAATGGAAAAATGACCGGGACGGTCAGAACAGGAGAAGAAATACTATTATGGAAACGAAAACCAGCTTGAAATTGGGTGGACTTACGTGGTGGCAGGCAGTGATCTGCATCATATTATGCGCGATTCCCATGTATATGGGAACGCAGTCCAGCAGCATGACGGGAACACTGTGTTCGATTTTTGCACTGGCAGTCGTATTTAATGAATTTGGCGAGAGACTTCCGATTTGGAATAAATATATCGGCGGCGGTTTACTGATGTCGTTCTTTGGAGTCGCGCTGATGAAATATTTCGGACTGATCCCGCAGGACGCGATCGACTGCATCAACAGCTTTGTGTCGGATGACGCGAATTTCCTGGAGTTTTTCATCGTCATGCTGATTGTCGGTTCTGTCCTTGCTCTGGACAGAGACATTCTGCTTCGCTCCTTTGTCGGATACATACCGGCGATTCTCGGCGGCCTTGTGGTTGCCTGTCTGTTTGGTGTTCTGACTGGAGTGATCTTCGGCGTAGCGCCGGCAGATTCGATTATCAAATATGTGCTTCCGATCATGGGAGGCGGCAACGGAGCCGGAGCGGTACCGCTGAGCAATATTTATGAGACGGTGACGGGAGATGCGGCGGCGAACTATTATGGATTTGCGATCATCATACTGACGATTGCCAATATTTTCTCAATCATCGGCTCCGCGCTTCTGAATACGATCGGCCAGAAGTTCCCAAGTCTGACCGGCGATAAGAAAACGCTGTTGAGAAAGGGCGGCAATCTGGCCCGTGAAGATAAAAAGGTAAAAACAACGGTTGAGGATATGGCGGGGGCGCTTCTTCTGGCATTTGCATGCTTCTCTGTCGGCCGGATTATGAACAAGACTGTTCTGCCGACAATTGCAGGCGCGTCGATTCACCAGTATGCATATATGATCATCTTTGTCGTTATCCTGGCGGCGACCGGCATCATCCCGGATAATATCCGCGCGGCGGCAAAACGTCTGCAGACCTTCTTCTCCAGTGCGATGGGTATTGTCATCATGGTTGGTATGGGAGCGGATTTTGACATCGCGGAACTGTTCTCCGCGATTACGCCGGGCAATGTGATGATGGCTCTGATGATCGTGATCGGAGCGATTATCGGCGCGGGCGGCGTCGGTTATCTGGTTGGCTTCTTCCCGGTTGATTCCGCTTTGACGGCAGGCCTTTGTATGGCAAACCGTGGCGGCAACGGCGACCTGGCCTGCCTGGGCGCTGCGGATCGTATGGATCTGATCGCCTATGCACAGCTTTCATCCCGTCTTGGCGGAGGTATTGTGCTGATCATTGCGTCGTTTGTGTTCTCATTCTGGCTATAAAAATTTTGTGAGACCGCTGGAAAATCAGCAGGAGGGATCGGCTTGGAAAAGTGGACAGACGAAGAATTGATCCGGCGTCTCGCGGATTTTACGACACCGGAGTTATGTGACGGCGCGGGACTGTATCATTCGATGGATGATCGGATCAAACCGTGGATTGGCAGAACCAAAATTGTCGGTCGGGCGGTGACTGTAGATGTTCCCAGCGGAGAGGGAGGCATCGTGGCGGATGCGATCCTTAAGCTGCGGGAGGGAAGCGTCCTGGTCGTTGCGGGGAAAGGGAACTGTGACTGCTCCTATTGGGGCGACCACAGAAGCATCTGCGCGGCTATGATGAAGGCGGTTGGCGTCGTGATCGACGGCGCCTTCCGCGATCTGGAAGGATGTGAGGAGGCAGGTTTTCCGATTTACGCGAAGGGCCTGACCTGCGGAACCGCGCAAAAGAGCGGCGCCGGCGCGATAAATGTGCCGGTCAGCTGTGGCGGAGTTACCGTATATCCCGGCGATCTGATCGTGGGAGATGTCAATGGCGTATGCGTGATTCGCCCGGAGGAAGCGGAGATGGTGATGGCGCGTGCGCTGGACAAGCGGGAGAGGCAGAACGCGGTTCTGGAAGAGATGCGGCGTACCGGGAAAGTGATTCCAAAGGTGCCTGCGAGGAAAACGAAGCCGGAATGAGTTCGAAAGCCAGATTGGATGGATACGGCTAAAAAGTAAAGTCAAAAAACGGGGAAGTTTAATTCAGGAAAGGAGAAAGCATGAGAAAATTCAGGACAGTATATATGCGCGGCGGTACAAGCAAGGGCTGTATGTTTTTGAAAGAAGACCTGCCGGCAGATCAGAGCGAGTGGGACAGCATCCTGCTTCAGTCGATGGGAAGCCCGGATCCGAAGCAGATCGACGGACTGGGCGGAACGGTGTCTTCCAATAATAAAACGGTGATCGTCTGGAAAAGCGATATGCCGGGTGTGGATGTGGAATATCTGGTTGGTCAGGTCATTGTGGGAAAGGAGCAGGTTGATTTTAAGTCAAACTGCGGAAATATGACAGCAGCGGTCGGTCCCTTTGCGGTAGAAGAAGGGCTGGTAGACATCGTGCAGCCGATTACGACGGTACATCTTTTTAACCGCAATACGGATAAATATATTGACGTTACCGTTCCGATCGACCCGGAGACCGGTACCTTTGCTCAGGACGGAGACTGCGCGATTGCCGGAGTGGATGGAACGGCAGCGGAGCTGAAGGTGAATTTTTTGAATCCGGCCGGGGCAAAGACCGGGAAATTACTGCCGACGGGGAATGTGAAGGATATTCTGGATATCCCGGGATTCGGCAGGATCGAGGCAACGATTCTGGATGTGTCCAATCCAATGGTACTGGTGCGCGCAGAGGATATCGGCATGAAAGGAACCGAACTGCCGGAAGAGATCAATGGAAACGCGGCTGCCTGTGAGATTCTGGAGAAAATCCGCGGTACGGCGGCCTGCATGATGGGTTTTGCAAAGGATCTGGAAGATGCGACCAGCCATTCTCCCGCGGTGCCGAAGGTCGGCTTCTTCACAAAGCCGGTCAGCTTTACCGATATTTCCGGAACAGAAGTGGAGGCGGGGAGCATGGATGTCTGCGCTCGCGTGATTTCGGTATTTAAATGCCATAAGGCGTGTCCGTTGACGTCGGCGAGCGCGATCTCGGTTGCTTCCTTCCTGGAAGGAAGTTTGCTGTATGAGGAGCTTGGCAGTCCGAAGGAGGGAAGAGAAACCGTACGAATCGGCCATCCGAGCGGCGTGATGACGATGGTGCCTGACATTGAGAAAAAAGATGGAGAAATTACGCTGCCGGGTGTGGCGGTTCAGAGGACGGCGCGGCGGATCATGGAAGGAACCTTATATATCAGAAAGTAAATGGAATGGAATGAAATCCCATCAGATATTGTAGTTTCTATAGTATCTGGTGGGATTTTTGATAGAAAGTCGAATTTAACAGATTAAAAATCAAAATTGTATGTCATATTTGGTTTATGATGGAAGAGGTAATTCAAAAATTATAGGAGGATTTGTTGATGGGATAAAAAGACCCTTCAACAAAAGACGAACTTCTGAGCAGTACGCCTTATGACGACGTACAC
>JAJQCO010000091.1 GCA_021202655.1 Clostridiales bacterium | reverse complement strand
CCATTTTTCGGAACGCGAAAAACTCCAATGCCTTCAACAGGCTAAAGCCCATAAAAAAACAGAGCGACGAACCGAGTTGTATACTCAATTCATCGCTCTGCCTTAATCCTCTTGCTTACTTACTTATTTTCCAGCTCTTCCCGCAAATCCATCAGAATTTTGCCAAGCAGGTTTGCTCCATTACCATTGACGGTGCCCCATATCCGGTCGCCCCAGGTATTCCCTTCTTCGAGGTATTCGCCTGATGTCTCGATAAGCTTATCCTTCAGATCAGGATTGCAACGAAACTTTGCCCTGACGACCTCCCGCATGACGCCGACCTTGATCTCTTCCCAGTCCGGACGCAGGCTTACCGATCTGCCAAGCTTTTTTGCTTCAGAAGCATTCAGATTGGAAAAACGCATCCGGTCAGACCTATTGGCACATTTCTGTGCCTGGAAGGCCGCTTCTGAGTTCTGGTATCTGATCCCGTTGTATTCCATTTCGCACGGGTAAAAGTTGCTGAGAAAATAGTACTCGTCCTGAAACCTGTTAATCATGTGCTGTCTTCTCCTTCTTTCGTGGTTTGCAGTCCGGACAAATCCATCCGTTCATTCCGATCTGCCAACCATCGTTCCGCGCAATCTCCATTGCGGTTGTTTTCGGGAACGCACAATTCCATTCCATTCCAACTTTTCCACACTTGTCACATACATATTTTGTGGTAAAAATCAGTCCCATTTTGTTCTTCCTCCTTAAAAGTAAGCTGTTCCTGCGTGGACGTATATTCACAGGTCTCCGGCCAGCGGTCCTCTGCGATATCCGCAATCATCTTGCAAACCTCACGGAATTTACCGAGGGTATCCCGGAGAGCGCGGTTCAGCCCGTCATTCCTGTGTATCAGCTCTACCTGACAGGAAGCAATGTTCTTTTCTGTAGCTGCCATCCGAAACCCTCCTTCCACATAACTGGCGTCTTATCGTTCCACCATAATTATGAAGGATCGGTTTCGGGATAAAATTCTCCCACATAGAAAAACGGATGTTTTATTACGATTCAGAGGAGGGTGCTTTATGGATGATTTACAGGTACGGCGAAGCCATCACAGCCTGTACCGGCTGGAATACCATCTGCTCTGTCATCCAGTCATATGCAAACCGCAAATCATTCTCGCAAAACTGATACCTCTCGTCAGCTACGAGCATTCCGGTATGCAGCATGCGATCATACGCTACCCGGTGTTGTATCGACCACAATATCATACTCTCAACCTTTTCTTATATTCTTCTGCCATACATCATCGACCACTTGCAGTAGGCGAATTTCTCGCCGCATTGCGGCTCCTACGGCCATCTACTCCAAACCTGTCACGGGCAGGTTTTAGGGCATACACAGTAAACCGACTCCACCTGATCTTTTCATGCAAAACATGTCAGGCCGCATTGCGGCTCTCTTTTCCGCCATTGGCGGGTTTCTCTTAACGGCTATCTACCCCAAACCTGTCTGTGACAGGTTTGGGGCATACAGAGTAGGCCGTTCATTTCCGCGCATTGCGCGTTCCAAGGCTAACACTCACTTCGGCATCTTCCTCCAAATAAGAACGCCTGCTCTTTCCACATCGCCGCTTCGCGGCTCTACCGGCCATTGGCCGGCTCCCATGCTCTCTTCCGCCATTTACCCAAAACCTATCCCGGGCGGGTTTGGGCATACAAAGTAGGCGGTAATATTCCAGGTCAATCGGGCCTCTTACCCGCCGCTTTGCTCTGTATGCGGCAGGTTTCCTATACGCGGCTCTACCGGTCATCTGTCTCAAACTGTTCTCTCAACGCCTTCCTCATCCCAATCCAGCACGTATTTCCTTCATCATCTTCCGATGCCTCTATCATCCTCTTCGCTGTCTCCTCATCTATCAGCCCTATATTCGCCTTTATAAGCGATGCTGCCGTATCCGGCATATACGTCTGCCTCCTCCAGGAATACAGTACCATGTTCAGGCATATCAGGTTAAAATAAGGCAGGTAATCCTCTCCCACCGGAATCCGGTTCCCGCTCTCTTTCCATTTGCTTTCTCCGCCTGCCCTGCAGTGCTCTTTTGCCCACTCTACAAATTTTTCAGATGTTTCAAAACATCCTGTATGATGTCCGTCCCCGATCGCTTCCATCATCTGACCAATGTACGCGACCGAATAAGAGGTCATCCTCTGCCCTGTCCGTTCCGTCAGTTTCCGGTTCGTGTATTCGATCATCAGCTCTTCACGCAGTTTAAAGAATTTCTCCGGTTCACCTGCATCATCCTTATTCCCACGTCCCCATGTTTCAACCGAGTTCGGCTGGAAATCCCGAATCATTCCAATCAGTGTTCGGTCGTCCATATACGCCATCAGTGTATCAAAAGTTACACATAAAGCCGCAAGAATTTCCGGTCCCTGCGTTCGCCGGTACATTCTCGTCGCAGCATTAATTGCAAGTCCAAAATCATCTGCGTTCTTAATGAAAATCTGTTTCTGAGCCATAATCATATCTCCTTCCACCATCATTCACCCATATTCCGGAAATTTAACTCATTCTGAAATTTTCCGTCATATGTCCTTTCTGGGCTCTGATCCAACCGGATAAACATCATGGATGCAATTTCATCAGCCTGAGACAAAGAAATCATGTTATTTGAAAGGTTGCTGATCCTGAAATATACCCGCGTCTTATGTCCCGGCTGGTAAACTGGAGATTCCATTTGCAGTCCCTGACGAATCAAGCTGTTTCGAAGCAGTACATGTCCGATTATATCATTCGGTAAGTGAATAATCTCTCGGCTTTCTACAAAAACAAATTCTCCAGGCGCAAGGTCACAGGTTTCCGACCTTCCTGATGACGTATCATAAGCTTCCGTGCGCAAGTCATACGAAATACTTTGAATATTTTTCTCACAATAGTTTTGCAAAAGATCGCTGCCTTGAGAAAGCAGATCTTTAAGCTGTCTATCCACCAAAATCATGTGAAACTCTCCTCCTCATCTTAATCATACGCTATTCGCAAAACAAAATCAATAATCTGTCCACTACACTTTGTGAGACCGGACTCTCAAAGGAATTTGCTGATAATCGTATTTTGGTCCCACAGTTTTACGCCCAATGCACGCGCTTCTTCCCTGGCCTGATCCGTAAATCTACTTGACGTCATGACCACCGCTATATCCTTATGATACAGCGCCCTTCCCGTATTTGCCTCCTGGACAGCCTTATTCCCGACACTTCCCTTGTATCGCTTGCACTGGATCGCGTAGGTAATATCATCCTTCTCCGCCGTGATGTCCACGCCATGATCCCCGCTTCTCTTTGTCCGCCGAACATCAGAAAACCCATTCCTTTCCAGTAGTCTGGCGCAAAACGCCTCAAACTCTTCCCCATTCATCCGACTCATCATTTTCCTGATATCAGATAATTCCTTCTCCTGCTCCCTGACCCCTGTGTATTCCCCGCATATCGGGCAGAATACCTCATCCGTAATATATCCGCAAAACTGACATTCCATTTCTATTGCCCATATATAGGCTTCCCTCCTTTTGATTTGACTGAAATAATTATGGGAAATCAGAAAATTGAAAAATTGGGGGTTTTGGGTATTGTTTTTCAGGAGGAAGTACCGATAGAGATTATGCCGCCCGTTGGGCCTCTCTTCATTTCTGAAGCTGTGGCTCCGTATTGTTTTCATCTGTTGTACGTCTAACGTTTTATTGGTGCCCTTGCGGCCATTGGCCGCTATATATTTTTGTAGGCGCAATGCGCCGATATGATATGTATTGTGCAGATTTATGACGCGATCGCCATTGGCGCTATATACATGATGATCTGCTTCGGATTGGTTGGGCGGCAATGCCGCCTTATATCTTTTTTTTTAGGCGCAATGCGCCGTTCTTCGCCGCAATGCGGCGAAATGCTGTAATACGAGCGCCAATGGCGCTTCTGACGCCGCAATGCGGCGGTATTCCCTCTTTCCGCAGGAGAATACCAGCACCATCTGAAACATATATTTTCCAGCAAAAGAAAACCGGAAAGCGAATGGTCTACACCACTCAGTTTCCGGCTTTTTCGTGCTCTCTCTTATCGGATAATTTCTGCTGGCTCGCCCTTGTACCAGAGACCGATCAGCTTGCATTTGTTGACCTCCTGCTGTGTGTACCACGCGGAGCAGTTCAC
Organism: Clostridiales bacterium; assembly: GCA_021202655.1. Classification (GTDB taxonomy): domain Bacteria; phylum Bacillota; class Clostridia; order Lachnospirales; family Lachnospiraceae; genus Brotaphodocola. The sequence goes on along the minus strand of JAJQCO010000091.1, from coordinate 5,540 downwards.
AACTCCCTCGTTTATATCCGGAAATCTCTCCCGGAACTTCGCGATGGCCTGCCGCTTATCTTCCGCATACACGATTACATAGGCATTCTGATATGGGAACTTCTCCCAGCTTCCAAAGGTAAAGTAAACCGGCACCAGCTTAATGCCGCCATACTCCAGGATCTTATCCTTCGCATATTTTTCGATAGTTTCTAAGTAATCATGCTCATCCCAATAGCCGGGATCCGGATACATCTCTTCGAATTCGTTAGCCCAGTCGACAAACTGCTGTTTCCATGTAGTGCTGTCGATATCGGACAGCTTCTGATGTTTGCCAAGCAAGCAAACATAAGCCTGCGAAATCTCGATCAGGTTCTCTGTCAGCTTATCGTATATTAATTTCTTCATTGCTCATCCTCTCCAAATTCTCCATTTTCATCCACGACGACATCCGCACGGATGATCTGGTGTGCGATGAACTCATCATTGCCGCAAAACTTACACTTCATGTTTTTTCCTCTCATATGTGTACAGCCCCCTGACAGAGGGCTGTGTATATTGTTGTAATCTGCTATTCTATTTTTCAGGAGTATTCGGCGTGCTCTGGCTAAGCTGTTTCTCAGTCTTTTCCAGATAACGATGAAGATGGCTCTGCAGATCTTCCTGCGAGCAGACTATGCCATATCCGTTTCCATCCGATACGGCAAGCAGCCACTTCGGAAATCCATTCTCTATCTGTTCAAACGCAACCGAGTCCGTATCATAGAACGTGATCTTTAAGGCTGCAAAGCTGTTTTCGTCCGGTACATAGTACCAGCAGTACTCCATGTTATCATCCAACAGAGGCGCTAACGTATAACACTGTTTCATCGACTTTACAAGCGCTTCTGCTTCTGCCTTGACGCGCGCCACAATTTTCTTCTGTTCTTTACTGCTGTCGGCAGACATGATCCGGTTCCACGCCTTCCTGAACTGATTCCCATATATGACATCTCCGCAGATATAATGGATTGCCCGGACAATATCCACAGGTGTATACTGCTTCAGGATATCCTCCGCATTCTTACAGTCCGTACCGAAAAACGTACACAACCCTTTCTCATCAGCCTGAAAATCATAATTTTTCAGCCAGTCGATCCATTCCAGGATTTCATTCGCCGGAAGTGTGGACTCGTAGGTCTGAACAAGCTCCAGCATAGCGCTGGTATATATATCATTTCCGCAGGTATTCAGATGGTATTTATTCGTCTTAGCGTCTTTCCACGAAATCGTTGCCGTGCGGCCTCTGCTGTACCTCATGAAATTCGTGAATTCACATCCGTCGTAAAAATCGCCGACCTCAAGATCCTCTTTCACCTTCACAATATCGCCGACACGGTATTCCTGCAGCTCCGGTATATACTTATCTCCCATCTTCATTTCCTCCATTCTTTGCAATGACATATCCGCCGTCCATGTTCTGCTTCCAGCTTCTGTAGTTTCCTGCAGTGTCAGTGAACTCCGTCCGGAATCCGTCTTCTTCCCAGTACTCCTGGTAAGCGATCGTTGCAACCGTACAGGTAATGCCCTGGCAGGAAATCTGGTCGCCAGGTTCGAGTATTTTTGTTCCATTCGCATTTGTCCTCATCGTTTTTGCTCCTTTCGTATAAGTACAGCCCTCCTAGTGGAGGGCTGCATCATCAATTACTCATTCTGATTGGTGAACCCCGCTTCCGACATGGCGTTATGGATGATCTCCCAGTCCTCATCGGTACAGTCGTTCAGTGCTCTTAGACCACCGGTACCGACAACACGGTTTACCTCTTCCTCCGTGCCTTCATATCCCCATTCCTTAAGGCATCCGGCAACATCGTCCGAAAGCCAGCGTTTCATGGCAATGTATGGACTTGAACTGTTCGGAATATCAACAGCAATAGGAAGGATTCTCCAGTCGATTTTCGCCTGATTTGTTCGTGTGACATGTGCGGAGTGTTTATAAATCGAAGATTCAGCAGTTCCAAGTTTTTCATAATTATGAAAATCCGCCCGCATAAGCTCCAGCACTTTCTCATAGGAATCAGACACATCCATCAAAACCGGCCAATTGCCGGCTGTTCTAATAAGCGCATATTTTTTTATCTTCATTTGAATTCCTCCTTCTGATTTGAATTGCAACAAACTTTTTACGGAATAAATATGATGAGGAGGAATTGAAATAAAATCGAACAATAGAGAAAAAGAATGGATTCTAATGAAGTCGCTAAGCAGAAGAAAAGAGCCGCAATGCGGCCCTGATACAAAAACGTCATCCCTCCAGCAGGAACTGCTGCTGTTCCAGTTTCTCGTATATTGTATTTCCGCCGGGCAACTCGATATACGTTGACACTCCTCAAAGCTAAAGCATTGAGGATTCCTTTGAGGCTTGCGCCCCCATTCTGTTTCAGTCCCCCTGACGGGGGACATCCGCAGCGGGCAGGATCACTCGTGTCCTCCAGTGTTGCAACGACGCGAGATATAGCCGCCCAGCCAGGAATGAGCGTTTCGTGGTTCGTTCGCCAAACAGGCTACTTGTCTAATTTCCCGAAGGAAACCCGCGGGGGTTCGTGTCTTGACCCCAGGTGGATCCCCGATGGTGCTGAGGAATCCGTTGATGAGTTTCTATATGCAAATGTTTACGGGTTACCGAATGTTGTGTTTACAGGTTCTATCTATAGGAAGCTCCGGTTAAAATCCGAAGCACTGTTTCATTGAGATGCCAGCGGCCTTCATGTCCGCTGTGTGTTTATCCTGACGCCTGCAGAAGTCAGGGAAGTCGCGTTTGCATTTGCTCCGATTCGGATGAGTCCCATCCTTGACCGAATGCCGGATCAGGAATGCACTGTAGAGATCCCGCTGAACATTGTGCCCGTCTATGATCTTGCTGCGCTGGGAAAGTGGGATCTTCTCTTTTGCTTTGGTGACGTGGTTATACTGGCTCGCGGCAAATTCCTGTGTCTTGATTTCCTGCCAGGAGCCGCCGGCTGCCAGAGCCTTGTTCTTCAGGATGGTCAGAAACCTCGCGGGCGACCGGGCATTGAAGGAGCGGCCAAGGCGGCGTGTTTTCTTGTACTTATGAATGGCACGGGTACTTCCGTCTTTCTTTGTAATGACCGATTCCTTCTCCTGGCGCTCAGCCGGTTTCTTACTGCGCCTTGCCATAGCGGAGAAATTGTTCTTCTCTACAATGAAATGGATCGAGTCTTCCAGGATCCGGTTTGCCAGCTCACTGTGAGACTGTATCACATAAGCAGTTTTCCTTCGGTACGCATCACGAAGTTTCCAGAGTGTACGGATATATTCTTTGGAGTACACCCACGGCTTGCGCTCGGACTTCGGTTTGACCGTGCCGTCCGGATTATAGTTATCCGGGTTCTCTGCCCTCAGAGAACGATCCATCTTGCGCTGCAAATGGGAAATTTCCCGCTCAAAGCGCATATAATCAGGGGCCAGTTCTTCCAGGACGATCCCGGTTTCTGATTCACCGGCAACGGTTGAGACGCCGGGGTCAACGCCCATCCTGGACTTACCAAACTTCCGTTCTTTCTTTGGAGCAGGCGCCTTCTCCCGGATGGTGATATGTACGTAATAATGCCACCCGTCAGGGAATGCCTGACGGACAATCTGGCAGTAGCTGATCGGGATTTCCGTGCCGGACTTTAGATGCAGTGCGTCACTGATATACTTGTTCTTCTCATCAATCTTACACGGAATCACGGAACCCATCCACTTGACAGTCAGCGTATTCTGATCGAAGATGATGCCGTTTGTGTTAGATTTTGTACTGACCGAATGCATGTCCGTGAACTTACGGTAATGGATGGTTTTCCCTTTCCCAAACAGAACGTCCTTGACTCCATCCCATACGTGTCTGACTTCCGCCTGCATGATCTGGCTGGATACGAGATCCGTATAACGGAGACGCCACTTCTGCGGCCACTTCTCAAGGGCACACAGCGTCAGACCGATTTTCTCCCGAAAGGCATTCATCTGCGCGTACAGTTCCTCCAGGTGGGCAGACTGCTTCTTCGAACGTTTCTTCTTCGCGATCACAGCGATCTCGTGAGCCTCAGCCTTCCATTTCTGGTAGTCGCCGCTGTTGTCCAGGCGATTCAGCATCTTGATACAGTGGCTCACCAGTTCATTATGCAGTTTATTGACGGCCAGGAAGCGTTTCTCAAACACAACCATTTGTGCCGGAGACGGATCTAACAGCAGCTTTAGAACGTACATGGTTCTCCTTTCCGGGGCGCATGCGTCCCTGAGTCTCAATATAGTGGCGGATCGCCGTGGATGAGAAAAGATGTGGCGTTACAGCATGTATCTGATATATCTGCTATTACGATAGGGTAATGCCATCGGTTTGTCTCTCCTGTTATTATTATGAAGAATCCGGTTTGCGATTAAAAACTACAGAACAGAAATTTCTGTAGAATGCATGAATATCGCATGCAGTCCGTTTAGATGAAAACATCTGCAAAGCGTCGCTTAAGCGGCGCGATAAAGGCGGCGTCTATCCCCTAAGCATCGGGGCTTTGCCGCCAGAAGGTAAAATATATCATGTCTTTTCTCCCTCCCTTGGAACAGATACGATATGACAGTGTTGTCCCTCGATGATAAGTGCCGTCAGCTTATAACCGAATACACATCCCGTGTCGATACAAATGATTCCTGATTTGGGAAGCCTGTATGCGCACTTCTCTTCCAGAATACCGACTGTTCTGTTCCCTTTTAGATGTACCGGTTCCTTATGTGGTGTATGCCCCACAATCGTCAGCCTTCCGGTATAGTAGTTTTCCGTTACTGCACCCCGGTCCCAGATCAGTGTGTCAGGGGCATTCGCAGCCAGATCCTCCTGATCCAGGCCTGCGTGGGCACACTGGAACCCGTCTCCTGTGTAATATAAAACCGTGTTTTCACAGATCCAGTCCGCGTAATCAAATACATCTTTCTTATGCTCCCGAAACGACTGGATCGTGTATTCTGCCCCGTTTTGTCTCCACAGGCGCATCCCGATGAAATTCGTCGCATCCAGAAACATCTGTTCATGGTTGCCGCGGATCAAGATACAGCGGTCGCCCATTTTCTGTTTCAACCGTATGAAGAACATCAGAACCTCAAACGAGTGTTATCCCCCATCCATCAGATCTCCGATACTGATCAGACAGTCTGTTTTCTGATCGAAATCTACAGCCTTCAGCAAAGCCTGCAGTTCCTGGAAACAACCATGGATATCGCCAACAATGATTGTCCGCATATGCTTATACCTTCTTTTCGTTGAATAATATCACAGATGGAATTTGAGCGGCGAAATCATTCGTCAAAGCAATGATCAGCTTCCCAGTCATGGATGATTTTTATGATTTCCCACGGCTCATATTCAGCCATAATATCCTGACATTCTTTCAGACCGAAACAATCCTCTAAGTCATCTTCATGATCCATAATCCAATCCTCAATCTCTAAATCAGACATCTGATATTGTATATTCATGTCAGAACCACAATGTGGACAGAACTTCGTAATTTCATGGGCCTCTCTTCCAC
>JAJQCO010000227.1 GCA_021202655.1 Clostridiales bacterium | reverse complement strand
ATCCAGATACTCGCTGCTTAAGGAACCTGCTGTCTTTCTTCTGTTTGCCATGTAGCTCCATCCTTTGCTGAAATGAAACATCAGAAAATTGCTAATCTAGTAATTTTATCACATGGTCATTCAGAATTCAACAGATTTCGAAAAATATTAATATTTTCTAAATTTTTCTAAACTTTTTCGAAACAGACGTCTGCTGTTTTTTTGCCAGAACATACAGAAGGACCTGCCATTGGCAGGTCCTATAGTTGCAGGAGATGAATCCCAATCTCAGAATTATGCTTCCTTTACGGTCTCCGGATTCTTGAAGTTTCCGAATACCAGGAGGTACAGAATGATACCGACTGCCAGGCCCCATGCCGCGCCCTTGGTAGCAAGAACGGCTGCCATAACGCCTGCCAGGCCATACTCTGCACTGTCATGTACCATACCGATACCGATCTGTGCGCAGACAAAGCCCTGAACGATCAGCGTACAGGAAAGAGCTGCCGGAAGGATCGGCTGTACGAAGGATGCGACCGGAACCAGCGCCACGCACAGGAAGGTCATCCAACGGAAGGTTCCGACACCAGAGAAGATGGAGTCCATGGACTTTCTGCCGTCTTTGTAACGCTCGGCAACTGCCGCGGTAACAGCAGCCCAAAGCGGTCCGCACAGCGGCGGATACGGGCAGATCAGAGCCTGAACGATGTTACGAATCGCACAGCAAAGATTGGAACGGTTTGCGTTCATATCAATCTTCTCATCGGTACGAATCTCATCGGCCGTGTTGATCATCTCAACGCTGGATACGAAATCACCGAATGCGATGATATAGACGGCGATTGCAGTCGGGATGGCTGCGATGAACTGGCTGACGCTCGGGAATCCGATAGAGAACGGACTCAGCGTGCTCATGATCGCGCCAAACTCCGGAATCTTAAAGATGGAACCAAGAACAAGCGGCGGAGCCGGGAGCTCGCCGGACAGCGGTCCGATAATCACGGCAACGATGATTGCGGGAAGCATACCAAAGTTACCGACCATGTACCACAGCTTACTCTTGTGCTTCATTCTCTTAAAGAGAACCGAGAACAGCAGGAAGTATGCAACGACAGAACCGATAAGCACGGTCTTCGGATACAGGGTCGCACGTCCGCTTGCGCCAAACTCTGTGGAAACAGCGGATACGCCGGCGCCGATCAGAATACCAGCCTTGATCGCGTTCGGAATCGCACCGATCAGCTTGCTTGCCAGTCCGGTGATTCCCATGAACAGGAAGATAAGACCGATCAGCAGCTGCAAAGCGATCATGCTCTGTACACGGGCCGGTCCCTGCTCTGTCAGAGTGACAAACGCGGTGACCAGCGGCATCGCCGGGGTAATCCAGCCAGGTACGACCGGGTCGCCCAGCAGGGAGTGCATGTTGTAGAAGAAACCGTTGATGATAACCATGCTCCATGCTACTTCATACGGTACTCCAAACACTTCCTCCAGTACCGGGATCGCGCCCAGGCAAGTCGCGCACATCAGAATTGCCTGCAGGCACTCGGAAATCTCCCATCTATAGTGGATAAAAGGAATGCGGATTTTAAATATACCAGCCGGAATATATGGCTGTTCTCCGCCTTCTTTTCTTTTCATCGCCATACTGTTTATCTCCTTTTAACGTTATTCAAACCTATGTAAGGGTATGCGCCGGATCCTGTGACAGACGGCGCATACCCGGGGTAGTGACTAAAGCTCTTTACTCATATGAGCAGTGGAAGCGCTCCTCGTATACCTTCTTGAGGCCATCGCGGAAATCCGGATGAGCGATCTCAATCAGAGCACGCGCGCGCTCCTTCAAGGTCTTGCCGGACAGCTTCGCAATGCCATACTCGGTGACTGCGTAATCCACATCGTTTCTCGAGGTCGTAACCGCCGCGCCCTCATCGAGAAGCGGAACGATCTTGGAAACCTTGCCCTTGGCAGCCGTTGACGGGAATGCCAGGATCGCACGGCCATTCTTTGCGAATGCCGCGCCGCGGATGAAGTCAACCTGTCCGCCGACGCCTGAAATCTGCGTGTAGCCGATGGACTCGGAAGCTGCCTGGCCCATCAGGTCGATCTGTACGCAGGAGTTGATGGAAACGATATTGTCTTCCTTTCCGACCACGATCGGATGATTGACATAATCAACCGGATACATCTCGACATCCGGGTTGTTGTTTACGAAATCATACAGGCGCTTGCTTCCCATCAGGAAGTTGGCCACGTACTTGCCGTTGTGGGTCGTCTTCTTCGCGTTGGTGATGACGCCTGCTTCTGCGAGCTCCACCACGCCGTCGGAGAACATCTCAGAATGGATACCCAGATCCTTCTTCTCCTTCAGGAACAGGAGTACCGCATCCGGAATCGCGCCGATGCCAAGCTGTAAGGTATCGCCATCGTTGATCAGCTTCGCACAGTTCGCGCCGATCGCCTTCTCGACCTCGCCGATCTTCGGCAGAGGCAACTCGATCAGCGGAGCGTCATGTTCCACAATTGCAACAACGTTTGCATCCGATACGTTGATGCAGCTGTCGCCGCCCGTTCTCGGGACTTCCTTGTTCACCTGGACGATTACCTTCTTCGCGGCTCTTGCTGCCGGAAGCGTGTAGTCGACTGAAATGCCCAGGCACATATTTCCATTCTCATCCGGCGGAGTCGTCTGAACCAGCGCTACGTCAACCGGAAGGCTTCCGTTCGTAAAGAGAGCGGGAATCCGATAGAAGAAGCAGGGCGTATAATCGCCGCGTCCTTCCTGAACTGCTTTTCTGGTGCCGCCGCCCACAAAAAGGGCATTGTGACGGAAATGCTTCTCCATCCCAGGCTGTGCGTAAGCACACTTGCCCATCGCTACCATGTGGACGATCTCCACATCCTCATACTGCTCTGCCTTCTCAACCATCGTATCAACCAGATAGGATGGCTCGCCGCAGGCATGAGCGATCACAAGGCGCTCACCGGACTTTAAGTAGTCGAGAGCCTTGTCAGCAGACATTAATTTGCTCTGATAATCATCTTGCCAGCTCATTGAATTCCTCCATTTCTAAGTTTCAGCTGTCCGGGACGGCGAGTTACCGCCGCCCCGGATCGTATTACCAGGATTATTCCTCTTTGATCTTTGCGATCTTCTTCGCAAGCTTCTTCTTCATTGCGATATTGCCCTGGCGGGAAATCATGATTCTCTGAGCCTGCGGGGATCCTGCGCCGTGCATGGACTCGGTACGATATCCGACAGCCGCGGTACCAAGGGTCAGGTTCTCAATCAGGCGCATCATGCGCAGTCTGTTCTCAGTGGATACGGTGCTCACGCCGCGGAAATACTTATCCACATACTTGCCCAGGAACGGATCTCTCAGATCCTTCTCGGACGGAGCGGTAACCATCAGGCCGCCTGCGATATCCTCAGCCAGACGAGCGATCTCATACGGGAATCTGGTGACGTTCTGCTTACATACGTTTGCAAGAAGCAGGTCGATCAGGTAGTTGCCGGACTCGGTCGGAGTACCCTCAGCAGAGCATGCGATACCGCAGCAGTACAGAGTCTCATTCAGATGAGTCATCTCGATCAGCTTATCCTTAACATGGGAAGCCTTGGCCGCGCCGTTGTAATCTGCGATCGTAGCGGCAGCGCCGATCAGGACGTCGCCCACGCCAACCTTACATCCGCCGTAGGACTGTCTGTGATAGCCTGCGAAACGCTCAACCAGAACGCCTGCGAACTCGTTCTCGCCATTCAGGAAGATGCGCTCGTTCGGTACAAATACGTCGTCAAAGATTACGAGAGCCTCGGTTCCGCCAAACTCGGAGTTTCCGACATCGATCTCACTGCCTTCCAGCTTTCTGGTATCGCAGGACTGACGGCCAACGATCAGGAAGATGCCCTTCGCATCGGTCGGTACCGCAAAGGATACTGCGTAATCCTTGTCATCCTCGCCCATAGCCTGGGTCGGCATGACGATGACTTCGTGAGAGTTAATGAAACCGGTCTGATGCGCTTTTGCACCACGAACCACGATACCATCTTCTCTTCTCTCAACAACTCTCAGATACAGATCCGGATCCTCCTGCAGATGCGGAGCCTTGGAACGATCGCCCTTCGGGTCGGTCATTGCGCCGTCAACGGTCAGATCCTTCTCCTGTACATACTGCAGAAACTTCTTGAAGTTCTCATGATAGTGGGTGCCATACTTCTTATCGGTGTCATAGGTCGTGCTGTAAACCGCGTTGAACGCGTCCATACCTACGCAACGCTGGAAGCAGGCTGCAGTGTTCTGTCCGCAAAGACGCTGCATCTTTACCTTCTTGATCAGATCAGATGTGCTCTGATGAATATGAGCGAAACGATTGATCTTCTCGCCCGTGAGGGATGAGGTCGTGGTCATCAGATCCTCGTATTCCGGCATCTGGGCCAGATCATAGGTGGCCTTCACGGAATTCAGGGACGGACGAAGGATCGGGTCATCCACCGGATTCTCGACCTTCTTTCCGAACATGTAGACCTGAATATTCAGCTTTCTCATGCTCTCAACGTACTCTTCTCCTGTCATTAACATTGTTTCAATTCCTTCCTTTCTTTTTTTTATTTTATTGCCCACTGTCGTATATCATAGCAATCTTTGTGCCAGGTTCCGCGAGTCGCCCGCAAATTTCTCTGAAAGCAATGAGAAGGATGGTTCAGAAAAGCCTTTAAAATCAACAAAATTCGCCTTCCTTTCTTTTTTGTTAAAATTAGCGAAAATAACTAGTAAGCAGTTGCTAACTCCCGTTTTTCCAGACAAAATCACGGAAAAAGGCCCAGGAATTGTTGCATAATTAAAACAAAGACGCGATGTGATTCAAAAATGCAACGGAGGGGCAACCTGTCACAAACATATCTGTCCTTTGTGACGGAGTCGCTCCCCTGTCCGGTATTTTTATTCTTTTTCATCCGGCTCGTGAGCTTTGCACGAGCCGGAACGTAATTCTATTAGAAGCACTCGGTATAGATCTTCTTGACGCGCGCGGCATCCAGCGGGACAAAGTTATTTGCCATCAGGCGTCCCTGCTGCTCCATCACGCTCTTCGTGAAGGTCTCGAGCTCCTCCTCCTTCATGCCGTACTCGTGCAGCGCCTTCTTCGGGATCAGAGCGCCAAGCAGCTCATCCAGCTTGTCATAAACCTCTGCGACGTCGCAGCCGAGCAGTCCGGCAAGCTTCTCATTCAGAAGCGCGATCTCGCCGTCCTGCTTGATCTCCATGTAGTTTTTCAGCACAGCGGTAAACATCGCGTAATTGCTCTCGCCGTGCGCCACATGATAGGTACCGCCCAGCGGATACGCCATGGCGTGGACTGCCGCGCAACCGGCGGTTCCGAACGCGATTCCCGCATAGTTGCTCGCGATCAGGAAATCCTTCATCAGCGGAAGACGGGCGTCCTTGCCCTCTGCTGCGATCTTCTGGAAGCCTGCGATGATCATCTCGATGGCCTTATGCCCGAACAGCTTCGTGTAGGGCGTCGCCTTCGGAGAGAGGCTGGACTCGACCGCATGCACGAGCGCGTCGATAGAACTCGTCGCAAACACGCCAAACGGAAGGCTCTTCAACAGCTCCGGAACCAGAACCGCGTCATCCGCATACATGTACGGGGACACCAGTCCGACCTTTGTGCCGAGCCTTGTGCGGTTGATAATGGAGATATTCGTCACCTCGCTGCCGGTTCCGCAGGTCGTGGGAACGATCACCAGCTGGCGCTTCTTCTGAATCTTGTCCGGAGCCGCATACAGAGAATCCAGCGGATCGCCTGCCGATACGGCCATTACCTTCGCGATGTCAATGACCGTGCCGCCTCCGATGGCAACGACTCTCTTGCAGTTCGTCCTGGCCGCTTCCTCGAGGATCGCGTCCACCATGATATCTGTGGGCTCTCCCGCGCCGTACTTTTCCTGGAAAATCGTGTGGACGCCCAGGTTCAGGCCGCCAAAATACGGATTGTAGATGTACTCGTTGGTCAGCACCAGGTCGTCGCTTCCCAGGCCAAACTCCTTGGCAAACTCCGCGCAGGTCTCAAAATAGGAAATCTGCGGATTCAAAATAACTTCTTTCATGATTGTATGTTCCTCCTTCATATTTTTTGTTCATATTTTATAAAATAATTTTCAAAAAATTATTTTTGTAAAATCAGGTTCGTTTTTCTTTTTTCTGACGCTTCTCGCGCTCCTCTAACTCCTGCTTCTCCATCTCGTCCGCGTATGCCTGATTTAACTGCATAAATTCCTCCGACAGGCCTCCGCTGATTCGTTTCAGAAGGACCATGCGATGTGTGAGCTGATCCTGGAGAAAGGAGTCAAACTGTCTCTTTTTTTCTGGCGAGCTGATGTTTTTCGGGTTTTCGCAGCCCGTCAGGAAGGTATGCGTCATGAGAAGCAGCTCCTGAATCGGTTCTCCAAACTGCTCCCTGTCCGTCCTGCTTTTCCTGGTCAGGCTTTCCATCTCATTCGCCGCCTCCACCATCCGGGCGAACAGCTGAACCGGAACCTCCTCATTCGCCCGTCTCATAACCGAGCGTATGGTTCCGGGCTGCTTTTCGATCGGCAGCCCGCAGATCCTGCCTCCTCCGCGATTCTCCACGGCAATGCCGCTCGTCGTCGGTTCCGGACAGATATAATTTGACAGCTCCACGAAGGGAATGGCAAAATGATCGGCAGCCCCACGAATCTCCCTCTTATGTCTTCCGGAAAACAGGAAGCAGAGCATCACTCCGAAGACCATGACCGCATAAGCCGCATGGACAGGATTGATCGCGGCAAGAAGCTCTGACAGCATTCCAATCCACCTTCCTTTCGTCATTACTTTTGGCATCTGCCTTCATTGACTCATCCCCAAAAGGATGTTATACTGAGGGCAATTTACAGATTTCCGCCAAAGGAGGAGCCCCCTATGGAACATCATGACGCAAGCATGGAGCAGCAGCCTATCCCGTCTGCTCCGGTAACCAAGACGGCCCGCGGAGGCGTTACCATCCTCTGCTTTCTCGCCGTCATTCTCGGACAGGCCTGGCTTCTGCGCAACATTCTCCTTGCCGGAGCCCTTCCCCTTCCCTATTATGTTGAGATGGGATTCTGCCTGCTTCTGGCCGTCGGCATCGTAATCTGCCTGGTACGGCCTGTCGGCTGGGGCGGAACGGTCGGCTGCGGCCTTGCCCTCCTGCTCTTCCTGATCTACGCGGTTTTTACCATCCGAAACTACCACCTGTTCCTCACCGGCTATCTGACCGGCTTTGAGGCCACGTATGAAAGCTCGGGCGGCGGCTTTGTGGGACTCAAGCTGGTGCTGGTCCTCGTCGGCATCACCGCCGGTATCCCGGTGGCTCCGCGCATCGACGACCGGGAATATGCGAGAAGGCTGCGCGAAAAGGTTCAGAAGCAGGACGCCGAGTGGGCCATGGCGGCCGCCCGGGGCGCCAGAAAGGATCTGAACGCCACCGTGGAAAAGCTGCGCTCCTCTCTTTCTAAAGAAGAGCTGGCCGAGCTTCTGGCCGAGCTCCAGAGCGACATCGCTCCCGCCGATTCCGGCAGGGAAGCGGATTCCGGAGAGGAAAAGGAAGAAAGCGCTGCGGAACGCGCCCGCGGGTGGGGAGGCGGCATGTGACTCAGCCCTCCTCCTTTTCGCTGTCTGTTCCGTCGGTTTTCTGCTCTGACCGCACCAGGCCGATCGCCAGAGAAACCATCACGATCACGCTGGCAAAGGCCATCGTCCCCTTATAGGTCTCATAGACGAGAAGCATGCGGATGAAATTCATGAGCGCCGCCGCCATGCCCGCAAGATACAGGATCCGGTTGACCCAGGCCGAAACCCGGCCTTTCCGGCTGCCCTGAATCACGCTGACCACCGTCGCCACGGCCACGATCGCCACAAAAAAAATCGTCGCATACAACAAAAAAAGATTTGCCATGCCTCTCTTCCTTTCCGCGTCTCCTAAGAGGAAGCCTCCGCCTCTTTTTCCTTCTCTTCATAGACGGCTTCCATCCGTCTTAACATCTCCGTCGTATCCCCATAGGCGCAGCATCCGCCAAGCAGGATCGGCTCGTCGCGGCGCACGAAATGTTCTCCCACGCCGATGCAGGCGGCTTCCCCGGCTTCTAACTCCAGCTGCCCCCGAAGCGCGGACACAGCCATCGCTCCGTCCGGCATTTTCTCAAGCACCGTCAGGTCGCTTCCGGCCATGATTCCCATTTTCTCCAGCTTCTTTCGGGTTGCCCGGTCGCCGGTTACCTTCCGGACTGTCACGGTCGTCCCGATTTCTGTCTCTTTTAATGTCTTCATCGGGTCATCTCTCCCTGTCTCTTTCAGACAGCATCGCAGCGGGCGTCCTCCTGTTACAGGCCCGTCACCCGCCGCGCAATGTGTTACTTCTTTATGGTATCACAAATTTCCTTACCTGATGCGCAGCTGAAATCCTGCTCTCTCATACTGCCCGGATTTTTCTAAGCTGCCGCCTCTTTCTTTCCCATGAATAGCTCGCTGCCCTCTACCACTGCCCAGACTATAATGCCGATTAACAGCGCCCAGCCCGGCGTATAATAGGTCAACGCTCCTGCCATGACGCAGGCGATGCCGCGCTCATTGGCCGTCGTACACATTCTCATGCCGACATTGCCGCAGGCAAAGGCCTGCACGCCCATCGTGATGCCAAAGAAGATGGCAAACGCGGGACGGATCAGCGTAACCAGAGGAAGGATCAGAACGGCGATTACCGTAGCGGCACGGAACGTACAGACGCCGTCCCAGTAGCTGTTCATGGTCGAATAGCCTCTCTTATAACGCTCGGTGATGGTCAGAAGACCGGATGCCCACAGCGGACCGCACATGGGAACCCACGGAGCAAAGACTGACATGATGCCGTTTCTCAAAAAGCTCACCAGGTTGGAACGACCGGCGTCAAAGATAACCGTCTCATCCGGACGAACCGCCGTCGCCTCATTGACCAGCTCCTTCGCCAGGACGAAATCGGAGAAGGCGATGATGTACACGGTAAACGCCATCGGGATGGCGCTCATATAGAAAGACGCCGCCGGAAGGCCAAGACCGAAGATCGTAAAGTGCTCCAGCACGAAGCCGATGGAAAACGGCGTAAGACCCCACTGGATCTGCGGAACCGCAATCTCACGGATCAGAAACGGAGCCAGCACGATCGCAAAGACCTGCGCCGGGACAACGCCCTGGTTTCTGATCAGGTTCATCCACTTATTCTTCTTCGCCGCGCGCGCAAAGGTCGGGTTGAACAGGAAGAAATACGACATCAGCACCGCGATACAGACGGTAATCGGGGCCGCTGGCATTCGCGCGGAAAATACGTTGACCGCTGCCGTCACACCGGCTCCCAGCACAATTCCGGCCTTAATCGCGTTCGGCACGATATTAACCAGGGCACGCCCGATTCCGGTAGCGCCCATGACCAGGAAGAACAGCGCAACCATCATCTGTAGCGCGATCATAGCATAAATACGGTCTACGTTCCCCGCGGCATAATCCGGAAGCGCCCATGCGCTCAGATAGTTCAACGTCAGCGGGAGCGCCGGCGTGATCCATCCGGGAACGACCGGGTCGCCCAGAAGCGACGGCAGATAGTAACAGACTGCGTTCAGGATACCGAACGTCAGGCTCATCAGAAACGCTCCGTTTTCCGTCAGGCCGAGAGCCGCAATGTTGGCCGCCTCATCCAGTCCGAAGGTGGACATCGTGGTGGCTGTGCCCGCACCCAGACAGGCGACGCCCAGGAACATGGCGGCCGCGCACTCGGTCCAGGACCAC
>JAJQCO010000007.1:8250-9827 GCA_021202655.1 Clostridiales bacterium | reverse complement strand
CCGATCGAATGGTGACTACCGGCTCCGCGATCTCGACGCCCTTCATTCCTTCCAGGATCGCGCGCATCCCCTTCGCCGCCATCGGCGCCCAGCTGCCATTTTCAACGATACCCACTCTGCGCTTCTGATAGCTCTTGGAGCGGATATGAAGCAGGAACTCCTCCATCGGGGGGAACAATCCGCCGTCATAGGTAGCGGCTGCCACGATCATCCGATCGTAATAAAAGGCCTTCCGCACGGCATAGGAAACGTCGATCCGGGTCAGATCCAACAGCTCAACCTTCTCCTCTCCGCACTCCTTCAAGGTCTCGGCGAGCACTCTGGCCGCAGACGCGGTATTGCCGTGAATGGAAGCATAGGCCACCAGGACGCCGTGTGCTTCCGGCCTGTAGGTACTCCAGGTCTGATAGAGGTCTATATAATATCCCAGGTTTTCGGAGAGGATCGGGCCGTGAAGCGGACAGATCATCCGGATATCCAGCGCCGCCGCTTTTTTCAGGAGCGTCTGCACCTGCACACCGTATTTTCCTACAATATTCAGATAATAGCGGGCTGCTTCCTCCTCCCACGGCTCGTCGGCGTCCAGTGCGCCAAATTTACCAAAACCGTCCGCAGAAAACAGGATCTTCTCTGTCTGCTCATAGGATACCATGACCTCCGGCCAGTGAACCATCGGAGCCATAAAAAACTGCAGCGTGTGGTTCCCCAGCTCCAGAGTGTCCCCCTCCTTCACCACAACCCTGCGATCCGCCAGATCCATATCAAAAAACTGTGCGATCATGGAGAAGGTTTTCGCATTGCCTACAACCTTTGTCTCCGGGTGACGCTTCGCGAAATCTCCGATATTGGCCGCATGATCCGGCTCCATATGAGACACAATCAGATAATCAACCGGTCGTCCGGCAAGCGCCTGGTCCAGATTTTCATACCACTGTGCGGTCGCTCTCGCATCCACCGTATCCAGTACGGCCACCTTTTCATCCAGGATCACATACGAATTGTAAGTGACTCCGTTCGGAACCGGATACTGGCTCTCAAACAAATCCAGCGTCCTGTCATTCACACCGATATATCGGATCGAATCTGAAATCGTCATGTCATTCATCTTGCTGCTTCCTCCTGACTATAGCCTATATTTATGTCCCCAGTATACATGAAATTTGTCTGTTTTTCCACTCACATATCATAAAAAATCCGGTTCTTTCTTCCGTTCCTTTTGATACTTTTCCACCATAGTTAAAACCTGCGCACGTGTATATGGTTTTTCCAGGAATCCGAACGCCCGGATCTTCCACGCCTCAAGAGAAAATCCGGGAATGCTGGACATCAGGACAACGACCGGAGGATTCTCCACCTTGTTCAGCTCCTTCGCCAGACGGATTCCGCTGATATCCGGCATCACAATATCGGTAAATACCATATCTACCGGATGCTCCCGCACATATTCTACTACGGCTACCGCTTCTTCAAATTTACCAAGCAGATTGACTTCCTCTATCCCCCGGAATATTCTCGCCAGCTTATCCAGAAGCTCCGGGGCATTATCGACAATCACCACATTGACTTCCATATCCGAC
>JAJQCO010000007.1:0-8240 GCA_021202655.1 Clostridiales bacterium | reverse complement strand
TATCATCCGGTCTTATGCGGGAAGAAGTCGCTCCGCTCCGACACAGACATTCTTATCTTACCCGAAAATCCGCAGCCGTTCAAGCAAACACTGTGTAAAAAATAACAAAAAAAGTATTCTGCTTTACTTTCCGGACACGCCATGTTAAAGTTAAAAGCAGGATTTTATCTGCCACAGCATACAAAAAAGCTGCCGACGACAGATCCTGCAGTTCTTATTTTCACAAGGAGGTATTGAATCATGAACACAGTTATGGAAAACCTGCTTACCAGAAGAAGCGTCCGCGCATTTGAGAAAAAAGCGATCCCGGCTGAGGAGCTTGAACAGATCCTGAAAGCAGCCGTCTACGCGCCCAGCGCGATGAACCGTCAGACATTTCAGTTTACCGTCGTGACAGACCGGGAGAAGATCCAGAAGCTCGCTTCCCTGATGGCGGAAGCGCTCGGACGGGATAACTACAACATGTACGAGCCGGAAACCATCATCATCACATCCAATGAGAGAGACTTCCGGTTCGGCATCGACGATAATGCGTGCGCCCTGGAAAACATCTTCCTGGCCGCACACTCCTTCGGCATCGGTTCTGTCTGGATCAACCAGCTGCGGGACTGCTGCGACGCGCCCGCGGTTCGCAGCCTGCTGCGCGAATGGGGTATCCCGGACAGCCATGTGGCATATGGCATCGCTGCTCTCGGATATGCCGCTCCGACGCCGAAAAAGGATGTCAACAAGACCGCGAAGGTCGTCTATGTCAAGTAACCACATTACCGACACAGGCAGGGCAGGATATGCAGATATCCTGCCCTTTCCGCTTTACTCTCTGACTGCGAGCAGATCCTGATAAAATTTCTCTAACTCATCCTTCGTGTCAAACACGGCCAGGAACATCTGGTTCCCCATCGCTCCGGATAACGCCTCCGGAAGCCGCAGATCCATCCGGATGGCATCCTTGTACTGCGCCCTTACCTGATCGTCGTTCAAAACAAAATTCTTTCCATCACGGCGGCCTGCAAATGCACAGTATGCATGCTTCCGGCTATCTGACTCCGTCGTCTGGTCAAAGGCGATCATATCCGCCCAGATCTTATAGACATTCGCGCTGTTGGCAAAGTTCATCATATCCGGAGAGAATCCGCCGCAGGGCCGCATATTCACTTCTAATGCCACCACATCGCCCTTCTTCCCCATGCCCTCATGATCCTTTGTCAGGCGGAAAAATTCGAAATGAACGAACCGGCTCTTCACGCCAAAGCTCTTCACGGTAGCGCGCCCCGCTCTGCGGGTATCATCCGGCAGCTCTTTCAGAATATAATAGATGGAGTTGTCATTGTTGTTGACAATATCCATGATGGAATTCGGAGTCACATTGCCTGTCTCAAACAGCGGTTCCCCTTTGGAGTTGATGATCGCATCATAGGAATTGACCTCTGCTTCGATAAACTCTTCCATAATATAGGAAACCTCCGGCTCCTTCATGCCGAGGAATTTCTCCAGATCCTCATCGTCGCTCAGCTTGTATGTGCTGATTGCGCCGACTCCGCTGTCCGGCTTGACAATCACCGGGTAGCCCACCTCATCAATAAACTTCTCGCAGCCCTCTTTATCATCCACAATATGATACCGTGCGACCGCGATTCCCGCCTTCTGATAATACTCCTTCATCCTGGATTTGCACTTAATCCGCGGCATATCCGAATCCTGAAATCCGCTGGTGATGTGAAAATCCGTGCGCAGTCTCGCATCCCGTTCCAGCCAGTACTCATTATTGGACTCCAGCCAGTCGATGCGGCCATGCTTGAAGATGAAAAATGCCACTGCGCGATACACCTCATCGTAGTTTTCCAGGCTGCTGACCTTATAATACTCATTCAGGCTGTCCTTTAAGTCACTGCTCAGCTCATCGTACGGCTGGTCGCCGATTCCCAGGACGTTCAGTCCGTTTTTCTTGAGCTCCCTGCAAAACTGCCAGTAATTCGTCGGAAAATTTGGCGAAATAAATATAAAGTTCTTCATAATCCGTGATTCCCTTTCTCTCTGTGATGTCCTGCCCTAAGCCTGTCCAAGCAGATACGGGACATAATAGACAACCTGTTTGTACCACCAATCCCAGTCATGCGCACAATCCAGTCCCCAGTAATCAACCCAGGCGTCAATATGCTTTCTCTCCAGAATCCCCTGCAGCTGACGGGTTGATTCCGGCATCTCCCAGGCGCCCTGCCCGACACAGATAATCGCCTTCTTCAGGTTGTAGAGCGCAATATACGGATGATCCTCCGGCATATTGGCCAGATAATGAACCGGCGAATTCATATAAACCAGGTCATCCATATAATCTCCAAAACCATATTCCGCCGTATAAATACCGCTCAGGGCAAGAAGCCCGTCAAAGAGATCCGGCCTGCGGAAATACAGATTTGCCGCATGTGTCGCTCCCAGACTGCAGCCAAATACCATCACGCCCGGATAGCCTGTCCAGCCGTTTCTCTCATTGACCATCTGCCTGGCAAACGGAACCACCTCGTCCGTGATATAATTGATCCACTGCTCATAGCGACAGATTCGCCAGTGTGCGTCTCCGCCCTGATTCGACCAGGATTCCTTGTCCATCGTATCAATCGCAAACACCATGACCCGCCCCGTCTCGATCCAGGGCGCCCACGTCTCTGCCATATGGTAATTTTCAAAATCAAAGAAACGTCCATCCTGGCATGGGATGAAAATAAGCGGCCGCCCCGCATGGCCATATACCTTCATCTCCATATCCCGCCCCAATGCAGGGCTGTAATTCCTGTAATAATTCGTCTCCATACACGCCTCCCGCGCTACCTTTCTCCATTTTCTTCTGCCCTGACACTAAAAATCACATCCGGAACATCTCTGCCAGACCGTCAGCCATTCTCAAACAACAGCGCCTCCATATAAAACGGCGCCTGCTTCTCCCAGCTGGCCTCGCTGTGATCTCCTCCCGGCACAATCCGGCTTGTCACCAGCACATGCTTCTCAAGCAGCAGCTGTGTCACTCTCGCAAACTGCTTTATCATATCGGAATGAAACTCTACCTCTTCGGACCCATAATCCAGATAAACCCTCGTCCCTTTCGCAAACCTCGTCTCGCGGATCAGCTGATACAGCTTTTGCGGAGATACCCACAACGACGGAGAGAGAGCCGCCGCCCCGGAAAAAACATCATTATACGCAGCGACGGCATACAGGCTCATCAACCCGCCCATCGAGCTGCCGGCAATAAAAGTCGCCTCCCGGTCCGGCACCGTGCGGAAATGCGCGTCAATAAACGCCTTAAACTCCTCCACATACCAGTCCATCGTGATCCTTCCGCGCCCCTGAAAGCTTCCCCATTCCGGATCGCTGAAATCAAAGGGGGAATATTCCGAGAGACGTCCGTTGTCAGGACTCCGGTCACACTCCACTGCCGCAATAATCATCTGAGTCTGCGTAGCATCCATATATTCCTTCAGACCCCAGCTCTTTCCATACGTCGCATCCCAGTCAAAAAACACATTATGTCCGTCAAACATATAGAGAACCGGATACCAGCGTTCCGTATCAAAATCATACGATTCCGGCAGATAAATATAAGCCCTGCGCGGCTCGGTACCTGTCAGCTGCGGGATCGTGACCGTCCATTTTTTTACCATGCTGCCTCACTCCCTTATGTCATAATACCGCTCTAGTTTAGCACACAGAATCCATGATTTCAATGCCTGCGCCGACAATAAAATACAAAATACGGCATCAGAGTTTCCGGCTCGTTTCATTCCTCTCACAGGTATACCATGCAATCTCATCAATCTCATGATTGGTAGAAATCACAATGTCCTTTCCATCCAGAACAAAACGATACACATTGGCGGAGCCGCAGTCCTGATCCAGCTTCTGCACCGCATAGGCGTGAGTCTCTTCGTCCCAGTAGAAGGCCAGCAAATCCCTCGTCCCTGCCCGATGTCCGATTACGGCTGCCTGTATCCCGCAGAAATCCCCGCCATAGATAGAATGCGAAAAATCCGCATGCTCATACTCATATGCCTTTTTGTATGTTCCGTCCTCCTCCCGGAAAATCATGATCTCATTGCCGTGAAACTGAGAAATGATCACGAGCTCTCTTTTCCCATCCTGGTCGAGATCGACCAGAACCGCGTCCGACGCCGGCTGATCAAGAATCTGACGGATCTCCCACTCTCCATCCGCTGTCTCCGGCGGGACAAACAGAAATACCCCCTGATCCGCAGAGACGATCGACGCCTGAACGCCATCCCAGACGGTATGAACATAGCCGTGGTTTTTCCACAAATGATCCTTCAATACGGTCAATGGAAGCGGATTTCCTTCGTGGTATACGCTTAAATCATCGGGAAGCACGGTCGCATATACCACCCCCGACGTCGACCAGTCTCCCTTAAATTTATGTCCCGTTTTCAGCACGCAGACAATCAGATAATAGACGCCGTTCCTCTCCAGAATGTCAAACCGATGCACAAATGGCAGATCGATCAGCGTCTTCACATCCCATCCGGAAGCAGTCGGCGTCACAAGCACAAGCTTCGCCCGATCCGACTCATCCGGCGAATAAAATCGCTGAGTGGCAAGAAACTGGCCGTCGCTGCCCGGTATCTGCATCATCGTCATAACGCCGCCCGGCTCTGACCAGATCACATCCTCCAGCTCTCCATCCATCCCGTATAAGCGGCACTGATCCCTCCCGTCTGACGCAACCAGAATATGCTGCTTTCCCCGATAAAAAAGCGGCGCAATCGAATAGCACTGTCCCAGCCGTCCCAACACCCTTTTCTCTACCTTAAACAATGTCCAAACCTCCTGTTGTCATTTTCATCCTGTCCTGGTTCTCCGTCCACATAAGGTTCTGTCCGCCATCAAATCATTCCAATACCAGAGATCCTGCGGCTCCGTCACCCGAAACATATCAAAAAGCTCCTCCATATCCGGACAGATCTCCGGGAACCGGTTTTTCTCCCCTGCCAGGAACGTCTCCTCATATCTTTTCGTCCTTCCGTCATTCCAGATCGCACTGTACAGGATCTCCGCTTCCACAAGATCCTGAAACATATGACTGCCGTAGCTGAGCTCCGGCATGTATCCGGCACGGCTGTCCGATACCTCGCAGATCCCCCAGAAATCCGAAATATCCGCAAACTTCACCGGAACCCCAAGCTCGGGAGAGGACGTCCCCAGGCGTCCGGGGGCCAGCAAAAGCACATGCTTTCCCCTGCCCCGGTAATAATGGTTCAGACGTCCCACCGCGTCCGCCGCCTGCGACTTTTTCGCATACGGGAACTGATAATACGCAATCGGATCAATCTGAATCACCACGTCGATCTTAGCCTGCACGGAATTCCCCATGGAGGAATCCCTCAAATCGAAGAAGACCTGTTCCCCTGCCAACTCTGGAACCGTGATCCGTCCGCCTCGGCTTCCTGTGTACAGCGGACGGCATTGCAAAAGATTTACCACAAAATCGCCGTGCTCGTCCAGATTTACCGTATACTCGATATCAACCGCATTGCCGTAGGCCCGTTCCAGGCATTTTAACAGTCTCTGCATCAATCCGGTAAATTTCTCGTTCTCGAGAAGCTTCTGGCAGGTGACAAACCACACCTCACGCCGTCGGTTCATCCGCGCCAGCGCGTCCTCCGCCTCATAATCGCGCTCCATCAGCGTCTTCTTATACCACAGGGGCAGGATATTCAGAATGCTGTCCACATTCACGCTAACTATTTCATTTTTTGAGGTGTCCAGCACATCCATCTTCCGCTGGGAAAACCGATGCTTCGCCGCCACACTTGTCTGCAGGGAGACAGCCGGACGATCCAGGTTCACCAGCCGCGGATAATCATTCTCCGGGCGGTCGACGGCCCGCGTGCCGAGACCGGCTACAATCCGCAGCAGCCCCGCCGCCGGATCCATATCCTTCGTCAGACGATACGCACTGTAGCTGTAGCCCACCCCCGCGGCTGCCGGGAAAAACATCGATCCGTGATACGCTCCGGACACCCGCTGCACCAGCACCGCCATCTGCTCATCCTTATCCTCCAGGCCGCGCATCTTCCGATACTCCAGCGCCGATATGTCCATCGTACTGGCATACACCGTCCGAACCGCATTCTCAAATGCCTCCAGCCGTTCCTCCGGCGATCCCTGATTCACACAGAAGACAGATTCATATTTCCCCGCAAAGGCATTCCCGAACCCATCCTCCAGGAAACTGGATGAGCGCAGGATAATCGGACTCTGCCCATAATACTCCAGAATCGACCGGAACTGATCCCGGATCTTCGGCGGGAATTCACCGGACAAAAGCGCCTGCGTCAGATCTGCCGCCCTGGAAAAATATCCTTCCTCGGGTCTCTGCGCGATGCGGATGTTCCCGCAGTTGTTCGACACAATATAGGTATAAAACACATCCGATCCGATATAAAACGAATCATGAAGCTCCTGATGCATGTTGTATTCTGCCAGATCTGTCGCAGCGATCCTGCGCGCCAGGAGCATGCCGCAGGCCTTCCCTCCGATGGAACCGCTTCCGACCATGCGGTCACGCAGGCTGAAATAATCCTTCGGCCTGAAATACTTCCTCAACATCTCCTGAAGACGCTTATCCTTCGTCATGGTGCTCTCCAGAATCTGCTGCTCCGTCTCCCTGTTAAAATTGCCCTGACTGTATTCCATCCTCGCACGGGCAAAGAAACGGTCATGACTGTCATAATTGAGATCCTGCGTCTCCGTATCCTCCTCCTCCAGCATATGATAGTACCGGCTCAGCGATACGCCATCTTGGAGAATCTCAAAATCTCCCGTCCTCTCCTGAAAGGAATATGGAAGAAACATCTTCGACGAATAACGGTTCCACACCTTAAGCGGATGAAGATAACGCCGATCCCCGGTATGCACATCGAGGAGCAGCTGCGTCGTATCCCTTATCCTCGCCACCGTATCATAGGAATGCTTCCCGCGCAGCAACGGAAAATACGCCACCGTATCCAGGCTGAACAGATACGGACAGGTCACGCGGAAAAAATTCCCCATCATCAGATCCGTATACCACGCTGACTGCAGGGAGGAGAGACTGTCGAACACATAAAACGCGTCCCAGCCCTCTGCCGTGATCCGATTATAAATATCCACGGTAAAGGCCTCAAATCCCTTATCCGGATCAAATTCGTATATCTTCAGCCCTTCCTGCGGTTCAAAAAGTGGCGGATGATCCCCAAATCTCATATAAATCAGATTCCGCCCGTCCGCCTTCGCCTGCCGCACAAACGGTTCCGCGAAAAACATAAACTCCTCTAACGTCGTCACCTTCCATACCACATTATCCCCCATGCGTATGGAATCCAACAACCGGTCGACACTGGGCAGACCGCTCTCAATCCTGTCAAACGCTCCCAATAAAAATGCCCCCTTCCCTCTGCTCTGTTCCCTTTGATATGCCTCTCCTACGCGGCTCCCATCTGCGAAAGAGGCTCCTCCTCAATCCGCAGATTCACCTGCCTCACCTTCTCTCTGTCATAAAAATATTCGGGCCGACATCCCTCGCCTCCGTCTATCAGGTCATCCATCCTGACATGGAAAAGACGACTCATCGCATATAAATTATCAATGGTAGGGACATTCGTCCCGCTCAGCCATCGGTATACCGTCTGCACGCAGGAGAGAGAAAGATATCTCTGAATGTCTCTCGGCCCAATCCCGCTCAGCTCCATATATAACTGCAGCTTCCTGCCGGTCCGTCTCCTGTCAAGGGCACAGTATACGGACTCCGTACGTTTCTCTGAGTGTATCAATCCCGGCGTATCATATCGCTTATCCATCCCGATCCCTCACATCCCAATCCGGCAAAAGCTCTCATAATTTCATTATAAAGGCAAACCTTTCATAAATCAATCTGATAAGTGTGACATATAACCAAACCTGTCTCTTCGAAATAAAACGGATACACAAAAGGAGCATACCCTCTGGTCAGGCATCCTCCCTGTCTTTCTCTTATGTAAAAAGCCGCGGCTCATATCGAACGTATGTTCTTTTCTGCATTATACATCAATCTCTCGCTCCGCGCAAGCACTATTTTAAGAAAATCTCAGCAGCTTCCTCTGTCAATGTCACGCTTCCGATCCCGTCATTCATGGCCTGACAAATCGTCCGTATCCCGGCTCCGCACTGATCACGTCATGCTCCATGACAACCCTTCCTCTGACGATCGTTTGTGT
>JAJQCO010000224.1:9423-9833 GCA_021202655.1 Clostridiales bacterium | reverse complement strand
CTTTGTGGTCCTGGCGACCCAGAACCCGGTGGAGCGCGAGAGTACCTTTATGCTTCCCGCCGCTCAGATGGATCGTTTTTTTGTCTGCCTGTCGATGGGATATCCGACGGCGGAGGAGGAAGAGCAGATCCTGGTATCGCTGGGAGACGGGACGCCGTACGACGAGGTAAAGGCGGTCGTCGGGCCGGATGTGATCCGGCAGATCCGCCGGGAGGCTTCGAAGGTGCAGGTGTCCGAACATTGCCTGCATTACATGGTGGAGCTGGTGCAGAAAACGAGAAGCAGCGAATGGCTGAAGCAGGGAGGAAGTCCCCGGGCTTCGAGAAGCCTGTATCAGGGAAGCAAGTCCTGGGCGGCGATGCAGGGACGCGATTATGTGATTCCGGAGGATATCCGGACGATCTGGGAGC
>JAJQCO010000224.1:318-9413 GCA_021202655.1 Clostridiales bacterium | reverse complement strand
GTCATGGAGCATCGGATTGTGCTGACCGGGGAAGCGCATTTTCAGAAGAAGGCGCCAGGGCAGATTCTGGCGGAGATTCTGGAACAGACGGAGACGCCGCCGTCCAAGAAGGAGCTGTTTCATGGCAGGTAACAGAAACAGTGTGTTTGTCTCGCTTCCGGGAATTGGCATTCTGTTTGTTCTGGCTGTGACGGCGATTTATTTTCAGGTGTATGTGATAGCGGTATTTCTCGCGGTGCTCACCCTTCTCGGCATTGTCTCCAGGCTTTGGAGCGGACGGATCCTGAAACGGGTTGAGGTGCATGTCCGTGGGACGGCGAGCGCCGGACATGTCGGAGATCTGCTGCGCCTGGAAGTGAAGGTGAGAAACAAAAGCTTCCTTCCTCTGATCTGGATGGATGTGCTGCTTCCCGCGGGGACGCGTCCGGTCGTCCGTCAGAAGGGAGAAAAAGAGGATTTTCGGTTCGCGCGAAACGAGGCAGAAAAACCACAGATTGGTCTGAGAGAACGCCTGGTATGGCTCTGGTGGCAGCAGGAAATTTCCTGGGAAGAGGAGCTTTGTGCGCTTCGGCGCGGGAGCCTGGAGATCGGTGGCGTTCTTTTGCAGGCGGGCGATGGATTTGGTATGAGTGCGTTGACGAGCTGGAGGGAATTTGCGGCGCCGGTCCGCCTGACGGTTTATCCGGAGATCGTGCCGGTGAGACCGCAGCCCTTTTTGCGTATCACTCAGGAGGCAGTGACGGGAGGCCGGGGGCAGACCGAGGATATCACGGTCTTAAAAAACAGCCGCGATTACCTGCCCGGCGATCCCATGAAGCGGATTAACTGGAGACTTCTTGCCTCAAGCGGGCGGATGGAGGTCAATGTCTATGAAACCATCACTCCGGGTTGCGTCACCTTTGTCCTGGATCTGGAATCCTTCCGGAACCTTGCCGTTCACAGGAATTCTGACGGGACGATGCAGATCAGCACATTTCTTAAGGAACGGGAGCTCGAGGAAATGATCAGCCTGGTTGCCTCCTGTCTGTGCGCCGTCCGCGAGCGGGGGATTCCGACGGCGCTTTTGATACCGGGCTACGGAAGCCGTGAGGCGCTTTTCTGCCTCCCGGACGAGGAGGGGGATCTTTTGTCTGCGTATATGAATGCTCTTGCCATGATTGACTATCAGGCGGAGGCGCAGACTTTTCCCTATGAAGAGTTCTGGCAGATCAGCCACCGTCTGGGAAACCTCTATCTCTGTGTCCGGACAGACGAGGGATCCAGCCTGGAAGCGCTGGCGGAGGGGCTTGGCAGAAGCCGGGCGCATGTGATATCCTGGGAGCGTGTGCAGTCGCAGATGGGAGAATATGACTGCTACTATGCGGAGGATCTGCTGATGGAGCGTCCTGCGATGGAGAATGTGCCGGAGGAGACGCTGGTTGATACAAGAATCGAAACTGGAGGGAAGGACAAATGGAAGGATGGGGAAACCGCATCCTGAGCAGTTTCTGCGCGGTGGCGTCGGATCTTTCGGCTGTCTGTCTTCCGATCCTGTCCCTGATGGTGATCCTGGAAGGAAATATGCCGATCCGGTGCTTTGCCTGGGCGGGGATTCTGCTGATTCAGCTCCTGGTGAATGAGGGGCTGATTTCTTTTCGTGTCCCGCTGAATTTGTACCTGCTGTGGAATGGCGCTGCCGCGGCTCTCGGGGCATATCTGGCGGTTTTCGTTTTTACGGCGGCACATGGGCAGAGAGACGCGGCGCTTGTCTTTGCATCCTGCGCTGCGGGGATTGCCATACATGCCGGCGCGGCGTCCTGGTATCATCATGGGCCGAATGGGATTCTGCGGTATGTGGATGTTCTGGTTGTGGAGACAGCGTTTTATCTGTATACGGTCAGCTTTACGGGGACATCGGCGGATACGGAGCTCCTTACCTTTACGCTTCTTGTCCTGGCGCTGGATCTGTTTACGGTCGGACGTCTGCGCACGAGGGAGGAGGGCGGCCGGATGATCCGCGGAAGCGGGATCGGAACCGGAATTGTGGCGGCAGCTGCCGTCGGGCTATGTCTGCTTGCGTCCGGAGTGGTAGCCGGAATCGCGTCCGGACAGGTTCACAGTGCCGTAGATCTGTTCCTGGCGGCCGCATCCGTTATCCTGGGAATCCTGTCGGCAGTGTTTCACGTCATTGGCGTGGCGCTGGGATATCTGATTCTGTTTCTGCTCCGGCTTCTTCCATCCTCGCCGCAGCAGGCGGAGGGGGACGCAGTGTTCACGATGCAGAACGTCGGCGAGGAAGCGCTGGAAAAGAGTGGGGTTCAGATTCCGATGTGGGTGGCTCTGATCTTTTTAGCCGTGGCGGCGCTTGCGCTTGTCGTCTGTATTTTTTACCGTTTCCGGGGCGTGCGGATGGAGAGAACCGGACTGCGTAAGGTAAGAACGCAGGTCGTCAGGAACAGCCATTTCCTGGAAGCATGGCGGATGCTTTTTCGCAGGCTGAGAGAGAAGCTTCGTTTCGCCCGTCTGTACCGGCGTTATCGAAAGACGCCGGAGGGATTGTTTGTCCTGGCGGAGAGGGTCGGGCGTTCGCTGAAGATGAACCGCAGGGCGGCGGAAAGCCCGGCTGAATATGTGAAACGGCTTGCCGGGTTATGGAAGATCGACGCCGACGGGACGGCGGGAGCCGGAAACGTCATAGCTGCAGATGCGACGACAGAGGCTTCGCATGTCACATGGACAGACGGGACGGCGCAAAGCCCGGAAGCGGCGTTACTCTTTGAACTGGCGGACATGCTGGACCGCATGTTCTATGCGGGTCAGAGCGTCCGGCTGACCGACCGGGAGTATCGCGAATACGCGAACGCTGTGAAAAAAACAGGTGAGAAAAAAGCGAAGTCTGAAAAAACAGATGCAAATCACAGACTTCTGTGTTAAGATAAATGACAGACAGTGTGAGACAGAATGAACATGGGAGGGAATATAAGATATGGGCAAGATTATATTGACCGGAGATCGGCCGACCGGCAAGCTGCATCTGGGACATTACGTGGGATCCCTGAAGCGGCGGGTTGAGCTTCAGAATTCCGGGGAATATGAAAAAATCTTTATTATGATAGCGGACGCGCAGGCATTGACGGACAATGCGGACAATCCTGAGAAGGTGCGCCAGAATATTATCGAGGTGGCGTTGGATTACCTCTCGGTGGGACTGGATCCGGCAAAGTCCCATCTGTTCATCCAGTCACAGATTACAGAGCTGACGGAAATGACGTTTTATTTTATGAATCTGGTGACCGTGTCGAGACTTCAGCGAAACCCGACGGTGAAGGCGGAGATTCAGCTTCGCAACTTTGAGGCCAGTATCCCGGTCGGATTTTTCTGCTATCCGATCAGCCAGGCGTCGGATATCACGGCGTTCCGGGCGACGACGGTGCCGGTCGGAGAGGATCAGGAACCGATGATTGAGCAGACGAGGGAGATTGTCCGCAAATTTAATGCGGTATATGGCGAGACGCTGGTGGAGCCGGAGATCCTGCTTCCGGATAACGAGGTCTGCCGCAGACTTCCCGGCACGGACGGCAAGGCGAAGATGAGCAAGTCGCTGGGCAACTGTATCTATCTGTCCGATCCGGAGAAGGTGGTGCGGGAGAAGGTCATGAGCATGTACACCGATCCGCTTCATATCAAGGTCTCTGATCCGGGGCATCTCGAAGGGAATACGGTCTTTACCTATCTGGAGGCATTTTCGCGTCCGGAACATTTCGCGGAGTACCTGCCGGAGTATCAGAACCTGCAGGAGCTTAAGGATCACTATACCAGGGGCGGCCTGGGAGACATGAAGGTAAAGAAATTCCTGAACCATGTGCTCCAGGAGGAGCTGGCGCCGATTCGCGCGAGACGGCATGAGTTTGAGAAGGATATTCCCGGCGTGTACCGTATCCTGAAGGAGGGCTGTGACGCAGCCCGCGAGGTAGCGTCTGTGACCATGGCGGATATGAAGCGCGCGATGAAGATCGACTATTTTGAGGATGAGAACCTGATCGCCGAGCAGGCGAAGCAGTACATGGGAGAGTAATACGAAACAAGAATGTAGCGGCATACGGCCTCGTCCGGGAAATATCCCGGATGAGGCCGTATGCCCTTTTCTTTGAAAAACGGGTTGACAGAGGGGGAATAATACACTATAATGTGTAGCACGCTACAAAAGAAAGAGGTGACAGGATGTGCCAGGAAGATATCGGCGCTCTGATCAAGCAGCTTCATGACAAGATGAAGGCTTACGGAGACGCGGCCTTAAAGAAAAGGGGACTGACTTTTTCTCAGCTGCGAGTGATGCAGTTTGTTGCCATGCAGGGCGGCAGGACGACGCAAAAGGAGATCGAGGCTTATCTTGGCGTTGCCCATCCGACGGTTGTGGGACTGGTGACAAGGCTGGAAAAGGGCGGTTTTCTTTACTGCCATATGGATGAGACAAACCGACGCAACAAGCTTGTGTGCAATACAAGGAAGTCATGCGACATGGCACAGGATCTGTTTGAGGAACGTCGGAGAGCTGAGGAGAACCTGCTTCGGGGACTGTCTGAGGATGAGCGGGCAGAGCTTAAGCGGCTGCTTATGATTTTAAACCGGAATCTGGAGCATCGTTCAAGTTAGAAAGCTGCCGATTTGTGGCGTTCAGGAAAGAAAGGACTGGAGGGATTCCATTTATGATTCGAGCTTTGGCGAAAAGCATTCGTGAGTACAGGCGCGACGCGATCCTGACTCCGTTTTTTGTCACATTGGAAGTGATTTTAGAATGTATGATTCCGCTTATTATGGCACAGCTGATTGACCAGATGACCGGGGAAGCGATGACGCCGATTATCCGGTATGGGCTGGCACTCCTTGCGATGGCGCTGGCGTCGCTTTTTTGCGGGGCGATGTCAGGACGTTATGCGGCGACCGCGGCCTGCGGGTTCGCAAAAAATCTGAGACAGGATTTATATTTTAAGGTACAGGATTTTGCCTTTGCCGATATCGACCGGTTTTCAACGTCGTCTCTGGTGACCAGGATGACGACCGATGTGACGAATGTTCAGATGGCGTATCAGATGCTGATCCGTATTGCGGTCCGGACGCCGCTTATGCTGATATTCTCTGTGGTGATGAGCCTGACGATTAATGCGAAGATGGCGCTGATTTTCCTGGTGATGGTTCCGCTCGTCGGAGCCGCGCTCTTTACCATCAGCGGAACGGTACGTCCGATTTTTAAACGGATTTTCAAGAAATACGATGCGCTGAATGCGTCGGTACAGGAAAATGTCGCGGGCATTCGCGTTGTCAAATCCTTTGTCCGCGAGAATTATGAGATTGAGAAGTTTGGAAAGGCGGCGGAGGAGGTTCGCTCCGATTTTACGAATGCAGAGAAGATTCTGGCGTTTAATCAGCCGACGATGATGTTCGCGATTTATATGGCGATGCTTCTGGTCAGCTATTTTGGCTCCCGGATGATTATCAATACGGTTTCGACCGAGCTGTCGACCGGCGAGTTGTCCTCGCTGCTGACCTATGGGATTCAGATCCTCGCATCCATGATGATGCTGTCGATGCTGTTTGTCATGGCCTCCATGGCGCAGGAATCGGCGGCGCGTATTGCTGAGGTGTTAAAGCATGAGAGCAGCCTGACTTCGCCGACAGACGGCGCGACGGAGGTTGCAGACGGGAGTATCGTCTTTGAGCATGTTTCCTTTAAGTATCGGGCGGAAGGGAAGAAGGACGCGCTTTCCGATATCAATCTCAGCATTCCGTCCGGTGCGACGGTGGGCATCATCGGAGGAACCGGCTCCTCTAAGACAACGCTGATCCAGCTGATTCCACGTCTTTATGACGTGACGGAGGGCTGCGTGAAGGTCGGCGGGAAGGATGTGCGGGAATACGATCTGGAGACGCTGCGAAGCCAGGTGGCGGTCGTCCTTCAGAAGAATGTTCTGTTTTCCGGAACGATTCGCGAAAATCTGCGATGGGGCGACAAGACGGCGAGTGATGAAGAAATCGAGCGTGTCTGTCGGCTGGCGCAGGCAGACGAATTCGTTCAGCAGTTTCCGGAAAAATATGACACCTATATTGAGCGTGGAGGCACGAATGTTTCCGGAGGCCAGAAGCAGAGACTGTGTATTGCCAGAGCGCTCTTAAAGAAACCAAAGATTCTGATTCTGGACGACTCGACCTCGGCGGTCGACACGAAGACAGATTCCTTAATCCGCCGGGCGTTCCGGGAGGAGATTCCGGAGACGACAAAGATTATCATTGCCCAGCGTGTTTCTTCCGTGGAGGACGCAGATATCATCCTGGTCATGGACGGCGGCCGCATTGTGGAGCAGGGGACCAGTGAAGAGCTGCTTGCGGCAGGCGGGATCTACCGCGAGGTTTATGATTCGCAGACCAGAAGCAAGGAGGCGGTATAACATGGCAGAGGGAAGAAGATTGCGCGGCCCGCGCGGCGCACAGGGCGCTGATTTCAGCGGAATCCGGAAGGGGACGGCAGGGAGACTGCTAAGGTATATTCTGCGATATTACGGGCGGGAACTGTTCCTGGTTATCTGTTGCATTATCATCACAGCCTCCTCGTCCATGGTTTCTACCGTTTTTTTGCAGAGATTGATCGATACGTGTATTACGCCGGGAATTTCAGTCGGCCTTGAGGCGGTCTGGCCGGATATGGTCCGGATCCTCGGGACCATGGCCGGTGTCTATGCGCTCGGTGTCAGCTGTTCCCTGTTAAATACCAGGACGATGGCGAGGGTTACGCAGGGAACCCTGAAGCATTTCCGGACAGATATGTTTGACAGGATGCAGACGCTGCCGATCCGCTATTTTGATACGCATGCGCAAGGCGATATCATGAGTAACTATACAAATGATACGGACGCGATCCGGCAGTTTATCTGACAGAGTATGCCGATGCTGATGCAGTCGACGCTGACGATATTGGGTATTCTTATCGTTATGCTGTCTTATAATATCGGTCTGACGGTGGTGGTGCTTTTGTTTATCGGCGCCATGCTTTTTGTCAGCCGGAAATTTGCCGGCGCCAGCGCGAAGTACATGATGGCGCAGCAGAGATCTCTGGCGGCGGAGGAAGGCTTCATCGAGGAGATGATGGAGGGGCAGAAGGTTGTCCAGGTTTTCTGCCATGAAGAAGAGGGAAAGCAGCAGTTTATGAGACTGAATGAAAAGCTGTTTTCAGACGGTGAGATGGCGCATCAAAACGGCAATATTCTGATGCCGATTTTAGGTAATATGGGAAATGTGATGTATGTGCTGCTGGCGGTAGTCGGGGGACTTATGATTTATTTTCATGCGCCGAATTTGAGTCTGGCCGGTATGGGAAGCATCACAGCCGGTATCATTATTTCATTTCTGAGCATGTCGAGACAGCTTTCGCAGACCATCGGTCAGGTGTCCAACCAGGTGTCAATGATGGCAATGGCTCTTGCCGGGGCAGGCCGCGTGTTTGAACTGATTGATCAGGAGCCGGAACAGGATGAAGGCTATGTCGTGCTGGTGAACTGCACGAAAAATGATAAGGGCGAGATCATGGAGTCGGAGAAACCGACCGGCATGTGGGCATGGAGGCATCCGCATAAGGCGGACGGAACCGTGACCTATACGGAATTAAAGGGCGATATTCAGATGGTCGGCGTCGATTTCGGCTATACGCCGGATAAAATGGTCCTTCATGACATCTCTCTGTACGCGAAGCCGGGACAGAAGATTGCTTTCGTCGGCGCGACAGGCGCGGGCAAGACGACGATTACAAACCTGATTAACCGTTTTTATGATATCCCGGACGGGAAAATCCGTTATGACGGAATCAATATCAATAAAATAAAGAAACCGGAGCTGAGGCGATCTCTGGGCGTCGTGCTGCAGGACGTCAATCTCTTTACCGGCACTGTGATGGACAATATTCGTTACGGCAGGCTGGACGCGACAGACGAGGAATGCATGGCGGCGGCCAGGCTGGCAAACGCGGATGATTTTATCACGCGTCTGCCGGACGGTTATCAGACCATGCTGACCGGAAATGGCGCGAGCCTTTCACAGGGGCAGCGGCAGCTGATTTCCATTGCCCGCGCGGCCGTCGCCGATCCGCCGGTCATGATTCTGGATGAGGCGACGTCCTCCATCGATACCCGTACAGAGGCGCTTGTGCAGGCCGGTATGGATAACCTGATGCGGGGCAGAACCGTCTTCGTCATCGCACACCGTCTTTCCACAGTCAGAAACAGCGATGCGATCATGGTTCTGGATCATGGAAGGATCATTGAGAGAGGTGACCATGACAGTCTGATTGCCCAGAAGGGGACATACTATCAGCTGTATACCGGCGCGTTTGAGCTGGAATAACGACGGAATGTTGGGAGGATTGCCTTTTGTGGTCTGAGCCGACAAAAGGCAGTCCTACGGACGGACATCAATCTGGCAGCTGCGCATGGTTTCCAGCGCGGCGTCATGCTTTGCCGGTGTGACGCCAGCGCAGCAGGAGGCGTCGACCAGGATGGGGACTTCCGGCAGGCAGGCCTTCAACAGCAGGGCGTTTGACACAACGCAGATATCTGTGCAGAGGCCGATGAGTTCAATAGAACCGATCGGCTCATCTTCGTTGCGTTCCAGAAGATCATGCGCCAGATCGACGGAGCCAAAGGTATATTTTTCATATACATCCAGGCTGTTTTCTATCTGGATCTGATTCAGCTCCGGGATCAGCTGCCAGCCATCGGTGTTCACAATGCAGTGAGGGACGGGAAGCTTTTGCCCCTCGCCTGTGGAGAGATAATTATCAAAGTGGGTGTCTTTTGTAAAAATAACAATGCCGTCAAAATCCTGTACCTTTTTGATGACGCGATCGGTGATGGCGCGCGCCTGTGGCGTTCCCAGGGAGCCGGTTACGAAATCATTCTGCATATCAACAACGATCAGATAATTGTCAGACATTTTTCTTTCCTCCAGAGTGATCATTTTGCCTGCCATGGTAAACGAGAGAAGCTGCCAGCGGCAGGTCCTGTAGTTTGCTATAGCATACGGAAGGAGCTGCCAGTGGCAGGTCCTGTAGTTGTATTATACCAGATAAATAG
>JAJQCO010000224.1:0-270 GCA_021202655.1 Clostridiales bacterium | reverse complement strand
ACACGGCTGGTGGTCCGGGGGCATGAGACGAGGCATGCCATGTTAGACAGCAATGATGTGCAGATCATTCAAAAGGCTTTGAATGAAACGCTGAACTGCATCAGAGAAGAGATCCGGGCATCGAAGGAGGAGACGCTAAGTATCCTGCGGGGAGAGATTCGGGTATCTGAGAATGAGAAAATGAGTAAAATTCGAGAGGACATAGGGATAAATGAGCAACTCATGCTAGATGACATACACGCAACGAATCCTAAAAAGCTAAAAAAAATA
>JAJQCO010000046.1:2524-9876 GCA_021202655.1 Clostridiales bacterium | reverse complement strand
AAGGAAGCGAAGGCGAAGAAGGTCATTGTCTACAAGTACAAGAGAAAGACCGGATATCACAAGAAGAACGGCCACAGACAGCTTTATACTCAGGTTAAGATCGACAAGATCAATGTGCAGTAATGATTCAGGTTACTGTTTTTGTTAGCCATAGCATGCGAAAGGAGCTGCCGGAGGCAGGTCCTGCCGCAGCTTCCGAAGGGCAGTACAGCGGTATTGAGTTGATCGGACATGCAGGCCGGGCGTCTGATCCCGTGCCTGGTCAGGAGCTTGTGTGTGCCGCCGCATCTGCGCTTGTCCTCAATATGGCGAATTCTGTGGAGCATTTCACAGACGACCGTTTTGAGGCAGAGGAAGAGGAAGCGTCCGGAATGTTCCGGTTCCGTTTTACAGAAACGGCGGAGAAGGTCAGTCCGGAGGGAAAGCTTCTTCTGAACTCCCTGATATTCGGTCTGCTGGATATCGAGGAGGTCTATGGAGAACCGTATATTAAGATTCAGTTTAAGGAGGTGTAAGAGATGTTTCAGATGAACCTTCAGTTGTTTGCTCATAAGAAGGGCGTTGGCTCCACGAAGAATGGCCGTGATTCCGAGTCAAAGAGACTTGGCGCGAAGAGAGCGGACGGTCAGTTTGTACTCGCCGGTAATATTCTTTACAGGCAGCGTGGAACAAAGATCCATCCGGGCCTGAATGTGGGCCGCGGCGGGGATGACACCCTGTTTGCTACCGCAGACGGAATCGTGAGATTCGAGAGAAAGGGCAGAGACAAGAAGCAGGTTTCTGTTTATCCGAGAGCAATCAGCGAATAAGAAACGACCGACAGGCTCCATACTATGATTCGTATGGAGCCTTTTATTTGCCAAAGCATACGGAAGGAGCTGCCAGTGGCAGGTCCTGTCGTTTGCATAGTTATTGTGGAGGAAAACTTCATGTTTGCGGATCGTGCAAAAATATTCATCAAATCCGGAAAGGGCGGCGACGGCCATGTCAGCTTCCGCCGCGAGCTGTATGTCCCGGCCGGAGGCCCGGATGGCGGCGACGGCGGCAGGGGCGGTGATATTATCTTTGAGGTGGATCCTGGGTTAAATACTCTGACGGATTTCCGCCATATCCGAAAATATGTCGCGAAAAACGGCGAGGAGGGCGGCAAACGTCGCTGTCACGGGGCAAGCGCGGATGATCTGGTCATCCGGGTTCCGGAGGGCACCGTCATCAAGGATTTCGAATCCGGCAAGGTCATTGCCGATATGTCCGGCGAGAATCGCCGTGAGGTAATCCTCCGGGGCGGCAAGGGCGGCCTGGGGAATATGCATTTTGCCACGCCGACCATGCAGGCGCCGAAGTATGCCCAGCCCGGCCAGGACGGCGCGGAGCTCTGGGTTCTGCTGGAGCTGAAGGTGATCGCGGACGTCGGACTGGTCGGATTTCCGAATGTCGGCAAATCGACGCTTCTTTCCCGTGTTTCCAACGCGCATCCGAAGATCGCGAATTATCATTTCACGACTCTGGATCCCCATCTTGGGGTGGTTGATCTGGGCGAAGGCGCCGGCTTTGTCATGGCCGATATCCCGGGGCTGATTGAGGGAGCGTCTCAGGGCGTTGGCCTGGGACATGATTTCCTGCGCCACATCGAGCGATGCCGGGTTCTGATTCATGTAGTCGACGCGGCAGGAACGGAGGGACGCGACCCGGTCGCCGATATCCGTGCGATTCACGCGGAGCTTGAAGCCTACAGTCCGGAGCTGCTCACGCGTCCGATGGTGATTGCCGCAAACAAGATGGATGCGGTATATGCGGACGGCGAAAATCCGGCGGAGCTTCTGAAAAAAACATTTGAACCGGAGGGAATCCGGGTATTTCCGATCTCGGCAGTGACCGGCAAGGGCGTAAAGGAATTGCTGTATGCCGTTTTCGAGTTGCTTCGCACCATGGACAGAGAACCGATTGTGTTCGAGAAGGAATTTCATGTGGAATATGCCGGCGACCGGAACCTGTCATATACGGTTTCCCGTGATGACGACGGCTCCTATGTGGTGGAAGGCCCCCGGATTGAGAAGATGCTTGGCTATACAAACCTGGAGTCTGAGAAGGGATTTCAGTTCTTCCAGAATTTCCTGAAGGAAAATGGGATCCTTAAGGATCTTGAGGACGCGGGCATCCAGGAGGGTGATACGGTTCGTATGTACGGACTCTCTTTTGATTATTATAAATGATTCTAATGGATAGAGGGAATAATTGACAACAAATATATGATTTGTGACAGAGGAGAATTATGACAAGCAAACAGAGATCCTTTCTCAAAGGCCTTGCGATGACGATGGAACCGATCTTCCAGGTTGGCAAATCCGGCGTGACGCCCGAGGTGACTGCGGCGATCGGCGAAGCTCTCGAGGCGCGGGAGCTGATCAAGGTCAGCGTATTAAAGAACTGCATGGAGGATGAACGCGCCATCGCGCAGACGCTGGCAGAGCGGACACGCTCAGATGTGGTGCAGGTCATCGGCAAAAAAATCGTATTATATAAACCGGCAAAGGATGAATCAAAACGCAAAATCATTCTGCCGGGGTAAGGAACAGATGCGCCGGGACAGAGAACGCAGATGCGGACGCCGGAGTAACGGAGGAATGGGATTATGGCCAGGATCGGAATCATGGGCGGTACATTCGACCCGATTCATTATGGGCATCTGAGAGTGGGAGAGCAGGCGCTCCGGGAATTTGAGCTTGACGAGGTATGGTTTATGCCGTCTGGCAATCCCCCTCACAAGAAAGACCGCCACGTAACGGACGTTTCCGACCGCTGCGCCATGGTGCGGCTGGCCATTACCGGTTTTCCCCGTTTCCGTTTTTCTGATTTCGAAGCAAAACGATCCGGGGAAACCTACACCGCACAGACGCTTCGCCTGCTGCGCGAAAGATATCCGGAGCATACCTTTTATTTTATCATCGGGGCAGACTCCTTCTACGAGCTGCAGACCTGGTATCACCCGGAGGAAATCCTTGGCATGACGACCATTCTTGTCGCGGGACGAGCCTACCGCAAGCCTCACATCAGCATGGAGGAGCAGCTTCAGTTTCTGTGCGACCGGTTTGGCGCCGATATCCGTTTCCTTCATTTTGATGAGATTGATATTTCGTCGGAACATCTCCGTCAGATGGAGCGGGACGGCAGGGACGTGATAAATTATGTGCCGGAATGTGTCGCACACTATATCACGGAGCACAGACTCTACACAGAGGAAAGACACGATACGGAGGATTGACATTATGATCACTATGAACGAACAGATCATCCTGTTTCGAAGACAGCTGGAATCGACCCTGGATCCGATGCGGTATGAGCATTCCCTGAGTGTCTCCTACACCTGCACATCCCTGGCCATGCGCTATCAATATGATCTGCTGAAGGCAGAGCTTGCCGGTCTGCTGCACGACTGCGCAAAGCGCTATACGGACAGCCAGCTGATCTCAAGATGCAAAAAACACGGTCTGATTCTGACCGACGACGAGCTGAAAGCGCCCGCTGTCATCCATGCCAAATATGGCAGCTGGATGGCAGAAAATAAATTTGGCATCGACGATCCGGATATTCTCTCCGCGATCCGTTGGCATACAACCGGAAAGGCAGATATGAGTACGCTGGACAAGATCCTTTATATTGCCGATTACATAGAACCGAGACGCAGCAAGGCATCTAATCTGAGCCAGGTACGTTATCTTGCGTTTCAGGATCTTGATCTGACCATGTATGAAATCCTCGCCGATACGATTCAGTACCTGAAAGGGAAAAAGGGGCACATGGACAGTGTGACAAAAAATGCGTATCAATATTATGATACGCTGACCAGACCGATGAGGGAAAAGGGGGATAAGTAAATGGATCAGGCGAAAGAGATGGTAAAGCTGGCAGTCGGCGCGCTGGAAGACAAGAAGGCTGAGGATATCCGGATCATTGATATCCGACAGGTATCTGTCCTGGCGGATTATTTTCTGATCGCCAGCGGTTCGAATTCCAAACAGGTACAGGCCATGACGGACAGTGTGGAGGAAGCGCTGCAAAAGAGTGGATTTGCCTGTCGCCAGATTGAAGGCTATCAGAGCGCCAACTGGGTGCTGATGGACTATGGCGACATTATTGTCCATGTGTTCTGCCGCGAGGATCGACTGTTTTATGATCTGGAGCGGATCTGGAGAGACGGCAAGACCATCAGCCCGGAGGAATTCCGGGAAATCTGCGAATAAATGAACGAAAGAACCTGTCACCGGCAGCTTCTTTCGTATGCTATGGCAAACGGAAGGATCTGCCACTGGCGGCTCCTTCCGTTTGCTATGGCAAACCAGACAGGGAGTGGAGATGACCGGAAGTCTTTTCCATTCCCTGTCTGCAGGTTGCCATATCTTAAATGTTTTTTAAATATTATCCTCTGTTTTTCCTTTCTCATCTATGTTAGAATAAAAATCTGATAATACCGGAGTTGGTTGATCCCAACCCGATAACCTGAGAAAAGGTTACAGGTCACACATCAGCCAACTGGCGTGTAACCTGAGAAAAGACAAAGAAACGATTGACAGGATAGATGATGAATAAATGAAATTATTTCAAAGACAGAAATTACATGAAAAAATAGAAAAACCTACCGTCGGCGGTTTTTTTCGCATGTCATGGCAAAACGGCAGGCAAATCACGCCCTGGCTGACAAGACATCGCAGCGCCTGCGCTGCGGCCGGCCTGATGATCATCTGCGGAGGCGTTGCGTCAGCGATCGCAGAAAGCTATGTTCCGATTACAGAGCCGGTTCTGGAGGAGATCGTGCAGAACGAGGACGAACCAAGGCCGGAAAACAGCCGTGAAAGAATCACCGCACCGAAAAAACAGACGGCGACGGCCAGTGTGGCGGAGGAGGGCTGGGTTCCCTCTCTGGATGATCTGAATCTGGCATATCTTTTTCCAGAAGGGGCAGACACGACAAATATCGCGGAAAGCTATGCCTATGACGCTTTCCAGACACTGATGCGTGAGGATTCCAACTGGATGAGTCATATTTACGGCTATTCCGACAATACTCCGGCAGAGGTAGCCGCACTTCTTGGAATATCCGCGGAGCGGGTGCTGGGCGATTACAATCCGAATGACAGCAGCCACGACGCAGACGATCCGACAACCTGGACGATCGGATCCTTTAAGAGCACACGGGTGACGGCTACCGATGGCGACGGCCATGCCATTTCGCCGAAGTCCAATGTCATAGATATCATGTCTATGGCCAATGTTTATACATATTATCAGGGAGCGGATCAGTATGATCTGTTCCTCTCGTATGCGCAGAAGCTGTGGGAGCTGTCCCATTTTTATCAGATCAGCATCAGTGATGTATATTACTGTTCCGGCTGCGTCGGAGAGGATGCGGATGGTCTGAATCCGGAGGATCTTGAGGACGAGCTTACGGAGGAGGAGCAAAAGCAGCTGATCGGAGATCAGGAGGACGATTCCCCGTCGGAAGCCTTGTCATCGGTTATTACCGCAGGCACGACGAGAACCGACGCATCTCAGACAGAGGAAGAGACGGAAACGGAGCCGGAGAGCAAATCAGCCGTGATTCGCGTCGGAGCCGAATCAGAGGCTCCCGCGTCCGAAACGGAAAAAGAGGAGTCAGAGAGCGAAACAGAAGACGGATTTACCGCTTATGCGACGACGACAGAGACCATCGCTGCTTTCCCGACCGAAAGCGAGGAGACGGCAGCGGAGAGAGAAGAAGTACAGAGCTTTCCGGAATCTCAAACCGCTGCCTCAGAAGAGATGGAAACGCAGACCAGCCGGATCATTCATTCCGGCGGATCCGGAATCACAGATTCTGAAACAACGGAAAACGAGAACAGCGAGACCGAAGAAAATGCCGGAGAGGAAAACAGGGAAGCAGTGGAAACACTTCCAGATGAGAACGAGGAGACAGCAGAAACGTTCGCGGATACCGTAGAAGAGCAAATATCCCATATCCATAAGGCTTCGCCCTCCAATGCTTCGTACTGCCCGGGACATGTGGATCTGATCGTCCATCTGGAGATTACCGGCCTGGATGAAACGGCAAGCTCCCTCTTTTCTCTGGATGCGGTGGGAAACGATCCTGCGCAGATTGGAACCGGGGCGGGAGAGTGGCCGGGCTGGACAGACGATCTGATAGAAGCGGCAAGGAATCTGGCCGCCCAGGACTGGTATGAGCGATATGGCCTTTCCGTATCGATCATCTCGCCGGGAAATCCGCTGACAGAGGCAGATATCGAATCCTACATGGCGCTTCTCCCGGACGATATCTCTGAGACGAGAAGGGCATTGATCCGTTTTGCACTTAATTCGGTCGGCAAGGTGCCTTATTATTGGTGCGGAAAAGCGTCCCGGCCAGGCTACGAGGGAAACAATTTTGGAATTCCGGTAGCTCCGGATGAAGATGGAAGGATCCTGAAGGGGCTGGATTGCTCCGGCTGGATCAACTGGGTATACTGGTCTGTTACGGGCGAACGGCTTCCCTATGAGAGCACGGCAGGCCTTGCCTTTACCGGTACCGGAATCAACCGGGAAGATTTGCTGCCGGGCGACATCATCATCCGGACCGGCTCGGAGGCTCATGTTATCATGTTCCTCGGCTGGGAGTCCGATGGAAGGATTCTCTGCATCAACGAGACTTCCGGATCCGATAATAACGTCGTCGTTACATCGAGAGAGGCCAGCTGGCCATACTATCGCAGACTGATCGACTAAAGATCAGAGAGATCAAAAAGGAGAGGACAACGCGCAAATGAATGACAGAGGGGATTCATATGAGGATGAAATAGACCGTATGCGGAGGAGACACGAGCAGAGAAAACGCACGGGAGGACAGACAACCGGAAGGCGATCCGGCTCGCCCCAATACGACGACGGGAAGACATCCAGCCGCAGAAATCGCAGGGTGACGCGCCGAAGGAAACGGATTCCGATGATCCCGTTTCTAGCTGCCATTGTCATCCTGGCAGGCGGATTCTTCGCATATCGCCATTTTTTCGGAACAGGAAGCGCCTACTGGACGATCGCCGTGTTTGGTCTGGATTCCCGCGATGGAAATCTCGGCAAGGGAGCTCTGTCAGATGTGGAGATGCTCTGCACCATTGACCGGAGTACCGGGGAGATACGTCTGGCGTCTGTGTTCCGTGACACCTATCTGAAGATTGATTCGGACGGTACCTACGACAAAACAAACGAAGCCTACTTCCTCGGAGGACCCGAGCAGGCCATACATACCCTTCAGGATAATATGGATCTGCACATAGACAATTACGCCTCGTTTAACTGGAAGGCGATTGTGGATGCAATCAATATA
The DNA here is from genome assembly GCA_021202655.1 of Clostridiales bacterium. Classification (GTDB taxonomy): domain Bacteria; phylum Bacillota; class Clostridia; order Lachnospirales; family Lachnospiraceae; genus Brotaphodocola. Next base: position 2,525 of record JAJQCO010000046.1, on the reverse strand, counting down.
C
>JAJQCO010000046.1:0-2514 GCA_021202655.1 Clostridiales bacterium | reverse complement strand
ATTACCGAAAAGGTCGAAGCCCCCGGCGTCGGCTCTGTCCATCTGACAAGAGCCGGAGCAAATCACCTGGACGGCGTTCAGGCGGTTGCCTATGCGAGACTTCGCCTGATGGATACAGACTTTAACCGTACCGAGCGGCAGCGCAAGGTACTGGGACTCGCCATGGAGAAGGCGAAGAGTGCAGATGTGTCTACGCTGATCGCCCTGGTAAATACCGTATATCCTCAGATTTCCACCAGCATCGGCCTGGACGAAGTCCTCAGCCTGGCAAAAAACGCCAAAAAATATTACATCAGCCAGACCTCCGGCTTCCCGTTTTCTCATCAGGAGATGAAGATCGACGGCAAATCCTGTGTCATCCCGACGACGCTTGAGAGCAATGTCATCCAGCTGCACAGCTTCCTCTATGATAAGACCGATTATACGCCCTCCGACACGGTGCTGGACGCGAGCAATCACATCGCCGAGGTAACCGGTCTTGGAGAACCCGGCAAGGATACGGAATCCGGCAAGAATGTCGGTACAGAAGGAAATACCGGCAGCACCTCCGGCTCCTCGCAGGGCAACACGGCTCAGACCGCCGCTGAAAGCGCTGCTGTCACAGAGACGGAAAGCATCGAGCATGAGGAAGAGACGGAGAGCGCGGAAGAGACAGAAACCATCGAAGAGACAATCGAAGCACTGACCGGGGAAGAGACGGAAAACGTGGGAGAGAATGTCACAGGTCAGGAGAAAGAGACGGAAGACGAGAAGCACGCGATCACGCAGGGCCAGACCGGAGAAGAAGCAACCAATGCGGAACATGGCCCCTCCGGCCCCGGAACGACACCGACAACCGCCGCTTCCAGGGAGGAGCCTGTCGAATCGGCGCCACACAATGCGCTCGAAGCGCCAGGAGAAAACTCCGGCACAGGCACGTCCGGCGCAGAAGGCGGCCCGGGCGTAACCGGGCCAGGCAATTGATAGCCCCGTCCTGCGACAGGAACGGTCGCCATGTAGTTCACATAAATAATTTATGTAAACTTTAAAATCGTGAGGTGAAGAAAATGTTTATATTTCTGCTGGGTCTGGCGTTGATTGTCGCCGGACTGATATTTGGAATCCTGTTTGGCATCATCGGCACGACTGTTGCCGTCGTCATCACAGTGCTTGGATTTGTCCTGGGAATCGTTCTTTCTGTTTTTAAATTTATCACATTCAGGATGATTCCGCTGATTATCAGTCTGTGTGTCATCCTTGCACTGGTATTTCTTATTATCATCTGAAAAACAGGATCTGTCATTCCTTTTCCCGCAGGCGCACGGCGTTCCGTGCGCTTCGCCGTCTGTCGTCCTCCAGAGCCGCGTAATGCTTTCTGGTCGTATTGACATCTGAGTGGCCCAGGACGTCTGCCACAAGGTAGATGTCTCCGGTTTCCCGATACAGACTCGTTCCGTATGTGCTGCGCAGCTTGTGAGGTGTAATCTTCTTGAGCGGCGTAACGATGCGGGCATATTTTTTTACCATATTTTCCACACTGCGCACATTGATTCGTCTGCGCTGGAGAGAGAGGAAGAGTGCGTCTTCATGACCGGGCTCTGCCTGAATGCCGAATCGCTCATCCAGATAATCCTGCAGAGCGTCCTCGACCTCCATGCCAAAATAAACAGTGACTTCCTTGCCGCCTTTCCGGTGGACATGGATCCCTCCGTTTTTGAAGTCCACATCACGGATATCCAGGCCGACACATTCCGAGACACGGATTCCGGTTCCGAGCAGGAGAGTCATGATCGCCAGATCCCGCACGCGAGTCTTGTTGTGAAAAACCTTCTGCCTGTCAGTCAGCTGATCTCCCTGTTCCACCTCGTCCAACAGCATCGCCACCTCATCCACATCCAGCCGGATGATCTCTTTTTCGTGGAGCTTCGGCATGCGCACCAGCTCCGCCGGGTTGTTGCGGATCTTCTCGTTGCGATAGAAGTAGTTGTAAAAGCTCTTGAGCGAGGAAATCTTTCTCATAATTCCGCGCTCCTTGTTGACAACCTCCCGATCCTGGCCGTTGAAGCGGTATTTCAGATATTCCATATATTCTTCCAGGTCAGATACCGTCAGCTGATCGAGATGCTCCAGCGTGATATCCTTCATGTCAAGCTTTGCTAATATCGGATTCTCTGTCCGCAGATAAAGAAAAAAAACCGACAGATCATATGCATACGCGATTCTGGTACGCGAAGACGTCCTCGGTTCAATGCCGCGGAAAAAGTCCTTGCAGAAAGGCGGAAGATCGCTGATCAGCGTGCGAAGCTTCTTGATGTTTTCGATGTCCATTTGCTGATGATAGGACATATTCGCCATAATATAAAACTCCTCGCTATATAAAAAATTAAACAGGGTCAAACGTAATTTTGACCCGGACATCATAAAAAGTAAATTTGTTTTTTACTATGAAAGCCCAAGAATTCAAGCCGTTAGGCGCAGACTGATTGGCTGCTTTCATGTATGCAGCGGCGCTTAGCGAAGTCAAGCCGCCAGGCG
>JAJQCO010000106.1 GCA_021202655.1 Clostridiales bacterium | reverse complement strand
ACTATAATATATTGATTATTAGTAAAGTAAAAGACAAAACAAAGAAAGGTGAGGTTACGATGGACAAAATTAAGATGTTGAATCCGATAGTGGAGATGGACGGCGACGAGATGACCCGGGTGATCTGGAAAATGATCAAAGAGCAGCTGTTAGCTCCATTTATTGAGCTTAATACAGAATATTATGATCTTTCCGTGACAAGCAGAGACAATAGCGATGACCAGATCACAATTGATGCTGCGTATGCTGTGAAAAAACATCATGTCGGAGTGAAATGTGCGACGATTACTGCAAATCCACAGCGCCAGGAAGAATATCATCTGAAGCAGCTTCTGCCCAGTCCAAACGGGACGATCCGGGGAATTTTGGACGGCACGGTATTTCGCGCACCGATTGTACTGGAAAAGCTCCATCCGGTTGTCAGCACATGGAAGAAGCCGATCACAGTCGCGCGTCATGCTTACGCAGATATTTTCAATGGTACGGAATATCATGTCGAGGAAAAAGGAACCGCGGAGTTGACATTTAAAAATGAGAAGGGCGAGGAATTGTTTCACAAGACTGTCTGTGAATATGAGGGACCCGGTGTGCTTCAGAGCATTTACAATAAGGAGAAATCCATTTCCTCCTTCGCACACGCCTGTTTCCAGTACGCGCTTTCCACAAAGCAGGATCTCTGGTTTTCTACAAAAGATACCATCTGCAAGATTTATGACGGTACGTTCCGTGCAATTTTCCAGAAGATCTACGAAGAAAGCTACAAAGAGAAATTTGAGGCAAATGGAATCACATATTTTTATACGCTGATTGACGACGCGGTGGCTCGCACGCTTCGCTCGGAAGGCGGATATGTATGGGCGCTGAAAAATTATGACGGAGATGTCATGAGTGACATGGTGTCTTCCGGATTCGGTTCCCTGGCTATGATGACGAGCGTTCTGGTTAGCCCGGAGGGTAATTATGAATATGAAGCAGCTCATGGAACCGTACCGCGTCACTATTATCGCTACCTGAAGGGAGAATCAACCTCCACGAATCCAATGGCTACTATTTTTGCCTGGTCTGGCGCGCTGAGAAAGAGAGGCGAGTTAGATGGAAACCAGGAGCTTCAGGATTTTGCCGGAAAGCTGGAAAAGGCATGTATTGAGACGATTGAGAGCGGCACGGTTACAAAGGATCTGGTTTCTATGATGGAAAAGGGAAGCACTCATGCGGTCAGCACAGATGAATTTTTCCATGCGATCAGCGAAAGACTTGCGCAGCTGATGTAAATCACCCTGAACAATGTACCGAACTCTTTGTAAAAGAGGGTGCAAAGGTTGTCACAACCGGACGGCACATCGAAAAGATGCAGAAGATTGTAGCCGGGTTTGACCCGGATGGCAAATATGCGGACGATATCCTTATCATGCGACAGGATGTGTCCAAAGAAGAAGACTGGATTGAGGTCGCTGATAAAACAGAAAAAACATTCGGCAAAATTGATATCCTGGTGAACAATGCCGGCGTACTGGATTCCGTACCCTACAGCAACATCACATATGAAAACTGGAAATCCGTGATGGATATCAACGGATGGGGGCAAATGCTGGGATACAAAACCATCGTCCCTTATATGAAGAAAATCGGAAAGGGCGCAATCGTGGTGGTGTCCTCCATGGCAGCGGCAAACTCTGGCGGCGGCCTGACCGCATACTGCGCGAGTAAAGGCGCGAGCGACGCCCTGTCACGGGCAGCGTCGGTCCATCTCGCACCGTTCAATATCCGGACAAATTGTATCCTTCCGGGCACGATTGAAACTCCGATGCTCCGAAATGCGTTCCCGGATGAGGCCTCATGGAACGCGATGACCCAGACGCAGCTTTTGAAGCGGGTCGGCTCCCCGATGGAGATCGCTTACCTGGCACTGTATCTTGCCAGCGATGAATCCGGCTTCACCAACGGGGTATCCGTCATCGTAGACGGCGGAATTCATAATTCTCCCGCCACCGTAGTCGCCGACGCATAATATCTATAGCAGACTTCCTAGCTTCAGGAGTAGAAAAAGAGGCGATTCCCAAAGGGGCTCACCTCTTTTTGCGTCCCAAATCTACAGATCCGGGCCGCCGGCAATCGGGTTTGCTTTTGCCGTGAGTTCCCGGACGGTCAGCTTTGCCACCGCGGTCGCGGCGACGTCTTTGCGGTTATAGTCGAAATGTCTGGTTTCTTCGTGGCGGGCCATGATAATGTCGTCGATGGCGCGCTGGCGCTCTTCGCCCTCCAGGAGTGTGATATCTGCCGTGCCCATCACGCTTTGATAGCGCATGGTCACGTCATGTTTATCGTAGAGGCATTCCATCTGCAGGGGGATGTCCATTTCAAAAGAACACTTCTGATTTCTCTGCATCAGATGATATTTTCTTCCGGCCATCGCGCCGTGGATATAAAACGCGATTTGCCCGTCCGTCACCTGATACGCGAAATTCACGGGAACGATATAGGGAAATTCTCCGTCGGCCAGTCCCAGGCGGATGATTTCACAGCCATCAATGATTTCCAGGATTGTGTTAAAATCTGTTACTTCTCTGTCTTTTCTACGCATAATGAATACCTCCGTGCGTTATTCCATGACCTTGATGAGGGCTGCTTCCATAATCTGCAGGCCGGCTTCCAGCTGCTCGTCCGTGATAACCAGCGGGGCGAGGAAACGGATGACGTTGCCGTAGGTGCCGGCGCTCTCGATCATCAGGCCGTTTTGTGCGGATTCCAGGATCAGCGCTCTGGTCAGCTCCGGAGCGGGTTCTTTGGTGGTCTGATCCTTTACCAGCTCCAGTCCGACCATGCCGCCCAGTCCGCGCACATCGCCGATCACAGGATATTTCTCTTTCCACTCATTGTAACGGGCCATGACCTTCGCGCCGATTTCCAGCGAACGGTCCGCCAGATGATCTCTTTCCATAATCTCAATGGTTTTTAAGGACGCCGCGCAGGCCAGGGCATTGCCGCAGAAGGTTCCGCCGATGGTGCCGGGCGCGGGTGCTTCCATGATTTCCTCGCGGGCAATGATAGCGGAAAGCGGGACGCCTGCCGCGATGGATTTTGCCGTCGAAATGATATCCGGCTGCACGCCTGCCTCCGCCCAGTACTCGGAAGCAAACATCCTGCCTGTCCGGCAGAAGCCGCTCTGCACCTCGTCGGCGATCAGCAGGATCCCGTTTTTGTCGCAGATCTGACGGACGGCCCGGATCCATTCGATGGGAGCCGGGATGAATCCGCCCTCGCCCTGGAGCGGTTCCACCACGACAGCCGCGATCGTATTGGCCGACGCGCACTGTTCAAAGACGTCGAGGATGGACTGGATGTAATAATCACAGGCGGCTTCCTGCGGCATTCCTTCCGGCTTGCGGTAATAGTAAGGGAAGGTCGCGCGGTAAATGCCGTCCGGGAACGGTCCCATGCCAACCGCGTAGGCTTTCTTAGACGTCATGGACATGGTAAGCAGGGTGCGCCCGTGAAACGCGCCGGAGAAGACGATAATGTTGTTCCTTTTGGTGAAGGCTTTGGCTATCTTTACTGCGTTTTCATCCGCCTCCGCGCCGCTGTTGGCGAAAAAGACCTTTTTCTTTTCGCCCGCTACCGGCGCGATGGCAGCCAGCTTCTCTGCCAGGGCGACGTAACCTTCGTGTGTGACGATGTTAAACATGCCGTGAAAATATTTGTCGGCCTGTTCCTTTACGGCCTCCACAACCTCCGGCTGGGAAAATCCGATGTTCAGCACGCCGACGCCGCCGATCCAGTCAAGAAACTTGTTACCGTCTACGTCCTCGATCATGGCGCCTTCGCCGCGTTTGATCACAACCGGATACATGCAGCCGATGGCGGAAGGGGTCGCCGCCTTTCTTCTGGCAATCACCTCCTGTGCCTTCGGCCCCGGCACAGTCTCTGTGATGATCTTCGGTAAATCCGTTCGTAACATTGCTCGCTCCTCCTGTATATTCATTATGAAATGATTGAAATAAAAAACAGACAAAGAAATCTAACTCATGGACTTCTTTGTCTGCGGATTTATTCTATCACAAAAGAATCCGAAGGGAAATAGTTTGTTGCCTAAAATTTTTAATATTTTTTGTGCAATCAATACAAAAGCGGAGTCAGGCGTGCAGAATCAGGCAGGCGGCGGCGAAGGTACAGGCAAAGCCGATGAGGACAGGGGGAAGGTTTTTTTTCGCCAGTTCGACCGGGTCAACGCCGCAGATCGCGGCAGCGGAGATGAGTCCCCAGGGGGCGAGAGTCCCGCCGCCGACATAGACGGCGCTGATCTGACCGAGCGCGGCAAGGACGGGGACGGAGGCGCCGGTCAGCAGGCCGAAGGTTTGGGCCAGGGTTCCGGTGAGCGGAAGACCGGAGAAGCCGGAGCCGTCGAGGCCGGTGACAGCTCCGACGAGCAATTGCAGAAAGGCGGAGACATAGGGATTGACCGGCGTGCGGTTCGCCAGCCAGAGAGCCCAGTCAATCAGGAAGCCATGTGAATACTGTGTACCGAGAATCCGGGTAATGCCGTCGCCGCCGAGAAAGAAAAAGGCGCCGATCAGGATGACCGGAGCGAAAACCCGGATGGCAAAAAGAAAGCCGTGGGTCAGGTATTCGCTTACCTTTTCCGGGGAGCGCCGTCCAAAGGCGAGCAGACTGCCAAAAACCAGAAGGAGCGTCGCGGCGCCGGCAAGAAGGGCGACGGCATCGCTGCCAGAGATACCGCCGGAGAGCATCATCAGGAGGTCGGCGGCGAAGGCGAGCGGAGTCAGGACGGCGATGCAGAGGGAGACTCGCCGGACATGGAGGCCGGAAGGCTCCGTCCGGGAAGCGTCAGTCGCCATTGTATGTGGAAGAAGCTGTTTCTGGTTGTGGATAACCGGCCGCGAAAGATCCGATCCAGTGGATAACCAAGCCGGATCGCGGACAAGGAGTTTGTTCCGGTTCAGCAAAAAAGCGGAGAAAACCGTCGAGATGCCCATGATGAGAAAGAGCGGCGCTCCGTCTGTGATGATGTCTGCGGGAGTGATACCGGCGGAGGCAGCCGAGATGGCAGGGGCGCCCTGGATAATAAAATCCCAGCTTAAGGCGACGCCATGTCCGAACAGATTCATTGCCATGGCGGCGGCAAGGGGCGTCAGCCCGCGGTTTACGGCGAGAGGAAGCAGAATGGCGCCGATGAGGGCGACGGAGGGGGACGGCCACAGGAACAGGGAGAAGATCAGCATGGCCAGTCCCAGGATCCACCAGGTGACGGAAGCGGAACGCATGACGCGCAGAAAGGGGCGGATCATCAGCCGGTTGCTTCCCAGATCAGAAAGGCATCTGGACAGGGCGGTGACGAGCGCAATGGTGGCAATGATTTCCATAAATTCGCCTGCCGCATACAGGACGGCGCGAAAGATGACCTGGATGCCGCCCGCAAGACTCTGGGAGGCAGTAAGACCGATGAGAAAGAGCAAAAGGATGCAGAGCATGGGAGTTTCCCGCCGTATGGCCATGGCGGCGAGAATGAGAATGACGCCGATCAGATAGATCAGATGGAGCGCAGTGAGCGCGGTGGACAGTTCAGGCATGTGAATTCCTTTCCAGACATGGTTTTGGGCGCGTTTCCTTTATTGTATGAGAGCAAAGTCCCGGAGGTGAAAAGAAGTTCTTCTGGCGTGTGAAAAAAGAATGGACGGATTCGCTTTCGTGTGCTACTATGATAACGTGTTATGCTACAGGTTATGGCACAAAAAACAGGAGGATAATGATTATGAAGAAAACAATGTGGAGTATGGCACTGGTTGGCGTTCTGGCAGCATCTCTGTCGGCATGCGGCGGAAGCACGGCGCAGGAGACGACCGCGGCGGCGACGGAAGCAGAGGCAACGGAGGCCGCAGAAACAGAGGCAGAGGCCGAAGAAGAGGAAACCGCGGAAGCGGAGAGCGAGGCGGCCGAGGGCGAAGAGGAGGCGGAAGCGGCCGGGACAGACGGTACCTTTACGGTCGGTTGTGACCAGGATATCCCGCCGAAGGGCCTCGTAGCAGACGACGGAGAGTATACCGGATTTGATCTTGCGCTGGCGAAAGAAGTAGCGACGCGCCTTGGTCTGGAGTTTGTCGCGCAGCCGATCGCCTGGGATGCGAAGGATATGGAGCTGAGCTCCGGAACGATTGACTGTATCTGGAACGGATTTACCATCAACGGACGAGAGGACGCCTATACCTGGTCCGATCCGTATATGGATAACAGCCAGGTATTTGTCGTGGCGGCGGATTCCGGCATTTCCACCCTGGCAGATCTGGCCGGAAAGGTTGTGGAGGTGCAGACCGATTCCTCTGCGGAGGCGGCGCTGAAGGATGATCCGGATCTCTCCGGCACATTTGGCACGCTGCAGACGACCCCGGATTACAATACGGCGTTTATGGATCTGGAGATGGGCGCGGTTGACGCCATTGCGATGGATGTGATTGTGGCAGGCTATCAGATCGAGCAGAGAGGCGCGGAGGATCAGTTTGTCATTCTGGATGAGACGCTGGCTTCCGAGGAATACGGCGTAGGCTTCAAGCTGGGCAATACCGAGCTGAGAGATCAGGTGCAGGCGACGCTGGAGGAGATGGCGGCAGACGGCACACTGAAGGCAATTTCTGAGGAATGGTTCGGCCTTGATGTGACGACAATCGGAAAGTAATTTCAAAAAGCAGGAGGGAAGGAGCCGCCGGGGACAGGATCGGCGGCTCTGCCTGCGGATACGGGGAGATCGGAAAGAAACGATCAGAAAGGAACAAAAGGACGATGCAGGTCAATACTATGGTAACGCAGCTTGCAGGCGGAATGTTCGTCAGCGTCCAGATTTTTCTTGTGACGCTTGTTTTTTCGCTGCCGTTCGGGCTGGTTGTCGCGTTTGGACGGATGTCGAAAAACAAAATCATACAGACGGTTGCGAAGGCATACATATCCGTCATGCGGGGAACGCCGCTGATGTTGCAGCTGATGGTGGTCTATTTCGGACCATATTATCTGTTTCATATCCGGATCGGGAACAGTTACCGGTTATGGGCCGCGTTCATCGGCTTTGTGATCAACTATTCCGCGTATTTCGGGGAAATCTATCGCAGCGGGATTCAGTCCATGCCGTCCGGGCAGTATGAGGCGGCGAAGCTGCTGGGCTACGGAAAGGGACAAACCTTTTTCCGGATCATCCTGCCGCAGGTGATTAAGCGGATTTTGCCGTCTGTCACCAATGAAATCATTACGCTGGTCAAGGATACCTCCCTTGCCTTTTCCATCAGTGTGCTGGAGATGTTTGCGATCGCAAAGGCGCTGGCCTCGTCCCAGACGAGCCTTGTTCCTTTTGCGGCCGCCGGTATTTTCTATTATGTGTTTAATCTGCTGATGGCGATGATCATGGATTCCATCGAGAAGCGCCTTTCGTATTATGAGTAGGAGGGAAAATCGTGAATCTGCTGGAAATGAATCACGTCCGCAAGTCGTTTGACAACCTGGAGGTGATTAAGGATATTTCCCTCTGTGTCGGCGAGGGCGAGATCGTGTCGATCATCGGACCGTCCGGCTCGGGAAAATCGACGCTGCTTCGCTGCGCGACCATGCTGGAAACCATGGATACGGGAGAGCTGATTTATCTGGGAGAAAAAGCGGCGTGGACCGACGCTTCGGGGAAGATCGTCTACGCGCCGAAGAAGAAGCTGAAACAGATCCAGAGCTGTTATGGCCTGGTTTTTCAGAGCTTCAACCTGTTTCCGCATTTTTCCGTGCTGAGAAATGTGATGGATGCGCCGGTCACGGTGCAGAAGCGGGAGAAGGAGGAGGCGCGTCGCGCCGCCCTGGAGCTGCTTAAGAGGATGGGGCTGGAGGATAAGGCGGATGCCTATCCGTGTCAGCTTTCCGGCGGACAGTGTCAGCGCGTCGCGATCGCGCGGGCGCTGGCGTTAAATCCCCAGATTCTCTTTTTTGACGAGCCGACATCCGCGCTGGATCCAGAGCTGACCGGCGAGGTGCTTAAGGTGATCAAATCGCTGGCAGATCTGCACATTGCCATGGTTATTGTGACGCATGAGATGGCGTTTGCGAAGGATATTTCAGACCGGGTGATCTTCATGGCGGAAGGTCTTATCGTGGAAGAGGGAAGGCCGGAGCAGGTATTTTCCTCCAATAACGAGCGGACGAGGAGCTTTCTGGGGCGGTACGGATCGATGCTGACGCAGGGATAAGACAGGAAGAAACAGGGAAACGAGAAGAACGTGAGCGTACGCAAAAAGTCCATCGGAAGGCTTAAGGAGGAAACATGCCGTATACCAGCTGCTATTCATCTCCCATCGGAAAGATTCTGCTGGAAGCAGATGAGGTCGGATTGACGGGCCTGTGGTTTGAAGGGCAGAAATATTTTGCCCTTTGTCCGGAGCAGGAGGGCAAAGAACAGGAAAATCCATTGTTCACAGAGGTAAAGCGCTGGCTTGATATTTATTTTTCGGGACGGGAGCCGGATTTTACCGTGCCGCTGCACCTGGTGGGAAGCGAGTTTCAGAAGGAGGTGTGGGATATTCTCTGTGCCATACCATACGGAAAGACGACAACCTACGGGGAGATTGCAAGGCAGATTGCGGAAAGAAGAGGAATCCGGAGAATGGCCGCGCAGGCGGTCGGAGGCGCGGTCGGGCATAACAGAATTTCCGTGATTGTGCCCTGTCACCGGGTTGTCGGAGCAAACGGCAGCCTGACCGGATACGCGGGCGGGCTGGATAAAAAAATAAAGCTGTTGACTCTGGAACAGACGGATATGAGCTCCTTCTTTGTCCCAAAAGCCGGAACAGCTTTATAAGTATTTCTGTTTTTTCAGTTGTCCTCTTCCTGCTTCTCGGATACCTGGAAGACGAAACGCTTTCTCGCCATCTCGTCGCTTTCAAGATATTCGTCGTAGGTAGTGATCTTGTCGATCAGTTTTCCGTTGATGATTTCCATGATCCGGTTTGCCGTCGTCTGCACGATCTGATGGTCGCGCGAGGAAAAGATCAGCACGCCAGGGAATTTCATCAGGCCGGTATTGAGCGCGGTGATCGCCTCCATATCCAGATGGTCTGTCGGCTCGTCGAGCATCAGCACATTGGCTCCGGAGATCATCAGCTTGGACAACATGCAACGCACCTTCTCACCTCCGGACAGCACCTTCACCTTCTTCACGCCGTCCTCTCCGGCAAACAGCATCCGACCGAGGAATCCGCGCACATAGGTCGCGTCCTTTTCCGTGGAATACTGAGTCAGCCAGTCTACAATCGTGTCGTCACTGTTAAATTCTGCCGCATTGTCCTTCATGAAATAGGACTGTGTCGTGGTCAGGCCCCACTTGTAGGAACCCTCATCCGGCTCCATCTCGCCAGCCAGGATCTGGAAGAGCACCGTCTTCGCCCGCTCATTCGGGCCTACGAGCGCCACCTTATCCGTGCGGTTGAGCGTAAAGGTCAGTCCGTCCAGGATCTTTTCCCCGTCGATGGTCTTCGACAGGTTTTCCACGCTCAGCACTTCATTGCCGATCTCGCGGAACGGGCGGAAATCAATGTATGGATATTTGCGGCTGGACGGCTTGATCTCATCCAGCTCGATCTTTTCCAGGGCGCGCTTTCGCGAGGTAGCCTGTTTGGATTTTGAGGCGTTTGCAGAAAATCGCTGGATGAATTCCTGCAGCTCCTTGATCTTTTCTTCCTTCTTGCGGTTCGCTTCCTTCATCTGCCGGATCATCAGCTGGCTGGATTCATACCAGAAATCGTAGTTGCCCGCGTACAGCTGAATCTTGCCGTAATCAATATCCGCGATATTGGTGCAGACCTTGTTCAGGAAATAGCGGTCGTGGGAGACGACGATGACCGTGTTCTCAAAGCCGATCAGAAACTCCTCCAGCCAGGCGATCGCATCCAGATCCAGGTGGTTTGTCGGC
>JAJQCO010000218.1 GCA_021202655.1 Clostridiales bacterium | reverse complement strand
TCCAAGCTGGCTTCCATGGGCATTTATATCTTCAACTGGGATATTCTGAAGAAGTATCTGGAGGAGGACGAGGCTGATCCGAATTCTGAAAACGACTTTGGCAACAATATCATCCCGAACCTGTTACGAGACGGGCGCAAGATGTACGCGTATCATTTCAGCGGATACTGGAAGGATGTGGGAACGATCTCCTCTCTCTGGGAGGCGAATATGGAGGTCCTGGATCCGGAGCACTCAGGAATCAACCTGTTCGATGAGAACTGGAAGATTTACAGCCGCAACAGCGGTATGACCGGCCACAAGATTTCTGCCGGCGCAGTGGTCACGAATTCCATGATCACAGACGGCTGCCGGATTGCCGGCGGCGTGAAGCACTCCATCCTCTACGCCGGTGTGAAGGTCGAGAAGGGCGCGGTGGTTGAGGACGCGGTCGTGATGGGCGGAACGACGATCCGCTCCGGCGCAGTCGTCCGTCACTGCATCATCGCCGAGAATGTGGAGATCGGCGAGAATGCCGTCGTCGGCGCGCTGCCCACAGAGACAGAGAACGGCGTAGCTACAGTCGGCTCCGGCGTTCGGATCGGCGCTGGCGCTACGATCGGCCCCAAGGCCATGATTGATACAGATGTAAAGGATGGTGAAGAAAAATGGTAAACTCCAACGCAAATGCTCTGGGCATCATTTTCCCGAACTCTTATGATGCTCTGGTCCCCGACCTTGTAGACGCACGGCTGATGGCTTCCATTCCGTTCGCCAGCCGTTACCGCCTGGTGGATTTCATCATTTCCAGCCTGGCAAACAATGGAATTGACAATATTTCTCTGGTTGTCCGCCAGAATTACCACTCTCTGATGGATCATCTCGGATCCGGCCGTGAGTGGGATCTGGTTCGCAAGTCCGGCGGCTTGAATATCGTTCCGCCGTACTCCGACAAGAATGTCTCCCGCTATACCGGACGCGTGGAGGCGCTTGCGAGCATCCTGGCCTTCTTAAAGCACCAGAAGGAGAAGTATGTGATCCTGTCCGACGCCAACATTGCAGTCAACTTTGACTTCAAGGCGTTTATCAACGCTCATATGGAGAGCGGCGCGGATGTGACAGTGGCCTATCAGGCGATCGAGATTCCGGAAGGTCTCTTAAAGGCGCCGACGGTCAGCAATGATATGTATTATACGCTTGCTCTGGACGGCTCGCGCGTGAAGAATATTTATATTAACTCCAAAGAGGCGGGAATCCAGAATTTCGGCATGAATATCTATATCATTGACCGCGAGATGCTGATCGACCAGATCTCCACGGCGTTTGTCCGCGGATATCGCTACTTTGAGCGCGACATCCTGACCCCGCAGTTAAACAAGCTGAACGTACAGGCTTATAAGTATGACGGCTATGTGGCGCGGATCACGGATATGAAGAGCTACTTCGACGAGAATATGAAGCTGCTCGACGATGTGAATCTGGATGCTCTGTTCTCCAGAAGCCCGATCTATACGAAGATTCGTGACGACAACCCGACCCGCTATATCAAGGGCGCTTCCGCGACGAACATCATGGCGGCAGACGGCTGCGTGATCGAGGGCGACGTCGAGAACAGCATTCTCTTCCGTGGAGCGAGGATCTGCAAGGGCGCGAAGGTTTCCAACTGCGTGCTGATGCAGGATACGGTGGTTGAGGCAGGCGCTGTGATTGATTATGTGATCACAGACAAGAACGCGACCATCTCCGCAGGCAAGGAGCTGAAGGGCGACAAGAACTTCCCGGTCTTCATCCCGAAGGGAAAGACCGTCTAAGAGATCAGAATATGTGACAAAATCCCCCGTGCCGTCCGGCGCGGGGGATTTTTGTCACAGGGCTTGCCGTTCATATTTCGTTTACAAAACGGTTACAAAGTTTCTATCTTTCGGAAAAACTTCTTTCATAATTACCGGATATACTAAGATCATCAAATGAAGCTGCCAACTACAATTTGATAAAATTTTTTTCATAATTGCCGGTGCCCTCACAGAGGGTTACCGGCTCCTCCCTTTTTATGGGCCTTCATGGACGAGGTCTTTTATCACCTCTCCGGCGAGGATAAGGCCGACGACCGGAGGGACGAAGGCGTTGCTGCCGGGAACCGTTCGGCGAACCAGATACTGGCCTTTTTCATCGCCGCCTCCCGCCTCCTTCATGGGAACGAGAGGCTTTTCCTGTGAATAGACGACTTTTAGACGCGGTACGCCGCGTTTTTTTAGTTCCCGGCGCATGACCTTTGCCAGGGGACAGACGGAGGTCTCGTAGATATCCGCGACGCGAAAGGCCGTGGGATCCAGCTTGTTTCCGGCTCCCATGGAGCTGATGATCGGCGTCTGCGCGGCCTGCGCCTGCAGGACCAGTTCGATTTTGCCGGTCACCGTGTCGATGGCGTCCACGACATAGTCATATTCAGAAAAAAGAAATTCTCCGGCTGTCTCCGGCGCATAGAAGGTTCGGTGACAGATGACCTTCGCCGAGGGATTGATGTCCAGGATGCGTTCTCTGGCCGCGTCTACCTTATATCTGCCGACCGTGCTATGGGTGGCGTAGATCTGGCGGTTTATGTTGCTTGTGCAGATCCGGTCGTTGTCGACCAGAATCAGGGTTCCCACCCCGCTTCGCGCCAGGGCTTCGACCGTGTAGCTGCCCACGCCGCCGAGACCGAAAACGGCGACCCGCGCGCGTCTTAAGCGTTCCATATTCTCTTTTCCCAGCAAAAGCTCTGTTCTCGAAAACTGATCTTCCATGTGTCCCTCCGTAAACGACAGGATCTGCCACCGGCAGCTCCATCTGGTATGCCAAAGTAAACGACAGCCGCCCGGGACGGGCATCCTGCTGTCCGGCTAAATCATAGCATTCCGGATATTTCGTGTCAAGAAATTGTAAGAATTCTGGTACTTGTCAGAAGGGAGAGGATATGGTATAAGTGTACTAAGATAATTAATACACTTGTGCGAAGGCGACAGGAAGGATGTGTTGGGATGATATTGCTGGATTATAAGGACAGCCGCCCCATCTATGAACAGGTGGCGGAGAAGCTGCAGGAGCTGATGCTCCTGGGTGTGCTCGAGGAGGATGCCCAGATGCCGTCGGTGCGCAGCCTGGCAATGGAGCTTTCGATCAATCCGAATACGATCCAGAGGGCCTATGGGGAGCTGGAGCGGAAGGGATTCCTCTATTCGGTGAAGGGACGGGGAAGCTTCGTCGGCAGCATCAGACGGCTCAGGGAATCGCGGAAGGAGGAGCTTAAGCGAAAACAGGAGACGCTCGCGCGCGAGGCGGAAAAGATCGGCCTGACGCGCGAGGAATTTACAGAGGCCGCGGGCGAGGCTTACGATCGGTGCGTCGCGCCGTCTGCGGATGACGGGGATGGGAATATGCGGAAAGGAGATGAGAAGGATGATTGAGGCAGTCAATCTGACAAAACGCTTTGACGATATTGTGGCGGTGGATCACATCAACGCGGCGATCCGCGAGGGCAGCGTCTTTGGCCTGATCGGGACGAACGGCGCGGGCAAAAGCACCTTTTTGCGGATGGTGGCGGGCGTGCTGCGCCCGGATGAGGGCTCGGTGACGGTGGACGGGATGGAGGTCTTTGAGAATGAGAAGGCGAAGCAGCGTCTCTTTTATATATCCGACGATCCGTATTTTTTTGCGAACGCGACGCCGCTTGATATGATGCGTTACTACCGGATCGTCTATCCGAGGTTTGACGAGGAACGTTTTCACACGCTGTTAAAGAATTTTGGCCTGGATGAGAAGCGAAAAATCCATACCTTTTCCAAGGGAATGAAGAAGCAGGTTTCCGTGATCTGCGGCGTATGCGCCATGACGGAGTATCTGTTCTGCGACGAGACCTTTGACGGGCTCGACCCGGTGATGCGCCAGGCGGTGAAAAGCATTTTTGCGAGCGATATGGAGGAGCGGCATTTAACGCCGATCATCGCCTCTCATAACCTGCGCGAGCTCGAGGATATCTGTGATCATGTGGGACTTTTGCACCGGGGCGGGATCCTTTTAAACCGCGATCTGGATGAGATGAAGCTAAGCATCCACAAGGTGCAGTGTGTGTTGAAGGAAGGATGTGCGCCGGAAAGTCTGGGGCTTGATCTGATGAAGACGGAGCGGAGAGGAAAGCTTCTGACGCTCACCGTGCGGGGGAGCCTTGATGAGGTGGAGTCCCGGATGCAGAGCGCGGATCCGGTCTTTTATGAGACGATCCCGCTGTCGCTTGAGGAGATTTTTATCAGTGAAACGGAGGTGGTTGGCTATGACGTCAAGGCACTTATATTTTAGGCTGATGAAGGAGGATTTCCGGAACCGGCTGTGGGCGTTTGCTCTGCCCTGTCTCGGATTTTTCTTCCTTTTTCCGGTGGGGGCGGCGTTCCTGGCAGGAGAGATCCGGCAATACGCAAATTACGAGACGGGGCTTTTGCGGTATCGGAAGGAGCTTGCCACGCTGCTTGGCTTTGGCAACGGAATGACGGCCTTTCTGATGATGGTGGCGGCGCTTCTGTGCGGGCTCAGCGGCTTCGCCTATTTAAACAGCCGGAGAAAGGTTGATTTCTATCACAGTCTGCCGGTGAGGCGTGAAATCCTTTTTGCGGTAAATTATATCGACGGAATCCTGATTCTGATGATTCCCTATGCGGTCTGCCTGGCGCTCGGTGTGATGCTGGGCATTGCAAATGGCGGCGTTGCCGGAACGGTGATTTCACTGGCGTTAAAGTCCTTTGGGCTGGAAATGACATATTTTGTGCTGACGTATACCGTGGCGGTTGTGGCAGCGATCCTGACCGGGAACCTGGTGGTCGGCTTCCTCGGATGCCTGGTGCTTTCCTTCCTGGCGCCGATCGCGGTCGGGGTGATTCAGTCCTGCTTTGAAACCTTCTTTTTCTCTTACCTGTCCGGGTGGGGAGATGGGATTTTTGAGATGGGGTTACGGATTTCGCCGGTGATGGAGTATGTGATGCGGATCGCGGCCTACGGAAACGGAGAGAGCCTCCTCGCGCCGGTCTGCGCGGCCTGGGTGATTTCCGCGGCTCTGGCGGTCTGCGCCTGTCTGCTGTACCGGCTTCGCCCGTCGGAGGCGTCGGGAAAGGCGATGGCCTTCCGGGTCAGCCGATTGATCGTGCGCGTTCCGATTGTGATCCTGTCGGGGCTTGGCCTGGGGCTTCTGTTCTGGTCGATCCGGCAGTCGACCGGCTGGGCGGTGTTTGGCGTCGTCTGCGGCAGCGTCATTGCCCATTGCGTGATGGAGATCATTTACCATTTTGATTTTAAGAAGCTGTTTTCCCACAGAGGACAGCTTGCCGGCTGCACGCTTGTCGGAGTGGCGTTGCTGCTCATATTCCGCTATGACGCGTTCGGGTACGATATCTGGCTGCCCAAAGAGAGTGATCTGCAGAGCGCGGCGGTCTATTTAAGCGGGATGAACGAGTGGATGGATTATGGGGAAATCACGCAGGAGGAGAACGGATTTTATACCTGGAGAACGACAGAAAGCTTTACCTATGTGTTTGACCAGATGGCGTATGCGGACGTGGAAAATATTCTCGAAATTGCCAGGGCTGGGATCGAGCGGTCGCAGGAGCAGAAAAACCGTGTTGTGCTGGTGGCGGATGAGACGGATGACACGGAGCTATATGAGGGCGCGGGCGAGATCGACGGCGGAGAGTATTCGGACGGAGATCGCTATCTCTATCTCTGCTTTACCTTAAAGAACGGCCGCAGAGTCTACCGCCAGTATATGCTTCCCTTAAACGGCATGGAGGAGCGGATTGACCGGATGATCACCGACCGGCAGTATCAGGAGGGAGTATGCCCGCTGATGAGCCGCGGCGCGGAGGATGTGGCAGGCGTGCATTTCAGGACGAGCCGCAGCAACGAGACAAGGCTTCTGGATCTGAACGCGCAGGAAAAGAAAGAGCTTCTGGAAGCATTTCAGAAGGAATATTCCTCGCTGACTGTCGAGAACATGTATGAGGAGACCCCTGTCGGTCTGATCCGTTTTACAAATGAGACGGAGGAGGAGGCCGTGCAGTGGTATGAAGGACAGGAGGCAATGAAATTCCGCGATTATCCGGATCAGAGCTGGTATTACCGGCTGACGGATATCCAGTATTATCCGGTTTATGCGTCCTTTACAGAGACGATCCGCCTTTTGGAAGAACAGCAGGTGGAAACCGATTTTTATGCGAATACTGAGATTTCCAATATTGCGGTGAGCTGGTATGATTACACGACGGACGAAAATCATTATGAGCGCTTTACGGACGAGGAAGAGATAAATCAGATCCTTGCGGTTCTCGGAGTTCCGGGATTGCAGTATTATAACGGATTTTACCGCTATTCGGATGTGTATGCGGATATCACGGTTGACGAGGGGAAGACAGTGAACACCTATTCCGTCAGCTTCCCGCGGGGAAGGGTGCCGGAGTTTGTGAAGGAAAGGCTTTTGGAAAACTGAAATAAGGGAAGAACTAAGAGGGGAGCCGCGCGGCGGCTCCCCGTCGGCGCGCTGTGGGAAGTAAGCGATGAAAAGTAATTGCTCAGGGGGTTTACTTTTCGTTCCGGGTTTTGTAAAATAAGGAGTACGAAAAGGAGTTTTTGAGCATGAAGATTTCCACGAGGGGGCGCTATGCGCTGCGCATGATGATAGAGTTTGGAATGAATCCGGACGGCTGTACGAAGATCAGCCAGGTCGCGGAGCGGCTCGGGGTATCGGACAAGTATCTGGAGCAGATTGTATCGTTGCTTCACAAGGCCGGATATGTCCGCAGCACGCGCGGAGCTCAGGGCGGCTACACGCTTACCCGTGATCCGGGGGAGTATACGGTCGGCATGATCCTGCGGGTGACAGAGGGAAGTCTTTCCCCGGTGGCCTGCCTGGATACGGATGAGGAGGGCATTTGCGACAAGAAGGTCTGCTGCAGCACATTGAGCCTGTGGCAGCAGATGAAGGATGCGATCGACGAGGTGGTCGATCACATGACGCTGGCAGATCTGATTGAGGAACAGAAGAAAAAACCGGATGAGGCGCTGATGTAGCGTTTTTGAGACGGAGAGGAGAAGACGCACGGGTCATCCGGTGCGTTTTGTCGGTTCACAGGGATGTTTTTTGAAAATGCAGGAGGAATGGGAGATGAAGGATGGATTTTTCCGGGTGGCGGCGGCGACGCCGAAGATCCGTGTGGCGGATCCGGTTTATAACCGGGAGCAGATCTGCGGATTCATAGAAGAGGGCGAGCGGCTGGGCGTGGGACTTCTGGTATTTCCGGAGCTGTGCCTGACCGCGTATACGTGCGGCGATCTGTTTTTACAGGATGTGCTGCTGCGCAGGGCGAAGGAGGAGCTGGAGGCGATCGTCGATTTTTGCGCGGGAAAAAGCATGCTTGTGTTTGTCGGGCTCCCGTGGATGCACGGGGGAAAGCTTTATAATGTCGCCGCCGCGGTGTGCGGCGGACGTCTGCTGGGACTTGTGCCGAAAAAGCATATTCCGAATTATTCGGAATTTTACGAGAGACGGCATTTTACGCCGGGAATGGAGAGACCGACGCTGACGCAGTGGAAGGACGGCGTGGTTCCGATGGGGATGAATCTTCTGTTTGCCTGCGAGGAGTATCCGGAGCTTGTGGTCGGCGCAGAGATCTGCGAGGACGTCTGGGCAGCGTGTCCGCCGAGCATCGGCCACGCGACGGCGGGAGCCACGGTGATGGTGAACTGCTCCGCGAGCGACGAGGTGGTGGGAAAGGACGTCTATCGGCAGGAGCTGATCGGCGGACAGTCTGCCCGTCTTGTCTGCGGCTACGTTTACGCGAATGCGGGGGAGGGCGAATCCTCGCAGGATCTTGTCTTTGACGGGCACAATATTATCGCGGAAAACGGGACGATCCTGGCTGAGTCGAAGCGCTTCCAGCCGGGGATGATCACGGCGGATATGGATCTGGAGCGTCTGATATCCGAGAGACGCCGCCTGACGACATTTCCGACGGCGGACGATAAGGCGTATCTGCGCGTGGAGTTTTCGCTGGATACGAAGGAGATGGAGCGGCGTCAGGAGGAGAAGCTGCTGCGTGTGATTGACAACCGGCCCTTCGTGCCGCACGATCTCTCAGAGCGGAGCAGACGCTGCGAGGAGATTTTTACCATTCAGGCGATGGGCCTGAAGAAGCGCATGGAACACACTGGGGCGGCACACGCGGTCATCGGGATCTCGGGCGGCCTGGATTCGACGCTGGCCCTCCTTGTGACCGTGCGTGCGTTTGATATGCTGGGACTTGCGCGCGCGCAGATTCACGCAGTCACGATGCCCTGCTTTGGAACGACGGACCGCACCTACCGCAATGCCTGTACGCTCACGCAGAAGCTGGGCGCGACGCTTACGGAGGTCGATATCCGCGCGGCTGTGATGCAGCATTTTTCTGATATCGGCCAGGATCCCGCGGTTCACGATGTGACCTATGAAAACGGACAGGCAAGGGAGCGCACGCAGGTTCTGATGGACATCGCAAACAAGTGCGGCGGCCTGGTGATCGGTACGGGCGATATGTCGGAGCTTGCCTTGGGGTGGGCGACCTACAACGGCGACCATATGTCCATGTATGGAGTCAATGTCTCTGTGCCGAAGACGCTGGTGCGTCATCTGGTGCGCTATTACGCGGATGTCTGCGGGGAGCGTGAGCTCTCGGAGGTTCTGACGGATGTGCTGGACACGCCTGTCAGCCCGGAGCTGCTTCCGCCGGAGGACGGCGTGATTTCCCAGAAGACGGAGGATCTTGTCGGCCCGTATGAGCTGCACGATTTCTTCCTCTACTATGTGCTTCGTTTCGGCTATCTGCCGTCAAAGATTTACCGGATGGCAGTCCGTGCCTTTGAGGGAGAGTACGGGGCGGATGTGATCGAAAAATGGCTGAATGTGTTTTACCGCAGATATTTTGCCCAGCAGTTTAAGCGCTCCTGCCTGCCGGACGGCCCGAAGGTTGGTTCCGTTGCGGTCTCTCCAAGGGGAGATCTGAGGATGCCGAGCGACGCGGTGAGGAGAATCTGGCTGGAGGATCTGGAGCATCTCGAATAAGAGAAAGGATTTTGCGCAGTATGATAACCAGTACGGCAAATAAACAGTTAAAATATGTGTCGGCTCTGATGCGGCGGCCGAAGACCCGGCGCGAGGAGGGGCTGTTTGTGGCGGAGGGGGTGCGCATGTGTGCGGAGATCCCCGATGACCGGCTCGCGGCGCTCTATCTCTCGCAGAGCTTTTCCGCAACTCCGGAAGGACGACGCTTTGCCGGGCGCGCCGAACGGGTGGAATATGTGAGCGACGAGGTTTTTCGCTCGCTGTCAGACACGCAGACCCCGCAGGGAGTGCTTGCGCTGGTGAGGCAGCGCTCCTGTGTGCTTGCGGATGTGAGCGGACCGGCAGCAGACGGAGGCGCACCCCATCTTCTGATCCTCGAGCGGCTGCAGGATCCCGGCAATCTCGGAACGATGATCCGTGCCGGGGAGGGCGCCGGCCTGACCGGCGTGGTCATGGATGCCGATACCGTGGACGTCTACAGTCCGAAGGTGATCCGCTCGACGATGGGATCTGTGCTACGGGTGCCGTTCGTTTGTGTGGATGACCTGGGCGCGGCGCTTCATACCCTGAAGGAGAGCGGCATCCGGCTTTTTGCGGCGCATCTGGACGGGGAGAAAACCTATGACAGGGAGGATTACCTCGGCGGCGTCGGCTTCCTGATCGGAAACGAAGCCAACGGACTTTCAGACGAGATCGCAGCGATGGCGGACGAAAAGATCCGCATCCCCATGGCCGGACAGGTGGAGTCGTTAAATGCCGCCGTGGCGGCTTCCGTCCTCATGTTTGAGACCGCGCGGCAGAGACGCAACGACAGGGAGCGTCGGCGGACATGAGAATTTGCGCGATGTTTACACTTTTTTTATGAAAAGTTAAACGGACGGAGCCGGATTTTTCGTTGTAAATTACCGGGAATTAGAGTATACTTATAAAAGCCCCGGACGGGTTTTATTTGTTATTATGTATAC
>JAJQCO010000165.1 GCA_021202655.1 Clostridiales bacterium | reverse complement strand
CCGTTCATCTCCGCGAACTCGCCCTCCAGCTCCGCCGCCTTGATGCCGTCCTCGTCGGAGAAGTCCTCCTTCATATATATCGCGTCCTTCTCCTTCATCACATCGTAGAGACGCTGATTTCCCATAATAACGGTATCCATGACCGTATATTCGTCATATTTGAAATGATCCTGCTGCAGGAAGGAAAGACGCTGTCCCGGTGTGATCACAACCTCGCCGTTCGTCGGTTCGAGCTGGCCGGACAGGATCTTCAGGAATGTGGACTTGCCGGCGCCGTTCGCGCCGATCATGCCATAGCAGTTTCCCTCTGTAAATTTGATGTTGACGTCCTCAAATAATGCCTTCTTTCCTACGCGAAGGGTTACGCCGTTTGCACTTATCATAAAAACTCCTTTATTTTCAAGCATTCTGGGCAGTTTACAATCACGTCCCAATTATAAGCGAAGTATGGTGTTTTTTCAAGGAAAATATAGGGCTACTTAAGACCCATGTTAGCTATACTTTCTCGATCACACAGCTATGCCGCTTTGCGCCCTCATCTTTTGCGTCCTTCACACTAATTACTTGCATTTTTCGTCGCAAGTTTGTCGTAAGTTCGTCGCAAGTTCGTCGCAAGTTGGCTTCGGAAAAAACAGAGCATCTTTATATATCAGTTTTTTCATCTGAAGAATCCGTGACATACCATCTCGCGGCACTTGTTTTCCCTACGCAAAAAATCCTTCCACTATCGCGCAATTCGCGCGTCAACGCCCATATTTGATTGCGACTATGGCCAGGTAAAACCTGTTGTAACTCCCTGGCAGGGGTACCCACAGCATTATTTTTAGAAATATGTGTATAGAGCAACTCTTTATTTGTATTTCGATCTAATCCTACATGTCGTGTATGAACACCTGACTGTCCTGCAGCAGCATAAAGACTTCGAGCAAGAACATATTTATTGCGACCAGTATGTTCAATAATCCCCATATCCGTAAGATGACTCAATCGGCTCTTCATTTTTTGGGTCAAAGGTTTTTCATGATATAGCGCATCTATGACAAGAAAATCATCTGTGGACATAGATTCCATTTGTTCATCCCCAATCCGTTTGATTACAGAAAGCATGGCTTTATCAATGATCAAGCCATTTAGAGTAAGGATCACATAGTATTCGTCTGTTCCTGTAAAATCTGGAAGCGGCTTTGCTTCCTGGACACTAAGCTCGTACATCAGATTCATACCTTGCCCGGATCTTTCAACCATACCGCACAGTGAAAGCATTTCAGCGATACAGCGATTGCGCGGTGCTTGTCGATCCAGCATATTTTCTAATGTGATACCCAGTGGAAACCCGCCAGGACTTTCGATAAGCAGCCTGTCCCGATATTGGCGGATAAATATGTTCCCACCCATCTGGTAATTACGATGACTGATGGCGTTTAATATAGCTTCTCTGACAACTCGCTCATTGAAGGTTGAAATGTCATATACAAAAAATCCCTCCTGATAATGCTGTTTATCGTTTCGGAGATTGATAAGCTCCCATATACGATCATAACATGAGAAAAACCCCGTTCTGAATTCTTCCCTCTGATTCGCTGGTCCGGATGCTTCCGTCGAGCGATATTCAAAAATAATCTCTGCCTGTGGTAAATACTTTCTAAGCGATATATTTGTCCCAAATAAGATCAAGGCAGCATAAGTGATACCCTCATCCGTAATTGCACCACAATCATGAAGCAATTGTTCTTTCGTAAGCGTGCCAAGCTTTTTGTTCCCACTTTTTTCAATCCATTTTGTCCGAAAATTATCGATAGATGGGTCATCAAGGTCATCCATGGTTGCTCCGGCACAGATTGTTCCTGAAAAATCAATCCCTGTTTCCGCGTATACCTGTCGTCGGGTTTCTTCAGACATGGCCTTAATTGCATCACCCTCATAAACCCATGCTATTCCTTCATATTGTACAGGTAAGCCTGCCGGACGTCCACTGACATCAAACACCAGAACATTCTTTCCTTTATAATCATATAACTGAAAATCTATTCGAATCCTTAATTTGTCAATTAAAAACATGCGTGTTCGCTCTGGTTGTGGAAAGGCGCTGCTCCCAACGACCTTGCGTGGTCTCTTATCTGAAATACCAAATATTAGTTTGCCACCACCATTATTAGCCAGAGCGCAACAACATCTAGCAGCTTCACCAGTATCAAAACGATTCTTCGCTTCTTTAAACTGTACATGTTCGCCCTCTTTTGCCTTCATTAATTCTTCAACAATCATTTCATCCTGCATTATCCATCCCCTTCTCATTTATGATATTTCATCTTTTATACTATCCAAATACGATTTAAACCCTTTGCCACGATATTTCTCGTTTAGGCAGATGATGTCTGCCTATTCCATTCCCAGAAGTCGTTCTGCATTCTCTCCCAGTATCCGGGCAATTTCTTCGTCAGTGAGTCCGCTCTCCCGCACCGCGCGGATCGTTTCGGCCTGGTCGCTCCACGGGCTGTCGCTTCCGAGCAGGATGCGGTCTGCGCCGTGTCTGCGCACAATCCGGACAAACTGTTCGCGTGAGAGGCGCGGCGTCCCGTCGCGCAGGCTGTCTGGGGCGTCGTTTCGATAGACCGCTGTCAGGGAAAAGGAGAGATCAAAGTATACCTTCTGTCCGACCAGAAGCTCTTCTACCTCATCCCAGCAGCCCCATCCGCCAGTGTGCGCCAGCACCAGGCGGTCTGGATGGATTTCGTCGATGACCCGTCTTACGCGCTGCGGAAGCACCTGCGACTGTCCCGGGAAGCCGATGTCGTAGCCGCTGTGCGTCTCGACGATCAGTCCGTATTCGCATGCGCATTCGATGATGCGAAGGAAGCGGATATCGTCAATCGGCACGCCCTGGTAGACCGGATGGATCTTGATTCCCCGGATTCCGTTTGCCGCCAGGTCACGCAGGATTTCCCGGTAATTTGTCGTATCCGGATGGATTCCGCCAAAGGAAAGAAGCCCCGTCTCTTCGGCGAGGCTGTTCGTCTCTATCGCGGTGCGGTTGACGGTCGGTTCCTGACCGGCCCGTGTGACGACCGGCAGGTTGATGGAACGGTCGACTCCGGCTCGCTTCATCGAGGCGCGAAGTCCGTCCTTTGTTCCGTCTGTATAAGGCTTTGCGCCGGCACATTCCGCCAGCTTTTTTATCGTCCGTCCGGCGATTGCGTCCGGAAATACATGGGTATGGAAATCAATGATCATGGTTTTATCCTTTTTTGAATGATTATGCTGTCATTATAGCCGGAATTTCCCGTGTACGCAAGAATATTGTTGACCCCGCCGCGCACCTGCCCATGCCCTGTAACGCAGTGCGTGGAGGTGTGACATGCAACAGGATGTTCAGGAAGAGCGGGAATTTACATAGATTTAACTTTGTTATGCCTTTCATTTGATATAGCTTCGTTACGATACGTTTGTATCAATTACGCGTATACGAATGGAGGTTCGTACAAATGAATGATTCACTGAAAATTCTTTTCGGCCTGATCGGCGGTCTCGCGATGTTCCTCTATGGGATGAACAGTATGAGCGATAACCTGCAGAAGGTGGCCGGTGATCGGATGAGAAAGGTTCTCGGTTTTCTGACGAGTAACAGGATCATGGGTGCGGTGGCCGGCGCGCTGGTTACTGCCGTCCTGCAGAGCAGCTCGGCTACCACCGTGATGGTGATCGGATTTGTCAGCAGCGGCCTGATGACACTGCCGCAGGCAATCTCTGTTATCTTTGGCGCCAATATCGGTACTACCATGACCGCACAGCTGATGGCCTTTAAGATCAGCAACTATATTTATCCGATTATTTTCATTGGTTTCCTCATGAACTTTGCCTGCAAAAAGGAAAGGGTTAAAAATATCGGTATGGTGATCTTTTCCTTCGGCCTTCTCTTTGAGGTAATTGAGATCATGGTCAGCACGATGAATGCTCTCGCCGGCAGCGCCATTTTTACCGATCTGATGGGGCAGGTATCGCACATTCCGGTATTTGGCATTCTTCTCGGCGCGGTCATGACTCTGGTCGTGCAGAGCAGCTCGGCAACCATCGCTGTCTTGCAGAATTTTGCTTCCCAGGCGGGTGCGGACGGCGTGACCAGCGTTATCGGTCTGACCGGCGCGATTCCGATCCTGTTAGGCGACAATATCGGTACGACGATCACGGCTCTGCTGGCCAGCATCGGTCAGTCCAGGAATGCCAAACGGACTGCGATTGCCCACAGCTTCTTCAATATTACAGGAAGCATTGTGTTTGCCTTCCTGATTCCAGTATTTGCGAATTTTGTGCGTATGATTTCGCCGGTCGGCCCGGAGGTTGAGGTGATCTCCCGTCAGATTGCAAATGCGCACACCACGTTTAATATTGTATGCACCCTGGTCTGGCTGCCGCTTTTGCCGCTCATGGTGAAACTGGTTACCACGGTCATTCCGGGCGAGGATCAGAGAACCTTTACGGTTGGCCAGCCTCAGTATCTGGATGAGAAGGTATTAAACCAGCCGATTCCGGCTCTCTGCCTGGTATCTCAGGAGATCGACCGCTGCGCCGGATATGCTTCTTCTCTGATGAGTGCGGTTAAGGCGGAAATTCTTGGCGACGCCATTCCAAATGTCGATGTTTCCTCGGAGGAGCTGCTTCTTTCCGTAAAGAATCTGCTGGAGGAGATTGCGCAGTACATATCCCGTCTGTTTTCCCGCGGCGTCCTTACCGAAGAGCAGGCGGAGCTGACCGCCGGATTGCTGTTTGTTGTCAACCATGTGGATCACGTCGCGGATCATTGTGGAGAAATCGGCGAGAAAAATCGCGAGATGAAGGGCAATGGGATTACCTTTTCCAGGGAGGCCTCCGGCGAGCTGGAGGAATGCTTTACCATTTTGCAGCGCATGTTTGACGAGGCCATGGAATGTATCCGAAGCGGCAGCGATAACGCCGCGGAATCTATGGCAAAGGACAAGAATAAAATCCACCGCGCTCAGAAGAAATACAATAAAAATCATCTGATGCGCGTCCGCAGAAAGATCTGTAATTCCTCCCTGACTCAGGATTACAGCACAATCCTTTACAGTCTGGATCGAATCGCGGATAACTGCACCGCGATTGCGGAGGAATCTCAGGATCACGTAGCCTTTGTCAACCTGAATGCAGCCATCGACGCTGTGGCGCTGGAGGAGGAACACGCATGAGAATGAGACGGAAATACAAGCGGTCTGCCATCGGTCTTGCCCTGGGGCTTGTGACGTTTGGACTTGCTGCCTGCGGCAATTCCGGCTCTTCGCTTCCGGATCTCTCTGCGCTTGGCGAGATCCGGGTGATTGCCCGTGAAGAGGGCTCCGGCACCCGCGCGGAATTTGAGTCTCTCGTCGGAACGGATGAAAAAGGTACGGATCAGATCGCGCTTTCGACGGAGGAGGCAGAGTCGCTGATCGCGGAGGATGAAAATGCCATTGGTTACCTGGCATTCAGCTCGGTCGATACAGACCGCGTCAAATTACTTTCCATCGGCGGGTCGCGCGTCGATGAAAATGCCATTCGCAACAATCAGTACCCGCTTTGCCGGAATTATTATGTCGCATATTCCGGGGAGCCGGATGAGCTGACGGTCGACTTCCTTACCTATGTGATGAGCGCCGGGCAGGGGCAGGTCGCCGATTTCTGTATCCCGGTCAATGATCCGTCGCACTTTCTCTCGGATCGCTCCTCCGGAACGGTCACCGTCGTCGGCTCTACCTCGGTCGCTCCTCTGATGAGGCAGCTTGCGGAGGATTACATGACCTACAATCCCAACGCCTCTGTTCTGGTTGAGGCGACCGATTCCACATCGGGACTGACTGCCGCCATCCGTGGCGAGTGCGATCTGGCCATGTCGTCTCGGTCGTTAAAGGATTATGAGGCGGAGCTTCTGGAATACCGGGCGATTGCTTATGACGCGATTGCGGTAGCGGTTCATCCGGACAGTCCGCTGACCAATCTGTCCGTGTCCCATCTGAAAGGGATTTACAACGGAGATTTTTCCATGTGGAGCGACGTGAAATGATCCGTCGCCGGTTCTTTCGCCGATCGGTTCCTGCGTTTTTTCTCTTTGCAGGCGCATTGCCTGATGACAGGTCGGGTCGGAAATTTTCTGTGGTATTCGTTCAAAATATTTGCTATAATGAATTTAATACTGGTCGGATAACCGTTGCAACAGCCCGGAAAACCGACGAATGATAAAACGGAATCCTGCCATGCGGGATTCCTGTGCCGTCGCGCATAAAACATGAATGGAAAGGAGCGTTTCCTATGATTTCATCTGAAAACACAAAAACCATCTATGATCTGGTTCATAATGCCGCCGCGGAACATGGCGACCGTGTCTTTCTTCGTTATGAGGACAATGATATTCTGTATGATGTCACCTATCGGCAATTCGCCAAAGACTGCGACGCGATTTCCGCCTGGACGGTGGCTCAGGCGACCCGTCTGGGACGCCGTCTTCATATTGCGCTGTTAGGCAGCGCGAGCCATCATTATCTGGCTGTCCTTCTCGGTGTGATGAGCGCGGGCAGCACGGCGATTCCGCTGGACATCCAGTCTAATCTGGAAACCTTATGTGACTGTGTAGACCGCTCGGACGTCGATATTCTTTTTTATGACTGGGAGCATCACGTGCTGGCTGAGGGCGCGATGGAGCGCTGTGCGAATCTGACGCAGTGCATTTCCCTGCAGCATGGCCGTCATGTCGCCTGTTCGGACAATATTTTAAAGGAATATGCGGGTCATGTCATCTCTCCGTCCGCCCGGCCGGAGGATCTGGCGATGATTCTCTTTACCTCCGGCACGACTGGGCGCGGCAAGGGCGTCATGCTCTCAAACGGCAATCTGATCGATAATACCTTCTGCACGACGGAGGGCAGCCTGATTCAGGATGACGTGAACCTGAACATTCTTCCGATTCACCATGTGTTCTGTATCAACGGGGACGTGATGCTGACTCTGCGGTATGGAAGTATTCTTTGTCTGAACCGTGATCTTTCCAAGCTGGCGGATCACCTTCAGCTGTTTCAGCCCACGGCATTCCGCGCGGTTCCCATGATTGCCAAGGCGCTGTACAGCCGGATCGCCGTTATGGAAAAGCAGGATCCGGATCGTCCGGTAGAGGAAATTCGCGAGGCTGGTCTGGGCAAGCGGCTGCGTCGTATCATCAGCGGCGGCGGTTACCTGGCTCCGGAGCTGGCGGCAAATTATCGCAGGCTGGGGATTGCGATTGCTCAGGGATATGGAATGTCTGAGTGCTCGCCCAAGATTTCTGCTCCCGACTGGTCGCGCCCGGACACGGTCGCTTCGGTGGGTCGGATTGTCGACGGGTGCCAGGTGCGGATCGTCGACGGTGAGATCCAGGTCAAGAGTCACTCCGTGATGATGGGCTAATATAAGGATCCAGAACAGACCGCGCTCGACCTGACGGAGGACGGCTGGCTTTGTACCGGCGATATCGGCTATATTGACGATGAGAATTTCCTTTATCTGACCGGCCGCAAGAAGAATCTCATTATCTTAAGCAATGGAGAGAACGTAGCGCCGGAGCAGCTGGAGAATCTGTTTGAGGATGAACGTCTGATTGAGGAAATCCTGGTATTTGAGGAGAATGACACGATCACCGCGGAGGTTTATCCGAATTACAAATACGCGAAGGCGGCGGGAATCACGGACGTCGAACCGGCCATCCGCCAGATCATCAAGGAGCGCTGTGAAAATCTTCCGTCCTATAAGCGCATTCTGAATTGCAGGCTTCGTGAGGTTCCGTTTGAAAAGACCTCTTCCAAGAAGATCATTCGCTCCCGGTATTTCAACCGGCGCCAGGAGGAGGCGCGCCGCTCTGAGGGATTGCAGCTTCCGAAGACGCAGCTTCAGCTGCAGATTTATGATATCGCAGCGGCAGCCCTTGGTCATCGCAATTTTGGTATTGATACGGATCTGTATGAGGCCGGTCTGGATTCGATGGGAAGCGTCATGCTGCTTTCTGACCTGGCCTCTGTCATGGGCCGGACGATGACGCTGGATGACCTGATGAATCACGCCACCGTTGAAAAGCTGGAGGCATTCTGCTCGGAGAGCTCTGACGCGGACGCTGTCGATTACAGCATCCGTCCGGTTTATGCCCTGTCCAAGCTGCAGATCTATTTTGCCTATGTAATGCGGGGCAATACCACCGCCAATCTGCCGTTTTTGTTCCGGCTTGATCCGGGGGTTGACCTCTCCCGGTTGAAGGCCGCCGTTGAGGCGTTGTTTGACACCCATCCGGGTCTGAAATCGCAGATCCACATGACGGATAAGGGCTACCAGAACTTCCGGGATGATGGCAGAAGGATCGAGATTCCGGTTTATCAGATGACCGATGCACAGTGGGAGCGCACGCGCGGGGAGCTGCTGCGCCCATACTATTACGGAGAGGGAGAGCCGCTCTATCATATCGGAATTTACGGGACGGAATCCGCGAATTACCTGTTCTTTGATCTTGCGCATATTATCGGCGACGGCATAACCATGAATGTCCTGTTTACGGATCTGAACGCCCTGTACTGTGGCGAGAAGGTGGCTCCGGAGGCCTATACCCTGTATGAATATGTCCTGGATGAAGCGGCGCGGGAGGCAAAGGGGGAGCGTCAGCGCGATGTGGAGTACTTCCAGAAGCTGATGAAAAATTTCCGTGTCCGCAAGAGTATTCTGAACCGCCGGGATTTCAGCTTCCTTGACCATGGCGTGAACGCCTCCATCCGAGAGCATTTTGAGCGCCTGGATCGCCGGGAGATCGTCGCTTTCTGCAAAGAAAAGGGCGTTTCGGAAAATGTCGTTTTCCTGACTGCCTTTAACTATTGCATCAGTATTTTCAGCGGTGATAAGGATACCATGTCCACCAGTATTCACAGCGGTCGGACCGACGGACGCTGGACGAGGTTGGCGGGTCCCCTGTTTTTGACCTACCTGTTCCGTTATACGAACATTCCGCATGAGACTGTGCCGCAGCTTCTGACGAGGATGGCGCGTGAGATCATGGAGACGATGCGCTGCCATATCTCTACCATTCACGGGGATGAGATGTTCTTCCAGTATCAGGGCGACATCCTGAACATTACGGAGATCGGCGGACTTTCGGCGGAACGCCTGCCCATTCAGCTTGACGCTCTGCCCTTCCACCTTATGGTCATGACGGAGAATGACGGCAGCGGCTACTATTATGAGCTACGCTACTGGGAGAACCGCTTCGACCGCGAGCAGCTGGTCATCTTCATGACCTGCATGGAGCGTATTGTGGAGGCCATGCTGGATGAGCCGTCCGTGCGGCGGTTAAAGAAGCATCTGCCGGACAGCATTTTCCCGCGCCACTATACCATCAAGGCGAGCGTTCTCAACCGGACCGCCGGTTTCCGCCTGGTCAACGAGACCTCGCCGGATATGATGGTTAAGGCCTATGTACTCGATGAAGCCTGCTTAAAGCAGCCCTATGGCGGCTGGGGAAGTCTCTATATCCTCGACCAGCCTACGCTTGGCTGGAAGGACAAGATTACCAGTCCTTACACGAAGGGCATCCTCTATCAGACCGGGCTCACCGCCCGTATTCTTCCGGACGGTTCCCTCGACCTGCTTGAGCAGGGCGGACGCACGGTTCTCCTGGAGCAGCTCACCGGGCGTCATTATGTCGACCTCTATGCCCTGGAACGCCTGCTTGTCGGCTTCCCCGGCATTCACAGTGCGGAGGCTTATGTCCGCTGGGGGGAGGAGCACAAGCTGGTCCTTGCCGCCGACATTCGTTGCAGCCGCGCGCCGGAATCCGCAGAGCTTGACGAGTATCTTGAGAAGTACTGGGATACCAAAGTTCTGCCTGTTGAGATTCATGTTGTGATTGAGTGAGGAACCGGCGAACGCCCATATGTAAAAAGAATAATACCCGGAGAGCCGTTGATACGGAATCCGGGTATTGTTGTACATTCGTTGGTAAGGGATGCGACAGATAGGTCTGTAACTCAAAGTAGAAAGCAGCGAAAAATATGATTAATATATTAACCAAATGTTGATAAAAAACGATTTTTAGGTTAAAATAATATCCATGAATAATTTTGACTTTTTGAGA
>JAJQCO010000238.1:5264-10171 GCA_021202655.1 Clostridiales bacterium | reverse complement strand
GGGTACATATATGGAGCATGTAGAATATTTATATGAGAGGCCAGAATTTCGGTCTCTTTTTTTTTATACGAAATCGAATCCCTCATAATCTTACCACCAACAGATTGATGCAATGAAAGGAAGGAGAGAATAAAAATTGAAAAAAGAAGTGTTTCTGAAAAAATGGGAAGGCCATATCATCGACGACTGGTGTACGGTCGTCTCTGATGACTTCAAAGCCTTTGCACGGAGCTTCCGCTCGTATATGGGTGCGATCGCAAAGACATGTGACGCCAGCATCGTAAAGTTCCATATTGGTCATTATGATCTGAGCGGATTTCTGCAGAAGGACGAGAAATTCTGCTATTTCAGCTACAGTGTTCCCAGGCATCTGCCAATCCAGACAAAGAACGCCGAGTGCGTATGCGGTGTTTTGTACCGCGAAGCAAATGATACAGATGATTATCATGGAGGAGCCAACCACTTTACGAGTCTTGCTGATATGGATACGGCGATCAGCCGGTTCCTGGCAGGGCTTGCCGCAGAATAAGAGGAGATTACATATGAGAACACTTACTTACATTGGGAAAGCAGATTTTGGCTATCCTGCTTATAGGGATGAGGATGGGAAACTCTGGGCAAATATCAATTTCCAGTACACGGATCAGTCTGGACTTCATTCATTGACCGGAAACTCCTTGGATGGGGAACCGAACGAGCCGTTCCCTGTCGCGCTTGGAGAAACCGTTTCATTCGAGAACGAGCCGGATCCCGAAGCGGAAAAATATTCGCTTCAGTATCAGATGCTGGGAAGGCTCAAGTCGGACTGCGACTATTTCCTTGGATACGGTTTCCGTAACGAAAAGGATCTCTGGGCCGGAAGTGTGGAACGTCAGATCCTGAAGATGAAAGAAATCTGGAATACATTCCCGGCGGAGCTGAAGCCGGAGTGGCTGAGCATGGAAGAGATTGACGAGTATGAGCGTAAGATGAGCACGGAAGGAGAAAAGGCATGACTGAACATACACGTAATCGGATTGATGGACGTTATAATGAAATGTATGAGGGATATGATGTTCCGAAGGAAATCCGAAGACGGGCAAGCCTGATCCTGTTTCGGTTCGGAATTTACGGTCTGTGCGACGGCATGTACATTTCCAACACCATTGGTGTCTGTACATCGCTTGGTAACGGGACGGGAGAGTTCCGGACTGACAGGCCGATTGATGAAGAAATCCGGAACCGGGCAGAATTTACCGCCAGGGAAATCCAGGATGCTTATTACAGCTGCATCCCATCTGAGGATCTGCCAGAATTGGTAGATATATTGGCAAACGCCACTCTGGACAATGAGAAGGCGTTACGAGGTATGCAATCCATGATTAATGCCAATACAGCAGAAATCAACAGAACCGATGAAGCGTGGCGAGAGTCGTATTTGACAAAGAGAAATGATATCCTTGCGTCACACATGATAATTCTGACACAAGAGCAACTGCTCGATGTCCTGACAGGCAGGGAGGAAATAGTATGATCTATACCAGTTATTTTGCGAGACTGAAAGACCTTCCGCCTTGGATTGTTCCTGTCAGCATCTGTGGCAAGGCACCGGTATGGTATCAGGGAGCTCAGTACAAAAAACTGGCCCCGAAGTATGATTTCTTCATGGAGTGGAAACAGACGCATGACAATGACTACTATGTCCGCTGCTTTCATGATCAGGTGCTTGCTCCGTTGG
This sequence comes from Clostridiales bacterium, assembly GCA_021202655.1. Taxonomy (GTDB): domain Bacteria; phylum Bacillota; class Clostridia; order Lachnospirales; family Lachnospiraceae; genus Brotaphodocola. Next base: position 8,454 of record JAJQCO010000238.1, on the reverse strand, counting down.
ATTTAAACACTGTCATTACGGAGATTGCACATCTGGCGAGGCTGGAACCGCAGATTGCGGTAGATAGCCAGGATAAAGGCATTGTTTTGCTGTGCTATGAGCGTCCTGAAGCTTTTTGTCATCGTCACGTTGTGGCGGACTGGTTCACAAAAGCAGGAATCCCTGTACGGGAATTTACATTTTATAAAGGAGAAAATCATGAAGCGTATTAAACCGGAATGGATGATCCACTATATCGCAAATGGGCAGCCGTGCGAGTGCTGTGGGAAAGTAGAATATCCGTTTGTCGATTATATATGCGATGCGCATACAAACGGACTTACCAGACTGTACGGGCACCCGGAACTCCGCGTCATTCTGGATATCGGGACAGAGGATATCTGCTCCGTACTCAATTACATGGGTTCACAGGTTCGTAAGGGAGTATGTTTTTCTCCGGGCGACCAGGTGTCCGGCGTATTCTCTGACTGCGATATCCGCATTGCGGACATCAACGAAGGGGAAGGTACGGAACATGCCCTTCGGGTCATTATCCCGGATATGGACAACCGGTTCCCGGATGATCCGGAATGCAGCCTGCCATATTCTCTGCAGACGCTTCCACTGGAAGAGTTACGCAGGAATCGAAAAAAGGTTCGGCATTAGAATTTTTAAATCAGAGGCGGCGGTATTTGCCGCCTTTGCTGCATATGGAGGAAAACAATGCAAGACAATACAGAACTGAACAATATCATGTATGCCATGGCAGCCGGCGCGAAGCCGATCCGGACAAAGGATGACCTTGTCAGAACCGGATACCAGTCCCGCTGCGATACCATTGGCGGCGAATGGAAGAGAAGAATTGATACAGGCATGTGGTGGAGTACTGGATATCGGAGGAATGATATTACTCCTGAGATGAGGAAGATGTTTACGCTCCGTGACAGGCTTCTGGCGTTCGGCGGAAGCGAAGCATGTCTTCCGATCCGGGACCAGGATTACGATGCCTTAATGGAATACGGGCAGGTGTGGATCGGGCATCAGCATATTACGCTTAGAAAAGGCGTGCCAAGCCGGTGCCATGAGAATTCGTGCTACCAGTGGCTCAAATACCGGAACCAGAATACGGGTACATTTGGGATCGCCACCGGCTACGCCCTTTCCCAGGATGGGATGTGGAGGCAGCATAGCTGGTGTATCTTGAAGAAGCCCAGATCCTACCGGATTATTGAGACAACGGAACGGAGAGAACTATACTACGGATTCTGCATGACCGGAGAGATCGCTCAGAAGTGGGTCGAAAATATTCTGGAGTATGCAAATATATAAGCGAGGAGGATTCAGATGAGAGAAATCAGAAACAAAAGAGTTTATACAGCAACAATCGTAATTGATAGGAAAAACGCATTATCCATCCGTAAATATCTGGAGACGGAACCGAAGGGCCAGTCGGAATGCTTTGGTGAGGATGAGCGAATATCCTATACCGCTGTGTTTGATGATGGACGAGAAATGGACATCCAGATGTGCGGCGTGCAGTTTCGGGAAGGCGAAGCCAACCGGCCATGGACACAGGCTGTCCTGTATGACAATGGAGCGGAGCTGACCTTTTCTGATGCGGAGGATTACTATTTCGGTACATGGGAACTGGAATGGGAAGATGAACGCTATGTGGTCGAGGTCATGGATGAAAGCCAAGACAAACTTAAGAATTGACGGAAGAACGCTTATAGCCCGCTGTCATTGGCAGCGGGTTTTTCCGTGGCTGCAAAACAGTTTATTGCATTTAACCAGTGGTTTTCTTATAATATTCTTAGTTTGAGGCTAAAGTAGCTTTAACTTTTCAGAACGAGGAGAAGATCAGTATGCAGTACAAGATTGGCACAGTTGCAAAACAGTTTGGTATTACCACACAGGCGCTTCGCTTTTATGACAAAGAGGGGCTGCTTCCAGCACCCAGGGAAAAAGATTCCGGGATCAGGAGATACAGCGCACGCGATATCAAATGGCTGTGCAGTTTAAGACGCTATCATGCCCTTGGTTTTTCTTCGGACGAAATACGACGTCTCTATGCCTGTGAAGAGTTATCTGAAGTCGAGCAAATCTTCCGTGAGCAGATGGAGGAAACGGAGGATGAGGCGGCAGGTCTGTATCAGCGGGCACAGATCCTCCGGCGTAATCTGGAAGGAATGAAACAGATTGAGCGATTACATGGCTGCTGCGAGATTGCCTCACGCCCGGCCATGTTCCTTCTGATCAACCAGAAAGGACAGCATCTGGATTCATCACCGGATACTGTAAACGCAGTTCGGAACTGGATGCAGCATATGGATCTTTTATGGAGTGCATCCGCAGTTGATCAGGCGCAGTTTGCTGATGAGCATGCAGAAGCGGAACGCAGGAGCGGATTTGCCATTCCGGTCGAGTTCGCAGGAGCAGAAGGACTATGCCTGGACGTCCCGGTGGAATTCTTGCGTCCATGCCGGTGCGTCCATACCGTGGCCGTACTGGATCGGGACGGGATCAAAGGATCGGAATTATTTTCTCATGTTTTTCGGTATCTGAGAGAACATAAACTTCGCCCATGCGCAGATGCAACAGGTTGCGATCGGCTTCGTCTTGGGGAAGGGAAATGCAGCCTTGGGGAAACTCCGAAAGCAATATATTACGAATACTGGATTCCGGTGGAAGATATATGAGACGAATATTCTCTTGAATCCAAAGCAGCTTTACCTCTTATAATCGAAACATGAGGTTTCGATATCGAAACCTATGATGTTAGTACGAAAAGGAGGAAAAAGTTGATGAAAAGAAAGGAAGGAAGATTCTGGCTTGCACTGTTGGCAGCAGGAATGGCAGTATCCATGACAGCCTGTGGTAGTTCGGGCTCCGGTACGGCGACAACAGAAGCGGCGCAGACAGAAAGCACACAGGAGACGGAGGCGCAGGGCATATCCGGAAGCTACGAGGCAACCGCACAAGGGTATGGCGGAGATGTTGTCGTGACGCTTACCCTGGAAAACGGAGTGCTGACTGGTGTGACGGCTGTAGGTGATTCGGAAACAGAGAGTATCGGCGGACGTGCCCTGGAGCTAATGCCGGAATCAATGATTGCATCTGGAAGTATTGAGGTCGACGGGGTGTCAGGTGCAACCTATACGAGTAATGCAATTTTGGAAGCAGCTGCGGCGGCTCTGGAACAGAGCGGGAC
>JAJQCO010000238.1:4145-5254 GCA_021202655.1 Clostridiales bacterium | reverse complement strand
AAGTAAGTAACCATTGAGGGAGCAAGGTTTGGTTCGCCAGCGGAAATTGCTCCGACAAAAGTTTCTGTCACCGTTGATGAGACATTGATCCTCTCGGTGTCTGTAGAATCTTGCGATGACACACCTGGTTTCATCGAGACGCCGATGGAACAGATCCCGGCAGATATTGTGGAATATCAGAGTGTTAACGTAGATACGGTTTCTGGAGCAACTTTAACCAGTCAGGCCATCCTATCTGCAGCCAGTGATGCACTTACACAGGCTGGTGCGGATTTGTCCGGCTTTATGGCTTCTGTTCCCAGAAGTACGGAAACAGAAGAATACACGGCTGATGTAGTCGTTGTCGGCGCAGGCGGCGCCGGTACAGCGGCGGCTTTGACCTTACAGCAGTCAGGCCTGAATGTAGTTGTGATGGAAAAGACAGCTAAGGTCGGCGGTGAGAGCGTATGTTCCACCGGTATGCTTTCCGTCGGCTCCGCATACCTGGATTCCCTTGTGGATGATAAAAGTCTGCTGAATGGCGCTGATGAGATTTTTGATGAGTTGATGGATTACAGCCACTGGACAGCGGACTCTACCGTTGTTAAGGCATTTCTGGATCGGAACGGGGAAACCTGCGACTGGCTTCAGACTATGTGGGATGGGACCGATCATGTTGGATTTACCGGGGTTGGCCAGAAGGGCAAGAACGGACTAGATACCGGTAAGGGTACTGAGAAATATCAGGTACTCTATGATAATTATTTCCTTCCGGAAGGCGGAACGCTTCTTTTGTCGACGTCGGCTTATGAATTAATTGCGGATGAGAATGGCGTTGTTACAGGAGTAAAGGGCAGGAAGACAGACGGGACAGAGGTGGTTGTCCACGCAAATCAGGTTGTACTCGCCACCGGAGGTTTTGCAGGAAGCGGAGAACTGCTGGACGAGTATTTCCATAATTCCTATTACCTGTATGGCATGTCCACTGATGAGGGCGACGGGATGCTGATGGCCCAGGAAGTTGGCGCAGGCACTCCGCAGAATCTGGATCCATTCCTTGCAGAATTCTGTTCCAATGATGTCTGCGACTTCTATGCCGGGTATATGAAGTATATTAACTATACCGGCTT
>JAJQCO010000238.1:0-4135 GCA_021202655.1 Clostridiales bacterium | reverse complement strand
AACCGCAACGGTAACCGGTTCTATAATGAAGAATTCGGTGCATCAGATCCTCTGGCAAAAGGAGCAGCGGCTCTGAATACGGTGGGAGAGGCATATGTGATCTTCACTGATGCAGATCTGGCGTTGCTGGAAGAAAACGGTGGTGCGGGCCTGATCAGTGAAGAAGTCCGGGCAGAATGCAACAATTACCGCGGTCGTGCATGTGTGCCTTTCACTACAATCCGTGCAGAGCTGGAAGCTGCCATTGACGCCGGCCAGGCATGGCAGTCCGATACCCTCGAAGGGCTCGGTGAGGCTGTCGGTATCTGGGATATGGATATCTATGATGAAACCATTGACACTTACCTTGGGTATGTGGAAAGCGGAGAGGACAAGGATTTTGGCAAGCGCAGCGAGATGCTGTACAGCCTGGATGAAGCAAATGGCCCTTATTACTGTGTCCGGATCATCCCGGCTATCGATTCCACGCTTGGTGGTATCCCTGTTAATGGCAAGTGCCAGGCGCTGACCAATGAGAAGACTGTCATCCAGGGACTGTATGCGGTAGGTCAGGATGCCAGCGGCTTCTGGGGTAATTCCTATTACCAGACTGAACATACGAATGCACTGACCCAGGCATGGGCGGTCACCAGCGGCAGAATTGCCGGTGCGGCCATTGCGAAGGAATATGGCCAGGATGTGGAGTATGTGGTCTGGAAGCCCGCAGAATAACGATGAGAGTACAGAAGTTCTGATACACAGAACCGCTTATGCGGCCAGAGGAAGAAAACAATATGTATGATACAGCCCGCTGCTATTGGCAGCGGGTTTTTCGTCGGCAACATTGTTGCCTCACGCGCCATCCGGCGCTATAATATCGGCATGAGGGGAGATGGTATTATGACAGGTAAGTTCAGGCTGGGTCCTGTTGCTCTTTCCTATACGCAGGGAAGTGCGGTCGGCATGCAGCCGAAATACTATGAGAACGGGTACTGGTACAAACAGGACAGGCTCGGCTATGAGGGGCTGTCTGAGTACCTGGTCTCCAAAGTCTTACAGTTTTCGAACGTCCGGAACTATGCCAGGTATGAGAAATGCATGGTTGGTGGGAAGTCCGGCTGTCGTTCCAGGCATTTCCTGAAACCGGAAGAATCCATGATCAGTTTCCAGCGCCTGTATGAGATGTATGAAGGTGGGCAGCTTTCCGAGCGTATTATGACCATGAACAGCGTGCAGGATCGCGTTGATTTTGTTAAAGATTTCATCCTGGACAAGACAGGGGTGGACTGCTCAAAATATCTTTCACAGATTCTGACCCTTGATATGCTGACGCTGAATACAGACCGGCATTTTAACAACCTGGGTATCATCGTGAATACGGAATGGGACGTATGCCGGCCGTGTGTAATATTCGACAACGGGCGGTCGCTAATGAGTGAGTGGGAGGTATTCGACCCGGAAAACACAATAAAGGAAAATCTGATCCATGCCTATGCCAGGCCGTTTTCCTCTAATTTCGAGGCACAGGCTGCTGTCTGCGGTGTTGGTCTGTCCATTGATTATGACCGACTTTCTGTTGCTCTTTCAAAGGAACCGCCATCAAGGGCACTTTCCGTCCTGCAATATCAGTTGGGCAGGTACCGGGACATCATTCCGGATCTGTCGTTAGAGAGGATCCGTTCGAGCCGGGATGAACGGGAAAGATGAGAAACTATCCTGACCTGGCATGCAGTCACTCCTGCAGGGCATATAAGAATCATCAGCATTATCGAAGGCCGTCGGACAATTTCCGTCGGCCTTTTCCTGATTTTCCATAATGATATCAGAAATTTCTCTGAAAGGAAGTAATGTCTGATGTCTATTTTATTGTCCGCTTTCAAACGCCTGCCTATCCGGAATATGTTTATCGCTGTTTTTACTTGCACAGCTGCTTTCCTGGTAATGCAGGATTTTAGTGTTGGAACGATGATTCACCCATTACTGGATACTTGTAATATTTTTCTCTTACTGGCATTATGCGGGATTATTTTCGCAGTAACGACTTCCCTCCGGGCGGGGTTGATTGTTGTCTGTGTATTCTGCTGTCTGGTAAGTCTGCTGAACCAATATCTGATCCGGTTTCGTGGACAGATACTGAAACCCTGGGATTTTTCAGCGGTCAGGACAGCGGTGAGCGTAATGAGGAATTATGACCTGACTCCGACAAAGGATATGGCCGCCACCGTCGTGTTTTTACTGCTTCTGATCATCGGTATTGTTAGTGAATACCGGAAAGGGAAAAAGCCAGACCTTCGGGCGCGAATTCTATGTGCAGTTGGCTCCTTTGCGGTTTTCCTTTGTATTGTTGGTGTTACAATTTGTACCAGCCTGCTTCCGGTTTATGTCGCATCTTTTAATCATACGCTCGGAGCATCCTGGAATGGAACCTTCCTGTATTTTATCATGCAGTGTGGCCAGATGCAGGATACGGTACCTGAAGGGTATGATGAGGAGGAAATAAAAACGCTCCTTGCTTCGTTTAAAGAAGAGGAATCAGAGGATTCTGGAAAGCATCCCAATATCATTGCGATTATGGGAGAAGCTTTTTCCGACCCTGCAGTTTTGGGGAACATCCCATGCAATGAAGATTATATTCCATTTTTCCATGCCATAACAAAAGAAGACGCAAATACGGTATCAGGATATATCCACGTTTCCAGCGTAGGAGGCGGTACAGCCAACACGGAATATGAATTCCTGTCTGGAAACAGCATGGCATTTTTTACAGATGGGATTTATCCCTATGAACAGATCATTAATTCCGAAAGCGATACCTCTTATATGTTGCCTGCTGCACTTCGCACCCTCGGATACCGTACCATAGCCATGCATCCATACCTGGCAACAGGATATAACCGGAACCGCGTATATGCGTATATGGGTTTTGATGAGTTCATTACGATGGAAGATTTTACAGAACCGTACTATATCCGTGACTTTATCAGTGACCGGACTTTATTTCAACGCATCATTTCCGAATACGAAGAAACGGATGCTGATACTCCATTTTTCTGTTTTGCGGTTACCATACAAAACCATGGGTTTTATTCCGACCAAGCAGAGATAAAACAGCAGATGGAAGCAGAGGGCACGGTTTATAAAGGCAGTTTTGATTACGATGGCGATATTTACGTGGAAAGAGAAGATGATAAGGAGCTGGAAACATATTTAAGTCTTGAAAAGCTGACGGATGATTCACTAAAAGAACTGGTTGAGTATTTTGCAACACAGGAAGATGACACTGTGATTGTCTTTTTTGGCGATCATCAGCCTTCGCCGTCTGTGACGGCGCCGATTGTGGAAACGGAAGACATCTTCTCTTATTACAAAGTGCCTTTCGTCATTTACGCAAACTTTCCCATTCAGGGAGAGCATAAAGTGGAAACTTCTGCGAATTATTTACAGACGTACCTCAGGGACATTTGTGGGCTCCCGGATCACGCTTATACCAGGTTCCTGCGAAAAACCAGGGATGATGTCCCGGTCTTATCCACACCACAAACAATCGTTACCAGGGATAGCGAGTCAGAGAAATGGTATGAGATGGTGCAGTATTACCTGGCACACAAAAAGAAATAGTAATTCTGTACTGGTTTCAAACTTTTCGTATTAGGTTTATAAAAAAGATATTTTTAAAAGAACGGGATTATTTCCCGTTAATTAAAAAGGCGTAAGCTATCCCAACATAGGTAGCTCGGCGGAGCTAATTTTGTTCGCCCCATTGGGGCTCACATTGCCGCATTACTCTGTATGCGGCATTTTTGCGCCATCGGCGCTCTTTCTGCACAATGGGCGGTTTTCTGCGTACAGGATAGTGGAACTCACCAACCATGTATCCCGTTCGTTTTGTATAATTTTGTGCATCGAACGCGCATTGCGCGTAGTACCCCTGCCTACTCTGTATGCAGTCAACCTGCCAATGGCAGGTTCCCTGTAAATAGCAGTGATGTAAGAGAAGATATTTATATATAGAATGAAAAGACAGGCGCATTTGCGCCAGATTATTCAGGCGTAAGCTTTCCTTATATCGGTAGCCCGGCGGAGCCAAACGGCATGATTGCGCCAATCTCAATAAGCAAAGCCCCAGAGTAGCATAATAAACAAGACAAACGCTGGA
>JAJQCO010000056.1 GCA_021202655.1 Clostridiales bacterium | reverse complement strand
CAGGGATCCGAACAGCTCCATGATGTATGGGAAAGGGAAATGCATGATGAAAAAACACATTCGCACAGCGGCACTCACGCTGACCGCGGCGATGGCTGTCTTCGCGCTCACCGGCTGCGCGTCCGGCACGGACGGAAGACAGATCATCCGCATCGGGCACAACCAGTCCACCAATCATCCGACTCACATCGCTCTGCTTGCCTTTGAGGAGTATATTGAGAGCAATCTGGGCGACAAGTATGATGTGCAGGTGTTCCCGAGTGAGCTTCTGGGCTCCCAGAACGAAATGGTTCAGCTGACCCAGACCGGCGCGATCAACTTCTGCGTCGCCTCCAACTCTCTGTTGGAAACCTTCAGTGACAACTACACCCTGTTCAACCTGCCGTACCTCTTTGCCTCCAGTGAAGCGTATCACGTTTCCATGGACGATGAGAGCGTCACGGGACCGATCTTTGAATCCACGAAACAGGCCGGATTCGAGGCCGTCACATGGCTGGACGCGGGCACCCGTAACTTCTATACCGTCAACACGCCGATCAATTCCCCGGCGGATTTAAAGGGCTTAAAGATTCGTGTCCAGCAGTCTCCGACCAATGTGCAGATGATGAGCCTGCTCGGCGGCTCCGCCACCCCGATGGGATTCGGCGAGGTATATACCGCCCTTCAGTCCAAAATCATAGACGGCGCGGAGAATAACGAGATGGCTCTGACCGACAACGGCCACGGAGACGTCTGCAAATATTACTCCTATGACATGCACCAGATGATTCCAGATATCCTGATCGGCAACGTCGCGTTCCTGGACGGATTAAGCGCCGAAGACCGCGCGGTCTTCGAAGAGGGCTTCGAGCTCGTAAACCAGGTACAGCGAGAGGAGTGGGTCGCGGCAGTAGAAAACGCCAAGAACCGCGCCCTGAACGAGCAGGGTGTCAATTTCCTCTATCCGGATACGAAACCATTCCAGGAGGCAGTCGCCCCGATGCACGAGGAAATGCTCCAGAAATATCCGGAGCTGCAGCCGATCTACGACGCGATCCAGGCTTACAACGAGCTGTATCCGTCGTCAGAATCTTAAGGAGGTGTCTCGGACATGAAAGCATTGAGAAAAGTATTGACTCAGTTACTGGATATCCTGGCCGGAGTCAGCCTCCTCGCCATGGTCATCCTGACCTGCTGGCAGGTGTTCACCCGCTATATCCTGGGCAATCCGTCATCCTGGTCTGAAGAGCTGGTCGCTTACCTCTTTGGATGGGCAAGCCTTTTCGGCGCGGCGCTGGTCACCGGCGAGCGCGGCCATATGAATATCCCGGTCGTTGTCGATATGATGGGCGCCGGAGCGCAGAAAGCGCTGGCCATCTTCGGCGAGCTGATCGCTTTTGCCTTCTCCCTGATCGTCCTCTTATACGGCGGTCTGAAGATCACCAGCCTCGCCATGGGGCAGATGACCTCCGCGCTGGGCGTCCAGGTCGGCGTCTTCTATGTGGCAATGCCCATCGGAGGCATCCTGATCATGCTCTACACGATCCTGAACATCATCGACATCGCCCAGAACGGGCTGCCGTCATCCACAGATACAGATAAGGAGGCTTAAATTATGGCAATTCAATCATTAATTATGATTATCGGCGTAATGGCCGTCCTTCTGGTCATCGGCGTCCCGATTTCTTATTCCATCGGTATCGCGTCTCTGGTTACCATCCTGCAGACCGTACCCCTGGATGTCTCTGTCGTCACCGGCGCGCAGCGTATCTTTGTCGGCATGAGCAAATTCAGCCTGACCGCGATCCCGTTCTTCATCCTGGCAGGCAATCTGATGAACCAGGGCGGTATCGCCAAGCGTCTGGTCGACTTCGTCATGGCGATCCTGGGAAAGCTTCCCGGCGCTCTTCTGGTCACCAACGTCGGCGCGAACGCCTTATTCGGCGCCATCTCCGGTTCCGCCTCTGCAGCTGCGGCAGCAGTCGGCAGCATGGTCCGGGAAGGAGAGATCGAGCAGGGCTACGATCCCGACCTGTGCGCGGCGACGAACGGCGCTTCTGCTCCGTCGGGACTGCTGATTCCTCCGTCTAACGCACTGATCACCTACTCGCTGGCGGCGGGCGGCACCTCCGTGGCAGCCCTGTTCATGGCCGGTTATGTCCCTGGTCTTGTCTGGGCGCTCGCCTGCATGATCGTGGCCGTGGTCATCGCCAAGAAGAACGGCTACAAGGGCACCCCCGGCAAATATGACTGGAAGAACCTGGGCGTCTGCACGCTCCGCGCAATCCCGGCTCTGTCCCTGATCATCGTCGTCATCGGCGGCATCATCGGCGGCGTCTTCACCGCGACCGAGGGCTCCGCCATCGCCGTGGTCTATGCGCTGATCCTGGGCATCCTTTATCGGAACATCAGTGTAAAATCCTTCTGGAGGATCGTAGTAGAAAGCGCGAAGATGAGCGGCATGGTTGTCTTCCTGATCGGCGTCTCCAACATCCTCGGATGGGTCATGGCGTTTACCCAGATTCCGCAGGCCATCTCTGACGCCCTGCTCGGAATCACAAATAACCAGTACATTATCCTGCTGATCATGAATGTGATCCTGCTGATCTCCGGAACCTTCATGGATGTCACTCCGGCAATCCTGATCTTCACCCCGCTCTTTCTGCCGATCGTCAAGACCTTCGGCATGAACCCGGTGCAGTTCGGACTGATCCTGGTTTACAACCTGTGCATCGGCAATATCACCCCGCCGGTCGGCAACACCCTGTTTGTTGCCATCAAGGTCGGACGCGCGTCGCTGTCGAAGGTGTTGCCATACATGATATGGTATTACATCGCGATCCTGATCGGACTGATGCTGATTACCTATGTTCCGGCGTTCAGTCTGGCGCTGCCTGCGGCGGCCGGACTGATCTGACCAAAGGCCATATCAACCTTTCCTATTTTTGCCCGGCGTCTCTTCGGAGACGCCGGGCAGGTTTCTGTCTGCCGCCTTATCCCCGGCTCCATCTCCCGGCCCGCCCGGTCTTGCGGCGCGGCTTTTTCTCCCGCAAAACCAGATCAGGCTCATCCTCGTCATCGGGCTCAGTCTCCTTCTTCGGTCTCTCGCAGCGCCCGTAAAGCTCCGCCAGATGCCGACATTTCTCAGCCAGCTCCTCTGTCAGATCATCCTCATCCATCCGCCACCGCCAGTTTTTCCCCAGCGTCGACGGCTCATTGATCCTCGCCTCATTGCCCAGCCCCAGATAATCCTGCACCGGAATCACCGCCAGGCGCGCCATGCTCGCAAGCGCCAGACGGATATAATCCCAGTGAATCTGCTCAGGCGGCGTATTCTCATTTCCCAGATAATCCACGGCAAATGCCCGCGCCTTCTCATCCAGCTCCTCATACCAGCCCTGCAGCGTCATATTGTCATGCGTGCCGGTATACACCACACAATTTGCCGAGGGATACCGATGCGGCAGATAGTCGCTTTCCCCCGTCTCATCAAACGCAAATTCCAGTACCTTCATCCCCGGAAATCCCGTCCGGCGAAGCAGCTCATGTACCGAGGGCGTGAGGAAGCCCAGATCCTCGGCAATGAGATTCATCTCGCCAAACCTCTCCTGAAACGCCTGGAAGAGCTCATAGCCCGGCCCCTTTTCCCAGTGGCCAAACTCCGCCGTCTCATCCGCCGCCGGGATAGAGTAATAGGCGTCAAATCCGCGGAAATGATCCACACGCACAACGTCATACAGGCCAAAGCTGTACTCCATCCGCTCCATCCACCAGGCATATCCGGTCTTCCTGTGATAATCCCAACGATAGAGCGGATTTCCCCACAGCTGCCCGGTCACCGCAAAAGCATCCGGCGGACAGCCGGCCACCGCCTCCGGGCGACCCTCCTCGTCAAACTGGAACAGCTCCGGATGCGCCCAGCTGTCCGCGCTGTCAAGCGCCACATAGATCGGAATATCACCGATGATTCGGACGCCCCGGCGGTTCGCGTATGCTTTCAGCTTCTGCCACTGCTTCCGGAACTGGAGCTGCAAAAACTCATAGAACAGGATGTCATCCTTCAATTCTTTGCGGTAACGCTTCACCGCCTTTTCATCCCGGATGCGGATATCCAGATCCCACTCGGTCCAGCTCTTCCCGCCAAAGGAATCCTTGACCGCCATATAAAAGCAGTACTCCTTCGTCTCCTCCGGCAGCACACGGCCAAGGAGCTTTCCCGCCAGCTTCACATCCTGACCGGTCGCCGCCTTCGCCTTCTTCCAGCGCTCATACGCCTTGCGCAGAAGCGGAAAACGCCCCCGGTATATCTTCTCATAATCAACGTCCGACGGGTTGTCGCCAAAATCTACGGCCCGACATTCCTTCTCCATCAGAAGCCCTTCCTCCACCAGCTGCTCCGGATCAATAAAATACGGATTCCCCGCAAATGCGCCAAACGACTGATAGGGCGAATCCCCATAGCCGGTCGGCCCAAGCGGCAGAATCTGCCAGTATTGCTGACCCGCCTGCGCCAGCCAGTCCACAAAGGTATACGCTTCCCTTGAAAACGCCCCGATCCCATATTTTGACGGCAGACTTGCCACCGGAAGCAGCATACCGCACTCTCGTCTCTCCATGATCCGCTCCTCGTTTCGCATATTTTTATATTTGTTATCCTTATGATAACAGGGTCAAAAGTGCCTGACCATGGCAACCCTACAGTCTCTGCCCGCACTTCGGACAGAACTGGAAATCATCCACGGTTTCATATCCGCAGGACGGGCAGCGCAGCTGCCGCGGCGCGCCATAGCGATACGTCTGCGGAATGATATCCGACGGGAGCGATGTCACCTCGCCCCTCTCGATCTGCCGCCCGAGATCCTTCTCAATCTCCACCGTCGTATCACAGCAGGCCGCCCTCACATAATAGCGCTTTCCCCACTTGAAAATCGGAATAAAAAACAGGCTCAAATATGAATAGATCACATATACCTCCAGATGACCATAGCGGCCGCAGTGGCCGCAGAGGATCGTCTGATCAAAATCCAGCTTTTTTCTCCCCTGACTGATTCCCATGATAAAAAACATCGCTTATCCTCCTGCGTCAAAAATTCTTCCGGTCAGGGCCGCGGCTACTGCCCGCCTCTCTTCCACGCCTTAATCTCTTCCAGCCTTTTCTTCACCGCGGCTTCCGCCCCCTGTGTCCCCGGGCGATAATATTCCCGATCCTTCACCGCGTCCGGCAGACACTGCATACGGGCCATCTTCTCCTCCGTGTCATGGGCATAAATATAATTCTCCCCATAGTGAAGATCCTTCATCAGCTGCGTCGGCGCGTTGCGGATCTGGAGCGGCACCGGCTCCGCCAGCATCTCCTGCGCATCCTGCTTCGCCGCGTCGTAAGCCACCTCCGCCGAATTGCTCTTCGGCGCCATGGACAGATAAATCGCCGCATGAGTCAGGTGGACGTTGCACTCCGGCATGCCCAGAAAATGACACGCCTGGTAGGCGGCAACCGCGAGAGGCAGCGCCTGGCTGTCCGCCATGCCGATATCCTCGCTGGCAAAGCGCACCATCCTTCGCGCCACGTAAAGCGGATCCTCCCCCGCCTCCAGCATCCTCGCCAGCCAGTAGACCGCCGCATCCGGATCGCTGTTGCGCATGGATTTGTGCAGCGCAGAGATCAGATTATAATGCTCCTCGCCCTTCTTGTCATAGAGAAGACTGCGCTTCCCGACACACTGACGCAGCGTCTCCTCCGTCACCACCGTCCGATCCGGATGAATCTCCGCGTTCGTGACCGCCATCTCCAGGACATTCAGCGCCGTGCGCGCATCCCCGTTGGCAAATTCGGCGATCGTCCGAACCATATCGTCACTGATTTCAATATTCAGATACCCAAAGCCCTCGCGACTTTTTAACGCCCGCCAGAGGAGCGTGGTCAGATCCTCCGCTGTAAGCGACTGCAGCACAAAAACACGGCAGCGCGAGAGAAGCGCGGCGTTGATCTCAAACGACGGATTCTCCGTCGTCGCGCCGATCAGGATAATGCTCCCCTTTTCCACATAGGGGAGGAACGCGTCCTGCTGCGCCTTATTAAAACGATGAATCTCATCCACAAAAACCACGGTCCGAAGGCCCGACCGGCGGCTGCTCTCCGCCTGAGCCATGACCTCCTTGATCTCCTTGATTCCGCTTGTCACAGCGCTGAAATTAATGAATTCCGCATGCGTCCGCCGGGCGATGATCCCCGCAAGCGTCGTCTTGCCCACGCCGGGCGGCCCCCAGAAAATCATGGAAGGGACCCGGTCCTGGTCGATCAGCTGACGCAGAATCTTTCCCTCTCCGACCAGCTGCCTCTGCCCCACAAAGTCATCCAGGGTCTCCGGCCTCAGCCGGCTCGCCAGCGGCTGATACACCTCCCTGTCATCAAACAGGGACATCTGCTCCATCCGCATGCCACTTCACCTGTCCTTTCCCGTCACATTCTCTAAAAAAGCCAGAGCACGAACCGCCGTCCGCGCCCCGGCTTTCCCATCATTCATTATAACACATGGAACCCATTTAGGCGATCAAATTAAGCAAAAAAAGGAGGCGTACCCGGCACGTTCGATCTTCGATCCGTTCCAGATACGCCTTTTTTCTTTTTTTCTGACTTCTGCCTGTTCCTTAAACCCTATCTTCCGCTTTCCTGTTTCCATGTCTTTATTCTCAGGCTCTCAGGAAATAAGTAAGATACGGAATCGTGTACACCACCGCGAACACCGCGCACGCTACAAGGATCGGGCCTACATTGCTGCTGAATTCCTTCCAAAAAGTATTTATGTTCTTAGTCATGATAAGTTCCTCCTTTATTGATTTCCATGTTTTTCTGGTTTCATCGGTTTCCCAACCGACACCCACATTATACAGGAGGCAACCCGGTATGGTAAGACATCTTCTTATCCAAAACTACGTCGATATTGACTTTTCGACAGGTTTTAGCTCGGAAATCAGGGCGACAGAGGCATCCGCCCACTCCTTTCCACTGACCGCATCCTCAAAAGCTTCCGCCACTTCCAGGTTCGGAATGTACGCCTCTCTCTTCGTCGAATCATAGCTCAAATATCCGAGATGCACAAGCAACGTAAGGACGTCATTTTTATTATGAAAAGAAGTAAAATCATTCTGGAATGTGCTGATTTTTATACTGACACGACCACCTCCAAGCATTTCAACAATAGCACTTTTCAGTCCATCATAATCCATACCAATATATTCTTTCAGACTTTCAAAGGTTTCCGTCTGTGTCCAGTAATTCTGAATTTCCCCTTCCTGCAATGCATTCATCACCGAGTTCGGACTGTATACATGTTTGATCCGGCTAAATGAATATCCGTCATACCATGTACGAAGGTCTTCAAAATTTACCTGATTATCATTACACAGACTTCTCACCTCATTTTCCGTGAAACCGACATATTCTGCAAGCCTGCCTGGTTTTGTCATGGTATATTCCTTAAAATCCGACAACGCGGACTCTGTACCATATTTTTTTATCGGAAGAATACCCGTCATATAGGCAGCGGCAATCGTTCTGGACGTCAGATCTTTATTTTTAAATATACTCCTCAGGAGCAGGATATAATCTTTCTGTTGTTGCTCATCATACTTAAATTCTCTGAACAGCGCGTCCCATTCGTCAATTACAAACACAAATTTATCGTGTCCATTGGCAACCACAGAATATAACGCCCTCCCAAGATTCTTTTCTTCGTCATTCAGGCAATCCGGAAATGTTTCCCGTAATTCCTTCAAAATAGATTTTTGTATTTCATCAGGGATGCTGTTTTTATTATCTTTTGCCGCTGCGATAAAACCTGTCGCGTCAAAAGAAATCACATTATATTTATTCAGATGCTGCTCAAAGCTGTCATCCTGCGAAATTTTCAGATCTTCGAACAAAAATCTCGAATCACAGCCTCTGTCATAATACGCACAAATCATATTCGCATCAAAGGATTTCCCAAATCGCCTCGGTCTGCTAAAGCTGACCAATGGCTTGGGCTTGCCAATCAGACTATTCATATAGGCAATCAGCCCTGTTTTATCGACATAAGTATCTCTTCTGATCTCCTCAAAACCTGTATATCCCGGATTTAAATAGATTCCCATGGAGCTGCATCCTCCTCCCTCAATTTCTATCATTATAACATTTGCGCTATTCCTTACGCAAGTCAAACAACGATCAACTAGTCACCGCCTGTCGATACCGCTATTCAACGGATGCATTTTTTTACTTCATTGCGCATTCATAGCCAACGATGCATTTTTGTAGGCCTCTTCCTCTGTCACCTCCCGTATTACCCTCAGCTGTTTTGGAAAATGGATTTCCGCATTCTCATCGCCAAGCTCCAGCTCCACAATCGCCCTGTCCTGCCAGAACGGATACACATCAATCTCAAAATACTGGCTCTGCCAGGTCAGACAGTAGCGCGTCTTTCGAATCTGGTGTCGACTGGTATCCGCGTCCATCAGTGCGGTAAGGTACTCGTCCCTGGAAAGACGACGCTCTACCTCAACCCGTTTCAGTCCGGAAATTCTGCGCTTCGTGGTTCTGTAATACACATAATTCCCATCCATACCGCGCTGCCGCACCCGCACCTCACTACCATCCTCCGATTTCAGATAGGTCTGAATGATCTCAATACGGCGACAGGTCGGCTGATTTTCCAGCCACGCGATATCCGGATATTCAATCAGATACTTGCGCTCAATTTCCAACGGTTCCGGCTCCCCCAAAAAGGAAGAAATTTCAGCCAGAAGTCGCTTCATTTTATCTTCAAAATCCGTCGCGTTATCAATGACCCGCAAGTGCGGATGGCCTGTCCAGGCCGCAATCAGTTTATCGTCCATGGCCGCGGCCTGCTCCGGCGTCTCCGTGCGGGCAGCGTTGTTCGCAGTGGTATAAAATGATTCCGCGCCCTTTGCCGCCGTCACCAGATGAAACACGGCATCATAATTGTCCCGTAATTCCACCTCATTCCGGCCAAGACTATTGAGTATCCCGGTAAACTCCAGGTCAGTCATGTACGCTTTATTATCCATCACGCCGCGGTCGCAGACAATCAACACCTTTTCCCTTGCCATTGTACGGGCGGCCTCATAAAAGATTCGCTCTTTCTCCATCTGCAACTGAATCTGGCATTTCTGATAGTCCGCATTGCTCCCGCATGTCCACGGGGCGACGCCCCCACCGATCAGCTCCGTAGCTGTTTCCGGCACAAAAAGTACCGCATAGCCTTTTTCAGTAAACTCATTCTGCAGCCAGCTCATCGCTGTGGTCTTCCCCGCACAGGGGCCTCCGGTAATGACAATTTTCGTAATTTCCTGCATGTCCTTTTCCTCGTTTCCTATCAATGATGTTTTCAACACCCTCATATTTGCAGAATTCTCTTTCACTCATTAAAATCACGCCTTATTCTGCCCCACCATTTACACAGAGTAAAGATCCACTTCCACAACTATATGTCCATCTCCATTTTCCCATTTGACATATACGCTGCTCTATCCGGGAATTATCGTTAAAGCATTGTTTAATCCGACTGTACCAATCCCCACCGCTGACACATCCGGTCCATCATAAAATGCCTTCCCTTTCTCAAGCCTCAACTTCATATTTTCAAGACCGGTTCATGAACCTCCGGATGATCGCGTTCCAAAGAATAATCATACAGCTCCGTCCTGCTTACAGAAATCTATACGTTTTTATAACTATAAAATTTTCATAAAAACAGGATACTTATCTTCCATAATCTTACAAAGCCGCACTAACATTTCCACGGTAGCAACACCTGTCGACTCAACAGAAATCCTGCTGGGAACATCCGCCTTTACCATGATATTCATATTCTCATTCTGTAAAGCAAATGTCGCAAAGCGAATCTCTGCATTGCATTGATTGACTGCCTCAAGAATCTGCAATCTATTTTCCGATTTGACCTTTATATAGTTGACAACCTGTATTTCGACTCCACCGTCTTCCCCCAGGATAATAACAAATTCATAATTTGTCTGCTCACCTGCAAGTTCCAACTCAAAAACCGTTTTCATCTCATAGTGGGTTAATTTATATTTTTTTAATCCAAGCTGTTCAAAATTCTGCATGATTGATGTTACACGCAGCGCATGACGCCCCTGAGTCTCTATCGTTTCATCCACCGAATCTTTTGACAAACTTCCACAGTGCGGGCATCGACTATGTACTTCCGCG
>JAJQCO010000012.1 GCA_021202655.1 Clostridiales bacterium | reverse complement strand
CCTTAAAAGCGTGACATCCGACGCGAAACAAAAATTAAAAATCTGATTCACACAAAATAAATATATGTAACATTTTTGTAATATATGATTAACAAAGCCTTATTATACTCATTTGCCCGCCAAAGTCAAGGATGTACGGAAATAAATACAATCTGTGACGGCATATACAGCGATAAATATAATCGCGATAAATATAATCCGAAAAAAAGGAAAAACCCTCTTGACAAAAGCACGCAAGTAAAGTATATTAATCACTAGATGTTAGCACTCCTTATCATCGAGTGCTAACAAGAACGAAGAGGAGGACGCCGCATGGAACTGGATGACAGGAAGATTAAGATTCTGAAAGCGATCATCAAGACCTATCTTGAGACGGGCGAGCCGGTCGGTTCCAGGACGATCTCCCGGTATACGGACCTGAAGCTCAGTTCCGCTACGATTCGCAATGAGATGTCTGACCTGGAGGAGATGGGGTATATCATACAGCCGCATACCTCCGCAGGCAGGATCCCCTCGGATAAGGGGTACCGTTTTTATGTCGATCAGATCATGCAGGAGAAGGATCAGGAGGTCACAGAGATCCGCGAGGTGATGATCCAGCGGGTGGACCGGGTGGAGCTGGTGCTCAAGAAGCTGGCGCAGATGCTGGCGACGAATACGAACTACGCGGCCATGATCAGCGGTCCGCAGTACCACCTGAACAAGCTTAAGTTTATCCAGCTGTCTCAGATGGCTCCCGGCAAGCTGCTGGTGGTTGTCGTCGTGGAGGGTAACCTGATTAAGAACACCGTGGTTGACATCCAGGAGGAGATTTCCAGCGAAGATCTTCTGAATCTGAATATTTTGCTGAACAGCTCGTTAAACGGACTGACGATCGAGGAGATCAACCTTGATGTGATCAGCCGCCTGAAGGAGCAGGCAGGCCGTTTCAGCCTGCTGATTGACCTGGTGCTCAACGAGGTGGCGGAGGCGATCCGCACGGACGACGACACGCGAATCTATACGAGCGGTGCGACGAATATCTTCAAGTATCCGGAGCTCTCCGACGGAGAGAAGGCGAGTCAGCTGATCAGTACGCTCGAGCAGAAGGATAAGCTGATGGAGCTGATTGACGACATCAACGAGTCTGAGAGTAAGGACGATATTCAGGTCTACATCGGTAACGAAACACCGGTGCAGTCGATGAAGGACTGCAGCGTCGTGACGGCCAATTACGATTTCGGGGAAGGCATCCGGGGGACGATCGGCATCATCGGTCCGAAGCGGATGGATTATGAGAAGGTGCTTGGTACTCTCAGAAACCTGATGAAACAGATTGACGCCACCTTTAAGGATGAGACAGAAAGGTGATAGAATATGAGCGAAGAGAAGAAAGACGAGAAGATGACTTCTCCGTGCGAGCCGGAGACGGAGACGCCGGAACAGAGCGCTGAGACGGCGGACGCTCCCGGGGCGAACACGTCGGACGAGGATGAAGCCGAAGCGAAGCCGGAGGAGACGCCGAAAGGAAAGAAGAAGGATCCGAAGGACACGCAGATTGAGGAGCTTCAGGACCGGCTGCGACGTCAGATGGCCGAATTTGACAATTTCCGCAAGCGGACGGAGAAGGAGAAGTCAGCCATGTATGAGATTGGCGCCCGGGATATGATTGAGAAGATTCTCCCGGTGCTGGATAATTTCGAGCGTGGGCTGGCTGCCGTGCCGGAGGACGAGAAGGGTTCATCCTTTGCCGAAGGCATTGAAAAGATTTACAGGCAGTTTGTCAAGACGCTGGAGGATGCCGGCGTGGAGACGATTGAGGCTGTGGGACAGACCTTTGACCCGAACCTGCACAACGCTGTGATGCATATCGACGATGAGCAGTACGGGGAGAATGAGATTTCCCAGGAGCTTCAGAAGGGCTACCGATACCGTGGGACTGTCGTGAGACACAGCATGGTGCAGGTGGCGAACTGATTTTTGACCGTTCCGGATGGCAGGGGACGCCGACAAGAGGAGTTGCCTGTCCGGAAAGACTGACGATAGAGCAGAATTGTTTTTGATGATGAGGAGGAAAACACTATGAGCAAGATTATCGGTATTGACCTTGGTACGACGAACAGCTGTGTGGCTGTGATGGAAGGCGGCAAGCCGGTCGTGATCCCGAACCAGGAGGGCTCCCGCACCACGCCGTCGATTGTTGCGTTTTCAAAGACCGGCGAGCGTCTGGTCGGCGAGCCGGCAAAGCGCCAGGCGGTGACGAACGCGGAGCGGACGATCGCATCGATCAAGAGACATATGGGCACGGATTATAAGGTAACCATTGACGGCAAGAGCTATACGCCGCAGGAGATTTCCGCGATGATTCTGCAGAAGCTGAAGGCAGACGCGGAGGCCTATCTGGGTGAGAAGGTGACCGAAGCGGTCATCACGGTTCCGGCTTATTTCAATGACGCGCAGCGTCAGGCGACGAAGGACGCAGGCAAGATCGCGGGTCTTGATGTGAAGCGTATCATCAACGAGCCGACGGCGGCTGCCCTGGCCTATGGCCTGGACAATGAAAAAGAGCAGAAGATCATGGTCTATGATCTGGGCGGCGGCACCTTCGATGTCTCCCTGATTGAGATCGGCGACGGCGTGATCGAGGTGCTCTCGACAAACGGCGATACGCATCTGGGTGGCGATGACTATGACAACCGCATCAGCGAGTGGCTGGTGAGCGAGTTTAAGAAGGCAGAGGGCGTGGATCTTTCTTCGGATAAGATGGCGATGCAGCGCCTGAAGGAAGCGTCTGAGAAGGCGAAGAAGGAGCTGTCCACTGCGACGACGACGAACATCAACCTTCCGTTTATTACCGCGACGCAGGACGGCCCGAAGCATCTGGATATGAATCTGACCCGGGCGAAGTTCGACGAGCTGACCCGTGACCTGACGGAGCGCACCGCGGTTCCGGTGCAGAACGCGCTGAAGGATGGCGGAGTGACGACGAGCGAGTTGAGCAAGGTCCTTCTGGTAGGCGGTTCGACCCGTATGCTGTCCGCGCAGGAGAAGGTAAAGCAGATGACCGGCAAGGAGCCGAGCAAGACGCTGAACCCGGATGAGTGCGTGGCCATCGGCGCGGCGATCCAGGGCGGCAAGCTGGCAGGAGACGCCGGCGCCGGGGATATCCTCCTTCTGGATGTGACTCCGCTGTCCCTTTCCATCGAGACGATGGGCGGAATTGCAACCCGTCTGATCGAGAGAAACACCACGATCCCGACGAAGAAGAGTCAGATCTTCTCGACCGCCGCGGACAATCAGACCGCCGTGGATATTCACGTGGTACAGGGCGAGCGTGAATTCGCCCGCGACAACAAGACGCTCGGCCAGTTCCGTCTGGATGGAATCCCGCCGGCAAGAAGAGGCGTGCCGCAGATCGAGGTAACCTTTGATATCGACGCCAACGGCATTGTCAATGTATCCGCGAAGGATCTGGGAACCGGCAAGGAGCAGCACATCACGATTACCTCCGGCTCGAATATGTCTGAGGCAGACATCGACAAGGCAGTCCGGGAGGCGGCTGAGTTCGAGGCGCAGGATAAGAAGAAGAAGGAAGCGATCGACGCGAGAAACGACGCGGATTCGATGGTATTCCAGACTGAGAAGGCGCTGGAGGAGGTAGGCGATAAGATTGACGCCTCTGACAAGGCAGCTGTGGAGGCGGATCTCTCTTCCCTGAAGGAAGCGATCAACCGGGCTCCGATCGATCAGATGACGGACGCGCAGGTGGAGGACATCAAGGCGGGCCGCGAGAAGCTGATGAAGAGTGCGCAGGCGCTGTTTGCGAAGGTATATGAGCAGGCGCAGCAGGCACAGGGCGCGCAGGGCGCAGGCCCGGATATGAGCGGCTTTACCGGCGGTAATGCCGGCGGAAGCACCTCGGGCGCTTCTCATGACGACGATGTGATTGACGGAGATTTTAAGGAAGTATAAAACCGATCGAAAAAAGGCTCAGGGCTGCGAATTTCGTGGTCCTGAGCTGTCATGCGCGAAAGCCGCATAGAGAGGATTCAGAGGCACGGGGCGCCGGGGGCGTCTGACGTGCCAGCAATACAGACAGAAGGGCTGGAACAAGGTTATGGCAGAAAGCAAGAGAGATTATTATGAGGTCTTAGGCGTTTCGAAGGACGCGGATGACGCCGCCCTGAAGAAGGCATACCGCGTTCTGGCGAAGAAGTATCATCCGGATGCGAATCCGGGCGATGCGGAAGCGGAGCGCAAGTTCAAGGAAGCGTCCGAGGCTTATAGCGTCTTGAGCGATCCGGATAAGAGACGTCAGTATGATCAGTTTGGGCATGCGGCGTTTGACGGCGGAGCAGGAGGCGGCGGTTTCGGAGGCTTTGATTTCAACAGCGCCGATATGGGCGACATATTCGGCGATATATTCGGCGATTTTTTTGGCGGAGGCAGAAGCAGGAGCAGCCAGTATAACGGTCCGCAGCGCGGCGCGAATGTCCGTTCTTCGGTTCGCGTGACCTTTGAGGAGGCTGTGTTTGGCTGCGAGAAGGAGGTCACGGTCAACTTTAAGGAAGAATGCGCGACCTGTCACGGCACCGGCGCGAAGCCGGGCACATCTCCGGAGACCTGCCCGAGATGTAAGGGTAAGGGAAAGATCACATATGTCCAGCAGTCTCTGTTCGGACAGATGCAGAGTGTGACGGCATGTCCGGACTGCCAGGGCAAGGGAAAGGTGATCCGTGAAAAATGCTCCGGCTGTTATGGCACCGGTTATGTGACGAGGCGCAAAACCTTTAAGGTTTCGATCCCGGCCGGCGTGGATAACGGCATGAGCGTCCGCTGCGCGGGTGGCGGCGAACCGGGCACAAACGGCGGCGAGCGCGGCGACCTTCTGGTGGAGGTCGTGGTCTCTCAGCACCCGGTTTTCAAACGGCAAGAGACGAATATTTACTCGACGGCGCCGATCTCCTTTGTGACGGCGGCGTTGGGCGGTCCGATCCGCATCCGCACCGTGGACGGCGATGTGGAATATGAGGTAAAGCCGGGAACCCAGACAGATACCAGGGTTCGTCTGAAGGGCAAGGGCGTACCGTCTCTGCGGGCGCGCAATGTTCGCGGCGATCACTATGTCACGCTTGTGGTTCAGGTGCCGGAGCGTTTGACCGAGGCGCAGAAGGAAGCGCTTCGGGATTTCGATACGGCGATGAAGGGCGAGACGCAGGAGAGCGGAGAAAAACATAAAAAACGCGGACGGATTTTTAAGTGAGTAAGCGTCCGATGTGAAACGAGGAGAAGCCGACGACATGACAAGCGCATATTGTCGGCTTTTCTGTACTATTTTTGATGAAAAAGATGACGCTTCATGAAAAATTTTGGTGCAGGCTGATTATGTTTCCAAGAAAAAACAAAACGATAATTAATTAACAATTGTGTATATTGCCGAATTATGCTATACTGGATAGGATGGCAGGATCAGGGCTGTTTTTTGCGTTCTGCCAAAGAAATGTATAGAAAGAGGGTAAAGGCAAATGGGATTGGCTACATTTAAAGGCGGCGTCCATCCCTATGAAGGGAAAGAATTGTCAGAGAGCAAGCCAGTACAAACCCTGTTGCCGAAGGGGGACCTGGTATTTCCCATGTCTCAGCACATCGGCGCACCGGCAGTTCCGCTGGTGAAAAAGGGTGACACCGTTCTGGCCGGTCAGAAGATCGCGGAAGCCGGCGGATTTGTCTCTTCGCCTGTCATCTGTTCGGTATCGGGCAAGGTAAAAGCGATCGAACCGAGACGGGTGGCGAGCGGCGCGATGGTGAATTCCATTATCGTGGAAAACGATGGGGAATACACGATGGCAGAAGGTATCGGCGCCGATCGGGATCCATCTGCGCTTTCCAAGCAGGAGATCCGCGACATTGTCAAGGAGGCCGGCATCGTCGGACTGGGAGGTGCGGGATTCCCAACACATGTCAAGCTGACGCCGAAGGATGAGAGCAAGATCGACTACATCATTGTGAACGGCGCAGAGTGCGAGCCGTATCTGACTTCGGATTACCGGCTGATGTTAGAGGAGCCGGAGAAGATCGTCGGAGGCCTGAAGGTGATCCTTCAGCTGTTCGACAACGCGAAGGGCGTGATCGGCATTGAGAACAACAAGCCTGAAGCGATTAAGAAGATGGAAGAGCTCGTGAAGGATGAGCCGCGTATCGAGGTATGTACGCTGCTGACCAAATATCCGCAGGGCGGCGAGCGTTCCCTGATCTATGCGGTGACCGGAAGAAGGCTGAATTCTTCTCTGCTTCCCGCTGATGTGGGCGTGATCGTGGATAACGTAGACACGGTAGATGCGATCTATATGGCAGTATGCAAGAGCACTCCGCTGATGCGGCGTGTCGTGACTGTGACCGGCGATGCGGTGGCAGAGCCGCAGAACTTCCATGTGAAGATCGGAACGAACTTTCAGGAGCTGGTCGACGCAGCGGGCGGATTTAAGACTGAACCGGAGAAGTGTCTGGCGGGCGGCCCGATGATGGGTATGTCCCTGTTTACACTGGATATTCCGGTGACGAAGACGAATTCCGCTCTGACCTGCTTTACGAAGGACGCGGTGGCAGCCAGCAGGGAAACGCCCTGTATCCGTTGCGGCAAGTGCGTGAGCGTATGCCCGAGCCATATCGTGCCGGTGATGATGATGGATGCGGCTCTGAAGAACGACTGCGAGAAATTCGAGAAGTTAAACGGCATGGAGTGCGTCGAGTGCGGAAGCTGCAGCTTTATCTGTCCGGCGAAGCGTCCTCTGACCCAAGCATTCAAAGAGATGAGAAAAACGGTTGCGGCAAACCGTAGAAAGAAAGCATAGGAGGGGAAAAACATGGAAAATCTGTTTAAGGTATCATCGTCCCCGCATGTGCGCAGCAATGATTCCACCCAGGAGATTATGATGGATGTGGCGATCGCCATGCTGCCTGCTACGGTGTTTGGCGTATATCAGTTCGGAATGCGCGCGCTACTGGTGCTGATTGTCACGGTGGCGGCCTGCGTTCTGAGCGAATATGTATATGAGAAGGCGCTGCATAAGCCCATCACCATCTATGATTTTTCCGCGGTGGTGACCGGCATGATCCTCGGCCTTAACATGCCCGCGAGCATTCCGATCTGGATGCCGGTTCTGGGCAGTATCTTTGCGATTATTATCGTGAAGCAGCTGTACGGCGGCCTGGGCCAGAACTTCATGAACCCGGCGCTGGCTGCGCGTTGCTTCCTGCTGATTTCCTTTGCCGGCCCGATGTCCGCGTTCACGCTGGACGGCTGGAGCGGCGCGACTCCGCTGGCTGCGATGAGAAACGGCTCGACCATGGATCTGGCGGCGCTGTTTGTCGGCAAGATTCCCGGCACCATCGGCGAGGTTTCCGTGATTGCCCTGCTTGTCGGCGCGGCCTATATGGTCTACAAGAAGGTCATCACTCTGCGGATCCCGGTTACATATATCGTGACGGTAGCGGTGTTTGTCTTCCTGTTTGGCGGGATGGATCCTTATTATACAGCCTGCCAGGTGTGCTCCGGCGGCCTGATCTTCGGCGCCTTCTTTATGGCGACCGACTATGTGACCAGCCCGATCACCCCGGCCGGACAGATCGTATTTGGTATCCTGATGGGTGTGATCACCGGCGTATTCCGTCTGTGGGGAGCTTCCGCAGAGGGCGTATCCTATGCGATTATCTTAAGCAACCTGTTTGTCCCGCTGATTGAGCGCGTGACGCTTCCGGCTGCGTTCGGCAGAGAGGGAGAGTCAGGACTCAGCAAGCTCCTCGGTGGAAAGGGGGCTAAATAATCATGAATAAGGGAATTTTGAAAGATGCAGGGATTCTGTTTGTGATTACTCTGGTAGCCGGTTTCCTGCTCGGCGCTGTCCATGAGGTGACTGCGGCTCCGATCGCGGCGGCGCGTATGGCGGCGGCGATCGAGACCTATCAGGCGGTATTCCCGGAGGCGGCGAATTTCGCACAGTCGGATGATCTGACAGCGCAGATTGCGGCCAGCACGGATGAGATTTCTGCCCAGGGCTTCGGCAATGTCACCGTGGATGATATCATGATCGCGGAGGACGCTTCCGGCAATCCGATCGGTTATCTTGTGACCGCGACATCCAACGATGGTTATGGCGGCGCGGTTCAGGTTTCCGTGGGTATTTCCTCGGATGAGACGCTGACCGGTATCGGCTTCCTGACCCTGAATGAGACCGCCGGTCTTGGTATGAACGCAGATCAGCCGACCTATAAGAATCAGTGGGTGGGCAAACCCCTGGGTGTCTATTCGGTGACGAAGACCACACCGGCCTCCGCCCTGGAGATCGCGGCGATCAGCGGCGCCACCTTCACATCCAATGCGTCAACAAATGCAGTCAACGCGGCAGTTTACTTTGTCCAGAACTGCATGAATCAGTAGGAGGTGGGACGATGAGCAAATATAGTGAGAGAATTTATAATGGTCTCTGGAAAGAGAATCCGATTTTTGTCCAGATGATCGGTCTTTGCCCGACTCTGGCTGTCACGACGTCGGCGATCAACGGCATCGGTATGGGACTTTCCTCTACCGTCGTTCTGGTTGCGGCGAACATTATCATCGCGGCGCTGCGCCATATCATTCCGGATCGTGTCCGTCTCCCAGCGGAGATCGTGGTCGTCGCCTCCATGGTTACGATCGTCGATATGCTGATGGAGGGCTTCCTTCCGTCCCTGTATGACGCGCTTGGCGTGTATGTCCCGCTGATCGTGGTAAACTGTATCATCCTTGGCCGTGCGGAGGCATACGCCATGAAGAACGGCGTGGTCGAGTCTGCCTGTGACGGTATCGGTATGGGACTTGGCTTTACGTTTGCCCTGTTCCTGCTCGGCGGCTTCCGTGAGCTTCTGGGCGCGGGCAGCATCTTTGGCATTACCTTAAGCGAAGCATACACTCCGGCTACCATTTTCATTCTGGCTCCGGGCGCATTCTTTGTCCTGGCTATGCTGACCGCTCTTCAGAATTACCTGAAGGCGCCGAAGGTGAAAAAGACAGTCGAGACAGCCGAGGCGGCGGTAGCGGCCGAAGCAGAAGGGGAGGGCAAGTAAATGAAAGAATTATTGGTAATTGCCATCAGCTCGATGCTGGTGAGCAATGTTGTACTGAGCCAGTTCCTCGGAATCTGTTCCTTCGTCGGCGTGTCAAGGAAGGTAGAGACGGCAGCCGGCATGGGCGGCGCGGTTATCTTTGTCATCTTTATCGCGTCTGTCGTGGCGAACCTGTTTTATCAGTTTATTCTGAGTCCGTTGGGGCTGGATTATCTGAAGACCATTGTCTTCATCCTGGTGATCGCGGCTCTGGTGCAGATCGTGGAGATGTTTCTGCATAAGTGCATGGAATCCCTCTACAACGCACTGGGCGTATTCCTGCCGTTGATTACCACGAACTGTGCCGTACTCGGTGTTGCGCTGAATAACGTGTCCTATGGATACAACTTCATCGAGAGCGTGACGAACGGCGTGGCGACGGCGTTCGGCTATACGATTGCGATTGTTCTTCTGGCGAGCATCCGTGAACGCCTTGAGGGGAATGACATTCCGCAGAGCTTCCAGGGCTCCGCGATCGTGCTGGTTACTGCGGGGTTGATGGCGATTGCATTTTTCGGATTTTCCGGATTATTATAGAAGGAGGAGACGAAGATGGATATGATGGCAATAGTGATTGCGGCAGCCGTCGTTGCGGGAGCCGGTATCGGGGTCGGTATCGGGCTGGGGCTGTTCGTCGAGAAATTTAAAGTCGAAGTAGATGAGAAAGAGGCGGCGGTTCGCGCAGTGCTTACGGGCAACAACTGCGGCGGCTGCGGATATGCGGGCTGCGACGCAGTGGCGAAGGCGATCTGCCAGGGCCAGGCTCCGGCGAATGCCTGCCCGGTCGGCGGTTCGGCGGTCGCGGAGAAGATCGGTGAGATCCTTGGCGTATCGGTGGAGGAAGGCGACAAGAAGGTAGCGTTCGTTCGCTGTAAGGGCGACTGTGATAAGGCGAAGACGCTTTATGAGTATCACGGCATCGACGACTGCATTAAGGCGAGCGTCGTACCGGGCGGCGGCGGCAAGGCATGCTCCTACGGGTGTACCGGCCTCGGTTCCTGTGTGAAGGTTTGTGATTTCGGCGCGATCTCTGTCGTCAACGGCGTGGCTGTGGTCGACAAGGAAAAGTGCGTAGCCTGCGGAAAGTGCGTGGC
>JAJQCO010000249.1 GCA_021202655.1 Clostridiales bacterium | reverse complement strand
ATATGGAATCTGGGATAAAATAAAAACGTCTTTGTATGCGGGTAACGTATGGAAAAATAACACGATAAAAAAGAAAGATAAGGAGAAGTGTGTAATGAAGATTCTGGTAATTAACTGCGGAAGTTCCTCTCTGAAATATCAGCTGATCGATATGGACGATGAGAGCGTCATCGCGAAGGGACTTTGCGAGAGGATTGGCATTGAGGGTTCGGTTCTGACGCAGACGGTTCCGGGCAGAGATAAGTATGTGGTGGAGCAGCCGATGCCCAGCCACAATGAGGCGATCAGACTGGTGATGGACGCTCTGGAGGATTCGGTTCACGGTGTGATTAAGAGCACAGACGAGATTTCCGCGATCGGACATCGTGTCGTACACGGCGGCACCTCCTTCAGTGAGTCCTGTATCGTAGACGAGAACGTCAAGCAGGTGATCCGTGACCGCTTTGACCTGGCGCCGTTACACAATCCGGCGAACCTCATGGGAATTGAGGCCTGCGAGGCGGGAATGCCGGGCAAGAAGAATGTGGCAGTCTGGGATACCGGCTTTGGCATGGCGATCCCGGAAAAGGCATATCTGTACGCGATTCCCTATGAGTATTATGAGAAGTACGGGATCCGCAGATATGGTTTCCACGGCACCAGCCACATGTTCGTATCCGGCGAGGCGATCCGGTTCGGCGGCCTGGATCCGAAGACGGCGAAGGTGATTGTCTGCCATCTGGGCAATGGCGGAAGCGTATCCGCTTCCATCGGCGGCAAATGCGTGGATACCAGCATGGGTCTGACTCCGCTGGAGGGTCTGATCATGGGCACCAGAAGCGGCGATATCGACGCTTCCGTTGTGCAGTTCATCTGCAATAAAGAAGGAAAGAGTGTGGATGATGTCCTCACGATCCTGAACAAGAAATCCGGCGTTCTTGGCATCAGCGGCGTGTCCAGTGATTTCCGCGATGTGGGAACGGCTGCGGCTGAGGGGAACCACAGAGCCCAGGCAGCTCTGGATGCGTTTGTATATCGTGTGGCGAAGTACATCGGCGCTTACACGGCAGCGATGAATGGCGTGGACGCGATCGCATTTACCGCGGGCGTCGGCGAGAACGACAAGGACACCAGGAAGAAGGTCTGCGAGTATCTGGGCTACCTGGGTGTGAAGATCGACGATGCGGCCAATGATGTGAGAGGAAAGAACACGATCATTTCCGCCCCGGATTCCAAGGTGAAGGTGATGCTGCTTCCGACGAATGAGGAGCTGGCGATTGCCCGCGAGACAAAGAGGCTGACCGAATAAATTTATTCGCGTTATTTGCGTGATTTTCAAAAATCCGATTGACAAACGGATGCTGTCTTTGTATAATAATTTGGTGCGTATTAGGGAGAATAATATGCAGATTCCATTAAATGAGCTGTTTACCAGTGAGGGAAAAGAAAAGGCCTACACGTGTGAGATTGAGACAGATCGTCTCAGACTGCGGCGAGGTTCCTTTCCCATCACATCGAAGGAGCCGATATCCCTGCGGGTTCAGAATCTCGGCGGGAATAAGATTCTTCTGGAAGGACATACGAGTGTTCATCTGAGCATGCCGTGTGACCGGTGTCTGGAACCGGTGGACGTGCCGTTCGACCTGGAATGGGACGAGGAGCTGGATCTGGGCAGGACAGAAGGAGAACGTGCGGCTGATCTGGACGAACAGCCCTATGTCAGCGGTTTTAATCTGGATGTAGACCTGCTGCTTTGTAACGAGCTATTGCTGAATCTGCCTGTGAAGATCCTGTGCAGGGAAGACTGTAAGGGCATTTGCAATAGATGTGGTGCGAATCTGAATCACACGTCCTGTACCTGTGAACAGATTTCGACAGACCCCAGAATGTCAGTAATCCAGGATATATTTCAAAAGTATAAGGAGGTGTAAACCATGTCTATCTGCCCAAAGAATAAATCTTCCAAGGGAAGACGTGACCAGCGCAGAGCGAACTGGAAGATGAACGCGATGAACCTTGTGAAGTGCAGCAAGTGCGGCGCTCTGATGATGCCGCATCGTGTGTGCAAGGCCTGCGGATCCTACAATAAGAGAGAGATCATCTCTGTGGAGGAATAATCTGTCAGGATGTAAAGGTAAGGAAAATGAACGGTTCCGGATTTCTCCGGAACCGTTTTTTCGGTGCCGAACTACAGGATCTGCCACCGGCAGTTCCTTCCGTATGCTATGGCAAATACGACAAAGACAGGTGGTCCGATCTCGGGCCGCCTGTCTTTGCCAGGGTGCTTGCGTGGGGATTATTTTGTGTCCTCCGCGTAGAATGCGGTATAGGCATCCTGAAGCTTTTTTAAGGTCTGGGGATCCCTGCCGCCGATCGGCTGTCCGTCCAGCTCCACCGCCTGGATGCAGAGACCGCCGGAGCTGCTGACGATAATCTCATCGGCATTCCGGAGCTCGTCCATGGTAAAGACGGCCTCTCTGGTGGGGATTCCGTTCTTCTCGGCCAGCTCCAGCAGATGCTTTAAGGTGATGCCGGGCAGGATCAGATTATCCCTGGGCGGAGTACAAAGGACGCCATCCCGGATGATGAGAATATTGGAGTGGGCGCACTCGGTTACCCGCTCTCCCCGGTGGAAGACCGTTTCCTGGCAGCCGACCTCGATGCATCGCTGGTAGGCGATGACGCTGGGGATCAGGTTCAGAGTCTTGATGTTGCAGTGAAGGAAACGCGTATCCTCCATAGAAATCAGGCGGAAGGTCTGATTCATGGGAACCAGCTCACAGGGAACCGTGAAAATCATCAGATTTGGCTTCGCGTCCGGGAAATTGTGAGCGCGCAGAGCGGTTCCGCGGGAGCACTGCCAGTACAGCATTCCGTGGTCGCATTCGTTGGCGTCGATGCATTTCTGGAGTTCAGCGGTAAGCTCCTCCCGCGCCATGTCAAAGGGAATTTCCAGCAGCCGGCAGCTGTTGTAAAACCGGTCCAGATGATCCTTTGTGGCAAAGATATGGTTGTTGGCGAAGGTGGTGGCGTCGTAGCAGCCGTCGCCGAAATAGACGGCCCGGTCCAGCATGGGAACCGTCATCTCCTCCAGCGGGCCGATGGTACCATTGTAATAACCGACATATTTCATGATTTTGCTCCTTCCTTGTGTTTGATTATCTTATAGCCGCCGACAAGCAGTGTGGGCAGCAGGTAGAACAGAATAAATCCATAGGAGAGAAGGGAGTAGCCCTGCTCGATCAGCGTTACGACTCCGATCCGGGAGAGCAGGAGGGCGGCGGTCAGGGTGACGATGGTGATCAGGCCGCGGTTCTGATCGCTGAGCTTCTGCCTTCCCTTTTCTACCATGGCGATATCAAAACGGTCGATGATCATGTGGATACAGCCGGTGGCGGTCTCCAGGAGCGTCCATCCCATAACGATGCTGAAGAGAGCCATCAGGGCGGGTCCGCCGTTGACGGCCTTGATCATTTCCATCCAGGGAGTGGTGACGTCGGCTCCGACGATGCTGGTATCGCCATAAAAGCACATCATGGCAAAATAGGACAAGAACCACGGGATGGTCATCAGCAGACCTGCGATGAGGCCGGAAAAGAAGGTTTCCTTGCGCTTGGTCTGCCTGGTCAGAGAGAACATTCCCATGGGAATGGCGTTGATGTTGTAGGCAACGTACAGAATGCCGGTCCAGACACAGAGGGAAGCGGTTACGGTTCCGTCGTAGGCGCTGGTGTCGCCCGCGGCAAATACCTTAGGTATATTCGAGCCGTATTTTGCCAGAACCAGGATGGTGAAGAGGATGTATCCGCCGTAGAGAAGAATCGTGCCGATAGATTCAAACTTTTCAATGACCTTGGATCCCTTGAAGTTTAAGAGTCCGCAGATGAGGACGATGACTACGGAGCCCAGGATATTGGGCATGCCGACCTGTTCAAAGATACTTCCGGTAGCTGCGGCCATAACCGCGATCAGGATAATCGCGATGAGGACGGTCAGGACGTCCATGATCGGCCAGAGGGGTCCGATGACCTGTTTGATATAATTCTTGTAATCATAGACCTTGTATATCCGGCAGATTTCAAAGGTCAGGAAGGCGAAAAGCGCGAAGCCGACGCCGATGGTAATACCGGCGATCCAGCCCATGGCGCCGAATTTTGCGCCGTAGGAGTAGATCTCACGTCCTGTGGCGTAGCCGCCTCCGATCAGGACAGACTGCAGGAGGACGCCGGGAAGGACATATCTGGCATAGCCGCCCTCGAAGAAACTTTTGGAGCTGTTCATACGTTACCTCTTTTCTTTTTTTGTTTTGCGGGACAGAAGGACTGTCCCACGAATCATTATATCGGATGAAAAGAAATGTTGCCAATTTAAAGAATACATTTTATAATAAGTAAAGCTTATCACAAAATGAGGCCGGGCACTCGAAGCGGAGCCGGAAAATGCGTGCGGAGGAAGGGCATGAAGCTGAAACAAATGGAATATTTCGTGGCGGTGGCAGAGAATTTAAGCTTTACCAGGGCGGCAAGGCAATGCTTTATTTCTCAGACTGCCATGACGCTGCAGATCAAATCTCTGGAGGAACGGCTGGGTGTTTCACTTTTTATCAGAGACAAACATCATGTGGAGCTGACTCGGGCGGGAAAGGTAGATCTGAATGAAGGCCGCGCGATCCGGGCCCGGAGGGAGGCGGCGGGCAAGCTGGGGCGGACTGCAGCGGAGGGCTTTTCCGGAGTCCTGAACATCGGCTTTATCCGCGGATATGAGCAGAGTCGTTTTTCAGAGACGCTGCGGGGGTTTCATGAGAGCTATCCCAATATTTCCCTCCATCTGATCAGAGATAATATGAGCGCCCTGTATCGGCTGCTGGAAGACGGCCACTGTGACGTGGTTTTTAATCTCTCTTCACGTTTTCAGAGCTATCCGGGACATTTCCACCGGATTCTGAAGCAGGTTCCGATGATGGCGGTCCTCTATCCGCGCCATCCGCTGGCGGAAAAGAAACGGTTGTCCTACCGGGAGCTTTCGGGGGAGGACTTTATCATCATGCAGCCGAGAGAACGACCGGTCGATGAGACGGAGGAGGCGATTCTCTGCTATGAGCGCGGCGGTTTTGTCCCGAATATTGTGGAAAAGGAGCCGGAGGTGCAGACTCTGCTTTTGATGGTTTCCGCAGGGCTGGGAATCGCTGTCCTGCCGGAATATTCTGTGCGGTATTTTCAGAACACCAGAAATCTGGTAGTCATCCCGCTTTTCCGTGAGGACCGGACCGAGGAGCGGATGGATTTTGAAATCAGCTGGAAGAGTGAAAATGAAAATCCGTCTATCGCAAAGCTCCTTCAGTGGATGGAGGATCGCCAGGTTACGGAGTGAGACAGAGAAAAGTCGCTCCGGCCATGACAGAAAGAGGAAAGGACGGTCTGTGATTGTGAAAACGAAGATTTATCTGCTGGACGTTTCCATGGAAGCGGTGGAAGCGGAAAGACAGCTTCAAATGGTTGAGACACTGAAAGGAATGCTGTCTGACAGACGCAGAGAGAAGGTAGAGATGCTTCGCCTTCCACAGGATCAGCTGCTCTCTCTTGGAGCGGGATATCTTCTGGATCTGGGGCTTTCGGAGTACGGGCTGCGGGAGTGTGAAGCTACCTTCGGGACAGCGGGAAATGGCAAGCCGGTGCTTCTGAATGATCCGGAGATTCATTTTAATCTGTCGCACTCCGGGACGATGGCAATGGCCGTGTTCTCCGGTCGGGAAGCTGGATGCGATGTGGAGCGGGAGAGGGAAGCGCGGATGCCGCTCGCGAAGCGTTTTTTCTGCAGGGAGGAGTATGAGGATCTGGCCGCGTTGCCGGAGGGAAGCAGCCGGAATCATCGCTTTACCAGGTACTGGACATTAAAGGAAAGCTTTTTAAAGGTAACCGGCGAAGGGATGCGGATGCCTCTCAATCAGTTCCGGATTCACCTGACAAATCCGGTGTGGGCCGAGTCGGAAGGACGAAAGCTTCCATATCGGTTTCAGGAGCTTTCGTTTCCTGGCTATTGCGCGGCGGTGTCCCTGGCCGGCTACGAGGAAGAGCCGTGTGTGAAGATAATCAAAATATTATCCGAATGCATGTAAATGGATCGCGCATAGCTTCCGTCATGAAGACGAAAAATCTACAGAAGAGGGAGAATATGGAATGCCGGAGCTGCCAGAGGTAGAAACTGTGAGGCGAGTGATTGAGCCTCAGATCAAGGGACTTGTGATTAAGGAGGTTATCATAAATCGTCCGGAAATTGTGGCCCATCCGGATGCGGAGCTTTTCAGAGAATCCCTGAAAAATCAGGTGATCAGGGAGATCACGCGAAGAGGAAAATTTCTGACGATATGGTTAGAGAGCGGAGATCGTATTTCCCTTCATTTTAGAATGACCGGGCGTCTTTTATTCACGCCGCCGGATTTTGAAATGGAGACGCATACCCATATGATTTTGCGAATGAATCAGGGGTGGGAACTGCGTTTTGTGGACACCAGGAGATTTGGGAGATTCTGGTATTTTAAGGCTGGCGAGGCGGATACGGCGACCGGCATCGAGAGTCTGGGAAAAGAGCCGTTTGACCGGGATTTCAGCGCTCAGTATCTGGCTGACAGGCTGGAAAAACGGAAAAAGCCGATCAAGGAATGTCTGATGGATCAAAAGGTCATTGCCGGCATAGGCAACATCTATTCAGACGAGATTCTGTTTGAATCGCGCCTGAATCCATCCAGACCTGCCAATACCCTGAGCGATCGGGACTGGGAAACGCTCGCGGATCATATTCCCGAACAGCTGACATATTTTATTGAAAAAAACCGCATCACGCCAGAGGAATATCTGGCCGGAAAGGGAACGGATTACCGGAACACGCCATATCTGAGGGTCTACGGCAGGGCAGGGAAGCCTTGCCCCGCATGTGGGAAGCTGTTGTGCAGGCGCGTGATTGGCGGACGCGGCAGCGTGTATTGCCCGAACTGTCAGAAATAAGCCGGATTGTCATTTCGATAAAACTGTGCTACAATCAGACCCATCCCAATCATTTTGAAAATCTTACACGCATTGACGAGGAGGAAATAAATATGTCTGTTTTATTTGGAGAATACCCCAGATGCACGACCTGCCAGAAGGCAAAACGGTGGCTGGATGATAGTGGACTTTACTATGAGGATCGGCAAGTCAAGGAACAGAATCCCACAGAGGAAGAACTGAAGGCCTGGCATGAGAAGAGCGGCCTTCCTTTGAAGCGTTTTTTCAACACCAGCGGCCAGCTTTACAAATCCATGCAGCTCAAGGATCGATTGCCGGAAATGTCCGAGGAAGAGCAGATTGCGCTGCTGGCCACGGATGGCATGCTGGTCAAACGTCCGATCATCGTGACAGAAGACACCGTTCTGACCGGATTTAAGGCGGAAGAGTGGGAGAGAGTGTTGCTGTGATGAGTTTGAAAATATGAAAGAAAACATCATGAAACACGAAGAAAACTCAATCAGTTACACGTACACCATTTATGCCTGCTATATCGGCTACGTCGTCCAGGCAATCATCAATAATCTCCCGCCGCTTTTGTTTCTGACATTTCAGCGGGAGTTCGGCATCTCTACAGAAAGGATCGGGCTGCTCATCACGATCAATTTTGGCATGCAGATGATTACGGACAGTATGGCGGCCAGATTTGCCGACCGGATTGGCTACAGGGTGAGCGTGGTGGCAGCTCATGTGTGCAGCATTGCCGGATTGATCTGCCTCGGTATTTTACCGCGCGTCATGGAAGAGGGCTATGTGGGACTGGTGATCGCCATGCTGTTAAATGCGGTGGGCGGCGGGCTGATCGAGGTGCTCATCAGCCCGATTGTCGAGGCTGCGCCGTCATCTGATGCGAAGGCTGCGGCGATGAGCCTGTTACACTCCTTTTATTGCTGGGGTCATGTCGGGGTGGTCGTTCTGTCGACGATTGGACTCAACGTGTTGGGAATGGGACGGTGGTATATTCTGCCGCTCCTCTGGAGTGTGATTCCGGCAGTGAATGTCATATTGTTTTTGAGGGTTCCGATCAACCGGACGGTTTCGACGGAGGAGCAGATGTCCTGGAGGCAGCTGTTTGGCAGGAAGCCTTTCTGGCTATTTTTTGTTCTCATGATCTGCGCGGGAGCGTCGGAGCAGGCCATGTCACAATGGGCGTCCATGTTCGCAGAGGTAGGTCTGGGAGTATCCAAGACGATGGGCGATCTTCTGGGGCCGTGCCTGTTTGCCGTGTTGATGGGGACTTCCCGGACGTTTTATGGGAAATGTGGAGAAACAATCAATCTGAAAGGATTTATGGCGGGGAGCGGGATGCTTTGTGTGCTGAGCTATCTGCTGGCGATTCTGATGAAGGAGCCGGTTCTGGCCCTGCTTGGGTGCGGGCTGTGCGGACTTTCTGTCGGAATTATGTGGCCGGGGACGTTCAGCCTTGCGGCGAAATATTGTCCGCAGGGCGGGACACTTATGTATGCGTTTTTTGCGCTCGCCGGCGATATCGGCTGCGCATCCGGGCCAGGCGTGGTCAGCGTAGTATCGGGACTCCTGCCGACATATGGGCTGAAAGCAGGATTTGCGGCGGCGATGATCTTCCCTGTGCTTCTGATTATTCTGTTGCTTGCCGGAAAGGAGCTGCGGGAGCCTATCACATTTTTGAAGAAAACCACATAACCGACGACGGAAGCGGCCGGTGTCGGAGATGAACAGGAGGAAAAGACGATGTATGAATTGATACAGGTTTCTGAACGCAGTTATTATATTCAAAGCCCTGCCAAGATAGGGCTTGTAAAATTGAATGATACGGATGTATGTCTGATTGACAGCGGTAACGACAAGGAGGCAGGACGCAAGATTCGTCAGATCCTGGATGCAAACGGCTGGCATTTGACCGCTATTTACAATACTCATTCAAACGCCGATCATATTGGCGGCAATAAGTATCTGCAGGGGCAGACAAAATGCAAAATCTATGTGCCGGGAATTGACTGCGACTTTACCAGACATCCCATCCTGGAGCCGTCATTTCTGTATGGCGGTTATCCCTGCAAGGATCTGAGGCATAAATTCCTTTTAGCGAAGGAAAGCGATGCAGAATATCTGGGGGAAGACGTTTTGCCGGATGGTTTTGAGATGATTCAACTGCCCGGTCATTTCTTTGATATGGTCGGCTTTCGGACTCCCGACGATGTCGTGTATCTTGCCGACTGTCTGTCAAGCCGGGAAACGCTGGACAAATACCAGATCGGATTTATTTATGATGTCGCCGCTTATTTGAAAACGCTGGAAATGGTAAAGTCCTTGACTGCAAAAATATTTATTCCGGCTCATGCCGAGGCAACGACGGATATCAGAGAACTGGCGGAATACAATATGAATAAGGTTCATGAAATTTCTGAAAAAATTGTCGACATCTGTGCGGAGCCCATTTGTTTTGAACATGTTTTACAACGACTGTTTATGGAGTATGACCTGACCATGAATTTTGAACAGTATGCTCTGATCGGCAGCACCGTTCGTTCCTACCTTGCATGGTTAAAGGATGCGGGAGTCCTGGATGTGGAGTTTGATAATCGTATGCTGCTTTGGAGGAAAAAATGATTTTTGTACGGACGATGCTGGAAATGTGCTTTGATTCATACTATAACAATCAATATGTAAAGAACTACTATAAACTGCTGAGATTGGAAGTTATGATTCATGTAAAAGGGAACGACTTATGAGAAGCATGTTTTGCGTCTGTAATGTAGTTCTACTTTTATGCTTATCCAAGGTTAAATCCTTGCAATATGTGATGGGATATTTCGAGGCGGGAGTGACTTTGAATGTCTATACCCACGCGAATTATGACCGCGCGGCGGAGCAGATGGCAAAAATTATTAATTTTGCGGAAACCGAAACGGTCGGAAGACTTGAAAAATCAGACTAAAATAAAGAATTTTACTACACCATTTGCCCGGAAAGGGCACTTACTACGCCTTAGCGTGCAGGCAAACCGTCCGGTGGACGGTTTGGTCGTACACCACAACTACACCAATTTGCGAGAGCCTTGATGTGACATTCATTCAAAATTGTAAGATAGTCATAACAGAACCCACCATGCCTCTGGTTTCCATGCGCAACCCGGTGGGGTTTTTTGCTTTGTATTGTGTAATAAGTTTGATGTTTATATTGAAAGTTTTGTATAAGGCATTTTTAGCTGGATATGCTAAAAATAACCTGAGTTTATGGGATTCATATGTTTAATAAAATTGACAAAACAGGGAA
>JAJQCO010000202.1 GCA_021202655.1 Clostridiales bacterium | reverse complement strand
TGGCATTCAGATTGTTCAGTGTGGTTTCCAGGAACACATCTCCAACCGCCAGCTTGCCGTCCTCCGTTACCATCTTAAAGGCAACCGGAACCACGTTCGGCTCGCCACTGGCACAGGTAGCCAGATCCCACATACTTGCATCGAGCAGCTTTTTTACATTTTCGTTTAACATATGAATGACCTCCTGAAATCATTTGAAATTATGTGGTTGCTTGAACTATGCTTAGTATATCATGAGCAAAGCTCACGATCCAATTCGCCGTTCGTCAGAAACATGCAAGCATGTTCCTTCCTCACTTGCGCTCATTATATCGGAGTCGCTGTTAGATAACAAGATATTAGCAAATTTATGAGTCACTATTAAATTTCAGAGTGAATTGTTATTGCAGGATCTTTAGGCAGTGGGCAGAACGCATGGTAATAGGACCATCTTGCCCAATAAGCCCAGCGCTCCTCGTTGCTTTCAAAATCAGATTTTGTCAAACGCCTTGCCTCTTTTCCTTAACTCCATTATAATAAAGGGATATTTGGAGGACAGGAGACTGTTTGTTTATGAATCATTATCTTACCATCGGAGAATTTGCAAAGCTGCGAGGTGTTAATATCAATTCGCTGCTCTACTATGAGAAGCTGGGAATTCTTTTGCCTGCCTACGTTGATCCGGACAGCCGGTATCGCTATTACGCGCCGGAGCAATTATCTACACTGGATATTATCCTGCTCTGCATCAATCTGGACATCCCGCTGAAAGAATTGAAACAGTATCAGAGCGAAAACGCTTATTGGCAGAGAAAGCTGCTGGAGGACGGCAAGCGCTGGACGGAAGAGAAAATTTGCAAAATGCAGACCGATCTGCGCAAAATTGAATACTCTTTGCAATGCCAGGAGGAGCAGGACAGTTACGCTGCCAGCAAGGGAATTTATCGGCGGGAGATCGCGCCGCGTTTTTTTATCGTAGAGGAATACGTGGGCAATCTGGCAAATATCACGCAGTTTGGCCGCATTTCCACTCAATTATTTGATTATGCGGAAAGCAGGGGACTCTCCACCCTTCTGCCCACGGGTTTTATGTTCCTTTTTGACGGCGGGGAAGTCAGGCAATATCTGTTTTATGAGGTGCTGCCAACCGAGCAGACGGACGAAAAGGTCATCCAACTGCCCGGAGGAACCTGGGCCTGTCTGCAAATGGAGTTTGATCCGGATTTGAATCACATTCCGTTTTTGGAGCAGCGCTTCGGCGTTTCCGACAGGCGAATTGCTGTTTTCTCCAATCTGACCCGTGACCAGTTGAAAATCAACAGCCGATATAACGAAATACAGGTATTTGACGGTTACACAATACCGGCCGACAACACATAAGCTGCTGCCGGCCAATATTGTTTTCGGAACGTCTATGAAGCTTTTGGCGTTTCCGGAAATATTTTTTCCCAGTTCCTCTTCAAAAGAATAACAGAGATCAGGCACGCGATTCCATCGGTAATCGGCCCCGCCCAGAGCACGCCTGTCACCCCCATGATATGGGAAAGGGCAATCATAGTAAGCGGTACAAGGAAAATCTGCTTTGCAAACGTATTGATGGAAGCCTGCAAGGGTTTTCCGACAGACTGAAAGAAAATGCTGGCGCAATATTGCAGCCCGTTTGCCACGACAAGCATCAGGAAGATATGCATGCACATAACGGCAAATTCATTGTACAGTTCGGATTCCGATCCGAACAGGGACACCAGCGCCATCGGGCAAAGCTGAAAAACAACGGTGGCTAAAGCCATGAACAGGGTGCCTGTGACAGCTACGAAGCGGAATGTGGATTTTGTGCGTTCATATTTGCCGGCGCCGTAGTTATAGCCCATAATCGGCTGTGAACCGGTGGAAATGCCCTGTACCACATTCACCGCCACATTGCTGATTTTTATGGTAATTCCCATGGCTGCTACGGTGATGTCCGCCCCATATTTTGACAGTGCGCCATAGATGGCAAGCATATTATTGGAAACGGCCGCAATCAATGCGAAGGAAAGCTGTAAGATACAGCTGGAAGCGCCAAGACCGGCAATGCTTTTTATCACGGACAGACTGGGACGGAAGTATTTTTTTCGTATGGTTACTGTTTTGAACCTGGGTATGTAAGCCAATATCCAGATTACATTGATCAATTCTCCGATCACTGTGGCAATCGCCGCGCCCTGTACGCCCCAGCCAAATCCCATGCAAAAGAGCGCGTCAAGAGCGATGTTGGAACAGCAGGCAACCAGCAGACCGATCATTCCATAGGTAGCTCCTCCGTCCACACGGACACATGCGGTAACCGGATTGAGGATTGCCATCAGGGGAAATCCAAACGCAATAATCGAACCGTAAGCCATCGCGTATGGGAGAGAGGTTTCTGAAGCGCCAAACAGCAGGCATATGGGTTTCAGAAAAATCAAAGAGATTGCCATGAAAATCAATCCAATGACCAAAGATACGACAAACGTATTACATACCCCTGTGGAGGCGTTTTCGTTATTTCCTTTCCCCTGCTGAAGGCTTGTGTAGGACGCGCAGCCGTCTCCCCAGAGGGTGGCGATCCCCAGCATAATGATCATAAGTGGATTGATAATATTCGTGGCTGTGTTTCCCAGGTATCCTACCGTCTGCCCAATGAAAATCTGGTCAACGATATTATAGAGCGCGTTCACGACCAGAGCGATGGTGGCCGGGATCGCGTAATGGGGAATCAGTTTTCTGAGAGGTTCGGAGCCTAATGGATTTTGCGTTATGATTTCACTTTCACTCATGCGATCTCCTCCTCATGCATCATCAGATATGCCGCTTTTATTATCTCTGCCGTGCGCTGCATACCGAACAGCCCTGTGTCCAGGCAAAGATTGTAGTTCGACGCATCTTTCCATTCGGCTTCATGGAAAAGGCGGAAAAATCTCTCCCGACCTCTGTCCGCCCTTTTCACCAGATCACGAATATGTTTGGAGTCTTTTCCATATTCGGTAACTGCCCGTCTGCATCGTGCGTCAAAATCAGCGTAAAGAAATACCTTCAGACACGGAAAGTCATTCTCCAGAATTTTATCCGCGCAACGTCCGACGATCACACAGCTCCCTTTTTCAGCACATTCTTTGATAACGGCAGACTGTGCTTTGTAGATATGGGCAGTCATTGTCATATCAAAAATGAAGGAGTTGGATAAATGCTGCTCGTTTTTTTCGATAAAGTCAGGGCTGAGTTCGCTGATCCTGGCTGTCTCATCAATGATGCTCCGATCATAGCAGGGAATTCCAAGCTGCTCCGCCACAAGATGTCCGATTTTTCTTCCGCCGCTGCCAAACTGACGGCTGATTG
The DNA here is from genome assembly GCA_021202655.1 of Clostridiales bacterium. GTDB lineage: Bacteria > Bacillota > Clostridia > Lachnospirales > Lachnospiraceae > Brotaphodocola. Next base: position 30,809 of record JAJQCO010000202.1, on the reverse strand, counting down.
TAATGATTGTATGTTTCATAGTCTGACCTCGCTTTAAAAGTAATACATATTTTGAATAGCTTTTAAGCCATCCTTTTTACTTTAAAGCCCACCATAATAATGGAGTCAATAGAAAGTGTGCAATAATTAAATATCGTTCTATCGGTTCTTTTTAATCGCTGCCATGGATTGCATAAGGGGTTAACCGTATGGGCAGACACCTCCTTTATGTTGCAGTTAGAAGTCTAAATCAGTTTCACCCTTCACAGAACAAATTTGTGGTGGATTTTCTTCCCCTTGCGAACCTTCAGGCAGTCAGCGACTTCTGCACGGTCAATGACCTTCTCTACAGAATCAATCTTCGTGCCGTTCACGGTAACGCCGCCCTGGACGATCAGTCGTCTTGCCTCAGCCTTGCTTTTGGCGAGATTTCCCATCACAAGCAGGTCTATCAGAGACACCTTGCCATCTGTGAAGGCTGTTTCCGCGACCTTTGTCGTTGGCATATTGCTGTCATCGCCCTCGCCGGAGAAAAGAGCCAGAGAAGTTTCCTTTGCCTTATCGGCTTCCTCTTTCCCGTGGATCATGGCCGTCAGCTCATAGGCAAGCAGCTCTTTCTTTTCATTGATACGGCTAGCGTCCCAATGGTCGATTTCCTCAATCTGCTCCACCGGAATAAACGTAAGCAGACGGATGCACTTCATCACATCCGCGTCGTCGATATTTCTCCAGTACTGGTAAAACTCAAAGGGTGTGGTCTTATTCGGGTCAAGCCAGACAGCGCCTTTTGCCGTTTTTCCCATCTTGTTTCCTTCACTGTTTAAAAGCAGCGTGATGGTCATGGCATAGGCGTCTTTGCCTGTTTTCTTCCTGATCAGTTCCGTACCTGCCAGCATGTTGCTCCACTGATCGTCTCCGCCGAACTGCATATTGCAGCCGTATTTTTCGTTGAGGTACAGGAAATCATAGGACTGCATGATCATGTAGTTGAACTCAAAGAAGCTCAGTCCCCGTTCCATGCGCTGCTCGTAGCACCGGGCACGGAGCATATTGTTGACTGAAAAATACGTGCCCACTTCCCGAAGCAGATCCACATATTTTAAGTCAAGCAGCCAGTCAGCGTTATTGACTACGATGGCCTTGTCCTCTCCAAATTCAATAAACTTGCCGATCTGTTTTAAAAAGCAGTCGCAGTTATGCCGAATGGTTTCCGCATTCATCATGGAACGCATATCTGTCCGTCCAGAAGGGTCGCCGATAAATCCGGTTCCGCCGCCCAAAAGTACCACCGGTTTATTCCCGGCAAGCTGTAAACGCTTCATCAGACACAATGCCATAAAGTGTCCTACATGAAGAGAGTTAGCAGTCGGGTCAAATCCAATATAGAATTTTGCGCCGCCGTTGTTGATCAGTTCCCGGATTTCTGCTTCGTCCGTCACCTGGGCAATCAGACCTCTTGCCTGTAATTCCTCATAAATTTTCATTGATCATTCCCTCCTGAAAATAATAAAAGCCAGATAAGACTGAAATCTTATCTGTCTCATTCGTCCATCCGGCTACAATTATCTGTGCCTTGCAGGGTATGCTTTTTTGCATACCGTCCGATTCGTATGGAATCATAGCAAATAATTTGTGGGTTGTCAAGTCACTCAATATTAATGAAGCAAACTTCGGTCTGGTCCGCGTGATTCCGGCAGATACTTTTTGAGCATAGAAACAGATAGAAAATAAGCATTTGATAGATAGAAAGTGAGGGTTTATTCTGTTATACAGGAAACCAGTCATAGAAGGGAGAGTAAGATGAAGAAAGAAGTCCTGTTAGTTATAGCCGCGCTGGCGGCGGCAAATGTGTTGTCTGGATGTGCCATGACCGGGAACGCGGCAGATGTGGTTGTCGCAGGAAGCGCGGGGCAGGAAGAGGCAGATGGACCGGGTGTGGCGGCTGCGGAGGGCAGGGAAGCCTTTGTTAACCGTGTTCAGAGTAGAAACGGCCTTCATACATTGGAGAACGCGGAAGCGATTGGTCTTGGCAGCAGAAGTTATCAGCTGGTTGATATCAGTGAATGAGGAGAGAACAGGGAGCAATCAGAGAAGCAGTGATGGGAGATGACAGCCATGTGGGAGATTGCAAGAAGAGAAGCCACTTATCTCTGGTATTACTTCGATGTCCAGCTGCGGCAGATTTTCTGGTACTGGGTGCTGGGCATGGCGCTGGGCTCGTTCGTTTCCGTATTTTTAAAGGATCGCATCCACAATACATTTCGCAGCCTTAGCGAAAAGAAGCTCGGGATATTTGGCATCGTGCTGTCTGCAGTGTTTCAGCGCTATGTGCCGCAGGATATGATGACGAATCTGTTTGGGGGAAACGAAGCCTGGGGCGTGCTGATGGCAGCCACAATCGGCGTACCGCTTTATGCCTGCGGCGGGGGGACAATCCCTCTTTTGCAGGCGTGGCTGTCAGACGGGATGAGTCTGGGGAGTGCCGCCGCATTCATGATAACGGGACCGGCGACGAAAATTACGAACCTTGGAGCGGTAAAGATCGTCTTAGGCATGAAGCGGTTTCTGCTGTACATAGCGTTCGTGTTGATTTTTGCATTTGTGACAGGACTGGCAATAAATATATGATGAAGTGAAAAACAGCGGCAAAATCGTATGTTCCATGCACAGGATTGTTAAGGAAGGCTCTCACTGTATTCGACAGTTTTTATTTGCACTCTGCAAATCGGTTACGCTTGTAAATTGATTTTGAATGAGCTATGATAAATAGAGAAAACGAACGCAATGGTATAAAAGGAATCTGCAGAGGTTGATATGGCGAAGACATTTAATGTAACGGCAAACTGTGATCCGAAGCGGCACTATATGGTGGATATCTCAGAGAGACTTATGAAAATGAAGGAGATGGTGGACTGCGGTGATTATTTTACGGTTAACCGTGCCCGTCAGTACGGAAAAACAACTACTCTGATTGCACTGGCCTCCTATTTACGCGAGGGATATCATGTGATCAGCCTGGATTTTCAACTGATGAGTGAGGCTGACTTTGATACGGAATTTTCCTTTGTCTGTGCGTTTGCGAGAGAAATTCTGCTTGCTGAGGAGGAAAAGGATGACATCCCCGGTAATATTGTGATTCAGTTGCGGCAATACGCAGATGGTGCGAATGGAAACGTGGGTCTGGCGCCGTTGTTTGCGTTGCTTTCTGATTGGTGCGGTCAGTCGGCAAAACCGCTGGTGTTGTTGATTGATGAGGTGGATCAGGCGGCGAATTATCAGGTGTTTCTGGATTTTTTAAGCATGTTGAGAGGGTATTATATTCGTCGTGCAAGAAAACCAACCTTTCAGTCGGTCATTCTTGCAGGAGTGCAGGATATTCGCAATATCAAGAAAAAACTTCGCTCGGAATCGGAGCACCAGTCGAATAGTCCGTGGAACATTGCGGTTGTTTTCTCTTTGGACATGAGTTTTTCTGCCAGGGAGATATCGGGAATGCTCCAGGAATACGAGGATGATTACGCAACAGGAATGGATGTGGATTCCATTGCACAGCTGATTTATGAATATACATCGGGATATCCTGTTCTGGTGTCCAGTATTTGCAAATATATTGATGAGGATATCAGCAAAACGGATTCGTTCTCGAATAAAAAGGCAGCCTGGTCTGCGGAAGGGGTTGTAGCGGCGGTCAGTCGTATTTATGATGAATCAAACATGCTGTTTGAATCGTTGCAGGACAAGCTGGATACTTATCCGTACCTTAAAGAAATGTTGTATTCCATGTTGATGGATGGAAAGCCCGTGATCTATAATCGATATGATCCGGCAATACAAACGGCACTGATGTACGGATTTATTCGAATTGAAAATAAGGCGGTGGTGGTTGCCAACCGTATTTTCGAGACACAGTTATATGACACATTCCTGGCATCCCCCGAGATGCGCAAATCTGAGTTTTTCCTGTGCGGAGACAGGGAAAAATATCAATTTGTCAGGAACGGCAAACTGGACATGAAACTGATATTGGAACGTTTTGTTGTTGCTTTCCATGATTTGTATGGCGATCAGCCGCAGAAATTTATAGAGGATGATGGAAGAAGATATTTCCTTTTATATCTGCGTCCGATTATCAACGGTACAGGAAATTATTATATAGAATCCAGAACGAGGAATCAGGAACGCACAGATGTGATTGTGGATTATCTGGGCGGGCAATATATATGCGAACTTAAAATATGGCGGGGAAACTCATATCATGAGCGAGGTGAGCAGCAACTGATGGATTATCTGGATCATTATCATCTGAAGAAGGGCTATATGCTCAGCTTTAATTTCAATAAAAAGAAACAGATCGGTGTGAGGGAAATTATGCTGGGAGATAAGGTGCTGGTGGAAGCGGTGGTGTAAATAAGGTACTATAATTTGAACAGAAGGTCTTTGATATGGCAGAAAAAAGTTGTAACGGATGAGGTATATGGGAAATTAAAGTGAGGACTGCCGCTGAAGGAGGAGAACCATATGGAATATCGGATATTGCCCCACGGGGGCGAAAAAATCAGCGTGATTGGAATGGGATCTTCCGTGATCGGGGCGCGCCCGGAGCAGGAGATCATTGCAACCGTCCAGTCCGCGATGGAAAACGGCATCAACTATTTTGATATGGCTGGCGGCCATGCGACGATTTTTGACGCCTATGGAAAAGCTCTGGAGGGAAAACGGGACCAGGTCTATCTGCAGGTTCACTTTGGTGCAGATTACACCTCCGGGGAATACGGCTGGACGACCAGCCTGAAGAAGATAAAGGAATCTGTCAGATGGCAGTTGGAGAAGCTGCGGACGGATTATATTGATTTTGGCTTTATCCATTGCATGGATGAGGGGAAGGATCTGGACACTTACATCAAAAACGGAGTTCTGGATTATATTCTGGATCTGAAAAAAAGGGGCATCGTCCATCATATCGGAATGTCCTCCCATACCCCTGCCGTGGCGCATCGGGTTCTGGATATGGGGATCCTGGATGTCCTGATGTTCAGCATCAACCCGCTGTATGATTATGGGCAGGGTGATTATGGCATCGGCAGCAACAGCGAACGCTATGAGCTGTATCGTTGCTGTGAAAAGGAGGGCGTTGGCATCGTGGTTATGAAGCCCTTCTGCGGCGGACAGCTTCTGGATGCGGAGCAGTCACCCTTCGGCGTGGCGCTCGGCAAACATCATTGTATCCAGTATGCCCTGGATAAGCCGGGTGTGCTTACTGTCGTGCCCGGATATGGCAGTGAGGCGGAACTGATGGAGGTGCTGGACTATTTCCATGTTCCGGACGAGCAGAAAGACTATTCCGTGATCGCCGGATATACGCCCAAAGAATCCGAAGGCGTCTGCGTATATTGTAAGCACTGTCACCCCTGTCCCGCAGGTCTCGATATTGCACTCATCAATAAATATTATGACCTGGCGATGCTGGGTGACAATCTGGCCAGGGAGCATTACCTGACGCTGGATAAAACTGCCGGGGATTGTATCGGCTGCGGCCACTGCGACAGCCGATGCCCGTTCCATGTCCGTCAGAGTGAGCGGATGAAAATGATTTGCGAGGCGTTTGGGAACCGTTTTTAAGGATGGCTTCTGTGTTCATTCTGTGCCTTATAGTTTTCACCCCAATCCCACATGGCATCCAGGATTGGCTTCAGACTATATCCCAGGTCGGTCAGGGTGTACTCCACATGGGGCGGCACTTCCGGAAATACGGTGCGGGTCACAAGCCCGCTCTCTTCCATCTGTCTGAGCTGAGCCGTCAGTACCTTCTGAGAAATGTGGCCGATGGATTTTTTCAATTCCCCAAATCGCTTTGTCCCGGGCAAAAGGTCACGCAGAATCAATACCTTCCATTTATCACTGATTAAAGTCAAAGTCGTTTCGACCGGACAGGCGGGTAATTCCTTTGCCGGCGTTGCCTGAATATCCTTTTCTGTTTCCATGGTGACATACCTCCTCTTAGTTTCCTTTTGGTAACTATAGCACAATATTGTGCCTGCTTTACAAATCGGCTGTACATTCTTATTATATAAGCAGCAAGAGGGAAAGGCAAGGTGATTCTGATCCAATCATTTCCCAAAAAGCAGAAAACCGATTAAAACTGGAGGTAATCATCATGAAGAAAGTCATCGAATTTTTAAACACAAATCCCGTTCAGTATCTGGCTACGGTTGGCCGCGACGGAAAGGCAAAGTGCCGCCCGTTTATGTTTGCCGGTGAGCTGGATGGCAAGCTGTGGTTCTGCACCAACAACACCAAGGATGTCTACAAGGATATGCAGGAGAATCCGGAGATTGAGATTTCTGTATCCAGCCCGGAATATGCCTGGATTCGTCTGCACGGCAAGGCTGTGTTTGAGAACAACATGGCTGCCAAGGAGATGTGCATCCAGAATCCCATCGTGAAGGGTCAGTATCAGACGGCTGACAACCCGATCTTTGAGGTGTTCTATCTGGAGAATGCACATGGCCTGATCGCTGATTTCTCCGGCAATCCGCCCTACGAGTTCTAAGTCCGGGGAAATGTATGATTTTTGGAGCGCCTGACAGTCACAGTGTGCTGTTGGGCGCTCCATTCAGCAAAACGGGGGTTGATATCGTATGAACGAAAACGATTATTTAAAGAGAGGATAGCCATGATACAGTCAGTCAGGGATTCGTTTATTGAAATACAGAACGCCTGTTATACTAAGAAATCAGATAAGATAGACCGATTGAAAAATGAACTGGAAACGGCGGACGCCATTGTCATCGGGGCAGGAGCAGGGCTTTCCACATCGGCGGGTATGAGCTACAGCGGGGAACGCTTTGAAAAATATTTTTCGGATTTTCACTTAAAATATGGCATCACCGACATGTATTCCGGCGGCTTTTATCCTTTTGATACCTTAGAGGAATACTGGGCGTGGTGGTCGCGGCATATCTTGGTCAACCGCTATGAGGCTGGCATTGGAAAGCCGTACACAGATCTGCTCGAACTTGTGAAGGACAAGGATTATTTTGTGCTGACCACCAACGTGGATCATCAATTTCAGCTTGCCGGGTTTGACAGGCAGCGCCTGTTCTATACCCAGGGTGATTATGGCCTGTGGCAATGTTCGAAACCCTGTCATGACAAGACTTACGATAACGAAGAAATTGTCCGACAGATGGTAGCCGAACAAAGAGACATGAGGATTCCGTCGGAGATGGTTCCCCATTGTCCAATCTGCGGCGCACCCATGAATGTGAATCTGCGCTGTGATGATACGTTTGTGGAGGACGAGGGCTGGCGCCGGGCGGCGGAACGGTACAATGATTTTATCCGTCGGCATGAGAATCTGCATGTCCTGTTTCTGGAACTTGGCGTGGGAGCGAATACGCCGGTCATCATCAAATACCCCTTCTGGCGGATGACGGCGAGGAATCCCAAAGCGGTTTATGCCTGCGTGAACTATGGGGAAGCCTTTTGCCCGCAGGAAATCTCGCATCAGTCGATTTGTATAGATGATGATATCGGAAAGGTGCTAGATCAGCTGTAGCCTGTCTAAACGATTCAGGTACGGCTGCTCACATTTCTCGAAGCTGAAGTATCATTAAGTTTTTTGCGGAAATTGCCGCTCTTGACATTGGCCTCATTGTAAGCTATAATTTGCCTATTCGCCTATATATTCGGTAGGCGGATAGGCAAATCGCTCTTTATTTGCCTTAGCATACGAAGGAAGCTTCCGGTGGAAGATTCCGCAGTTGAAATGAATGTGAGGTATGGAATGAAAATCGCCTTATTTCAAATGAAAATGGGATCAGATAAGGCGGGGAATTTGAAAAAATGCTTATCCGCTTTGCGGGATGCGGCTCAAAATGGTGCGGATTTGATTTTGTACCCGGAGCTGTCGCTTCTGCCCTTTTTTCCTCAGTATGAAAAGCAAAATGTATCTGATAAGGTCGTGAGATTGAATGCCGATGAGATACGGAGCTTTCAGAAAGCCTGTCGGGAGAACCGTATATATGCAGTTCCCAATTTTTATTACGAGGAAAATCAAAAGCGTTATGACGCAAGCCTTCTTATCACTGCAACGGGTGATATACAGGGTACCCAGAAGATGGTACATATCGCGCAGGCAGTCAATTTTTACGAACAGGATTACTATGCTCCTTCGGATGATGGATTTCTGGTATTTCAAACTCCTCTGGGAAACCTGGGGATCGTCGTTTGCTTTGACCGTCATTACCCGGAAAGTATCCGGACAGAAAAACTGAAGGGTGCAGATCTGATCCTGATACCAACGGCAAACACCAAAGTCGAGCGACTCACCATGTTTGAATGGGAGATCCGTGTGCAGGCGTTTCAAAATTGTATCCCCATTGCTATGTGCAATCGAACGGGAACAGAGGGGCAGATGGCGTTTTCGGGGGAATCGCTTGCTGTGGATGCTGACGGAAATCTTATAGCGAAAGCAGATGACCGAGAGCAGCTTATCTATGTTGACATTGATGTAGACAATAACCGCAGAAGGGGCGATAGCCGCCCGTATGTGTCGCTGCGCAGACCGGAGCTGTATTCTTGAGTTGAGGTGAGTGATATGGGACAAAATTTATCCATGAAATATCAGAAATTACAGGACTACCTGAAAAGTATGGGAAGCGTTGCCGTCGCCTTTTCCGGCGGCGTAGATTCTACGTTCCTGCTATATGCGGCGAAGGAAGCTCTGGGAGATCGTGTGATCGCGGTAACGGCGTCCTCCTGCTCTTTCCCCAAAAGAGAGCTGGATGAGGCAAAAGCTTTTTGCGACGAATTCCATGTGCGGCATTTTGTAGTCACATCAGAGGAACTGGACATTGAAGGATTTCGGCAGAACCCGAAAAATCGATGCTATCTGTGTAAGCGAGAGCTGTTTGAAAAAATTCTTGCCCTGGCAAAAGAGCGTCATATTGCGGCAGTCGCCGAAGGCTCCAATATGGACGATAACGGTGATTATCGTCCGGGATTGATTGCCGTAAAAGAGCTTGGAATTGCCAGCCCATTGCGGTATGCCAGGCTGAACAAAGAGGAGATACGCAGCCTGTCCAGGGAGTTTAACCTTCCAACCTGGAACAAGCAGTCCTTTGCCTGCCTGTCCTCACGATTTGTATATGGAGAGACCATCACGGAAGAAAAGCTGCAAATGGTAGATAAGGCGGAGCAGCTATTACTCGATCTGGGATTTCGACAAGTGCGTGTGCGTATTCACGGCAGCATTGCTCGTATCGAACTTATGCCGCAGGAGTTTGAAAAGCTGATGCAGGAGGATGTGAGGAAAACCGTTTATGCAGAGTTCAAGTCCTTTGGGTTTTCCTATGTCACATTGGATCTGCTGGGCTACCGAACCGGAAGTATGAATGAGACGCTTGAGGAGCAAAAATAGCGGGAGGGCAACACATTGCTGAATCAGTTTTCAAGGACAGAGCTTCTGCTGGGCAAAGACGGAATGGAACGCTTATCGACCTCCAGCATCGCAGTATTCGGCATCGGCGGCGTAGGCGGATACGCAGTGGAAGCGCTTGCCCGAAGCGGAGTCGGTTCCTTCGTGCTGGTTGACGATGATAAAATCTGCCTGACCAATTTAAACAGGCAGATCATTGCAAGCAGAAAAACGGTCGGCCAGTATAAAGCAGATGTCATGAAGGAACGGATACTCGAGATCAATCCGAACGCAAAGGTGGAAGTCCGGAAGTGTTTTTATCTTCCAGAGAATGCAGACGAATTTGATTTTTCGCAATATTCCTACGTTGTAGACGCAGTAGATACCGTTACGGCAAAGCTCGAAATTATCGAACAGGCGCAAAGATGCGGCGTGCCGGTCATCAGCTGTATGGGAGCCGGAAATAAGCTCGATCCCACAAAATTTCAGGTGGCAGATATTTACGAAACAACGGTATGTCCGCTGGCAAAGGTGATGCGGCATGAATGCAGAAAGCGCGGGATACGCGCGTTGAAGGTGGTGTATTCCACGGAAAAAAGCATCCGTCCTCTGGATGATATGGAGATCAGCTGTCGGACGCACTGTATCTGCCCACCTGGGACAAAACGAAAATGTACGCGGCGAAGAGATATTCCAGGAAGCGTTGCATTCGTTCCATCTGTAGCCGGTCTGATCCTGGCGGGAGAGGTTATAAAGGATCTGATTAAATGAAAGTCGAGGTATCAATCATGCGCAAAAAAGGATTACGATTCGTCACAGGAGTTATTGCAGCAGCTATGGCGATTGTTATGGTCGGTTGTTCTTCCGAAACAGAGTCAGGGGAAATGCAGGAAAATGTATCCGGTACAACAGAAACCGGAATCGAAATCCGTGTAGAAGATATAAGCACCAGCGCCAGTTATTATGATACGACAATTGATGAAACGGATGTTGAGATTTTTGCGGTTCTCGCTTCGGACGATACCGTTCGTCTCGCAATGAATACCTGTCAGGTTTGCAACGGATCTCCCTATGCTTATTTTGAACAGGACGGCGACGACTTTGTCTGCCAGAACTGCGGGAATCGCTTCTCATCCGATAAAATAGGGCTTACAGGCGGAGGCTGCAACCCTGTTCCGATTACGGAGGATGATTACAACGAAGAAAACGGAATCATTACGGTTTCCGACTCCTTTTTGAAAGAAAACGCATACCGCTTTTCCAACTGGAAGCAGTTTTAAAGGAGGCGACATTCGTGAGCAAGGTTATTTTTTACGTTGCGGGCATGACCTGCTCCGGTTGTGAGCGCCGACTGGAAGGAGCGGTATCGGCACTGGAAGGCGTACAGTCCGTAACCGCAAATCGCAGTAGAGGTGAATTGACAGTTGAGTTCAACACTCCCTGCACAGAAAGCGTCATCATTGAAACAATTCAAAAGACTGGCTACGGAGTTGCGAAAAACGAAAAAAAGGCCCGGGATACGGCGGCTATGCTGGTTATCATTCTGGGAGTTTATATGATCGCCCGGCACATGGGATGGCTGGAGATATTTCAGAGTATTCCGACGATCAGCGAAGAACGAATGAGTTATGTTGCCCTGTTCGTGATCGGCTTGTTGACGAGTGTCCATTGTATCGCCATGTGCGGAGGATTAAATCTGGCTCAGAGCATTTCCTCCGGAAATATAAAACCCTTGCGCCGCAGTATCCTGTACAATCTTGGGCGGCTTACCAGCTACACTCTGATCGGCGGTATTCTGGGTCTGATTGGCGAAAAAGCGGCCATTACCCTACGGGTAAGAGGCGTAATCGGCCTGGTTGCAGGCGGGTTTATGCTGCTCATGGGCATTCATATGCTGGGAGGAATTTCTCTGCCTGTTCGTTTTTTTCCGAGACTGATCGGGAAGCTTTCTGCCAAAATACAAAGTGTGGGAAAACACAGCTTCTTTGCAGTGGGTCTGGCAAATGGTTTGATGCCCTGCGGGCCGCTGCAATCCATGCAGGTCTACGCCATCGCCAGCGGCAGTATGCTGGCCGGAGCTCTGTCCATGTTTTTCTTTTGTCTGGGTACGATTCCTCTTGTCTTTACATTTGGCCTGGCAGCCGGGATGCTGAAAATGCATTGGCGGCAGCGTATGCTTCAGGTCGGTTCCATCCTGTTGGTTATCATGGGAATTTTTATGATACAGAATAATCTTGCCCTGACAGGCTTTGCTGTTTCATCAACAAAGAAAAACACAGATGGAGCTATCGTTTCAACCATTGACGGAGATGTCCAGTATGTGACTACCTCACTCCATGCCAACGGCTACGACGATATTCAGATTACTGCAGGGATTCCTGTCGTGTGGACGATGGAGGTAGATGAGAAGAATCTGAACGGCTGCAATAATGAGATTACACTGTCAGCGTTTCACCAACAGGTAAAGCTTACCGCAGGTGAAGTCATCATAGAATTTACACCGGTCGAAGAGGGAACGTATACATATTCCTGTTGGATGGGAATGCTGAAAAATACGATCACAGTCGTTGAAAAGTAAGTCGCAGCCAGGGATCCGCCGTTCCGCCTCCCGGCGGTCTGACGGTTTTGAACAATTCAGGCGCCTTTTTTACAGCAAATCGACCAGGGTCTTTCCATAGAAAAAATCACATACCATTTTGTCGAATTCCTTCCAGAGAGGCAGCGTTTTGCAAACAGAGGATCTGCTGCAGGGAGGTGCATCTTTTGTAATGCAGGCGACCGTGGCAAGAGAGCCATCAGTCAGTGTAAGGATCTCTCCGTTTGTATATTCTTCCGGCTGTCGTCATAAGACATAACCGCCGCCGCGTCCGCCGTGGCCGGATATCAGCTTACCTTTAACCAGCTCCTTCGCGATAATTTCAAGATATTTTTTTGATATTTCCTGTCGTTCTGCTATGTCTTTTAATGGAATACAGTCCTCGTTCGGATGCTCGGCGATATCTATCATAAGCCGGAGCGCATAACGCCCTTTTGTTGAAATCATAGGATTACCTCTTTCCGCTTTTGCCTATTATAACGCAGGGCGGGTTGACAAATCAAGACACTGAAAAATTTTTTGAAAACCGCTTATTAAACCTATTGACATAGTAGGCGAATGGTGATATGATAGGCACATCGAATTCAGAATCTGATGAGAAGAAATAATGGGGAAAGGAGACGGAGACGATGATTCATGTTTATTCTCAAAAAAGGAATCTCACCATGTGTTGTCGAATGAGGGACTCCCGGGCATATGATATGGCTGGGGTGCGGTCATGCGCATGTTGCGTCATAACTGGTCGCCTCGATACGATGCATGATTAGATGATCAGCATTCTCACAGCCGTTTGTCCGGGAGCTTGTTTCAGGCTTCCGGTTTTTTAATTGGTTAAAACATGATTGGAGGAAAAAAATTATGAGCAAGATCTATACATCCGCAGACCAGCTGATTGGAAGGACTCCGTTGCTGGAGCTGGTTCACCTGGAAAAGGAGGAGAAGCTGGAGGCAAAGCTTCTGGCCAAGCTGGAATATTTCAACCCCGCAGGCAGCGTAAAGGATCGCATTGCCAAGGCCATGATTGACGACGCCGAAGAGAAGGGGCTTCTGAAGCCCGGTGCGGTTATTATTGAACCAACCTCCGGCAACACAGGAATTGGCCTGGCTTCCGTGGCGGCTGCCCGCGGTTATCGCATCATTATCGTGATGCCCGAAACCATGAGCGTGGAGCGACGCCAGCTGATGAAGGCCTATGGCGCGGAGCTGGTTCTGACCGAGGGCGCTAAGGGCATGAAGGGAGCCATTGCCAGGGCAGATGAGCTGGCCAGGGAAATCCCCAACAGTTTTATTCCCGGGCAGTTTGTCAATCCTGCTAATCCTGCCGTCCATAAGGCGACGACCGGCCCTGAAATCTGGGAGGATACCGATGGCAAGGTGGATATTTTCGTGGCAGGCATCGGTACCGGCGGGACGATCACCGGCGTCGGCGCATATTTAAAGAGCCGGAATCCTGATCTGAAGGTAGTGGCGGTAGAGCCTGCCGATTCTCCCGTGCTGAGCAAGGGAATTTCCGGCTCCCACAAGATCCAGGGGATTGGAGCCGGTTTCGTTCCCGATGTGTTGGATACAGGAGTTTATGATGAGATCATCACTGTAGAAAACAAGGATGCCTTTGACACGGGCAAGAGGATCGGTAAGAAGGAAGGCGTATTAGTAGGTATTTCTTCCGGCGCCGCTGCATGGGCTGCCATTCAGCTGGCCAGGAGACCGGAGAACAAGGGGAAGACGATCGTAGCTCTGTTGCCCGATACGGGCGAACGGTATCTTTCCACCCCGTTGTTCGCAGATTAAGAGGCAGCTTTTATCCTTGAGGAGGAACTACATTGGGAGAAACAACTTGGAAATCCATAAAATCGTTGCTACCGTTTCTTGCTGCCGCGGCGACGCTGGCCATAGCATACGTGCTTCCGGATTCTTCTCTGCATCCGGAAGCAGAACGCCCATATTTCCTGATCGTCCTGATCGGGATATGCGTCCTGGCCGGCGCGCTGTTTCTGGCCGGATTTTTCTTTCCGGTACTTCAAACTCATTATTCCGGAAAAGCCCCATTCTATACAGGAGTGATCTGCTTTCTGTGTGTGTTAAATATACTGACTGTAAAAACAGCCAGGCTGCCAGTCCTGTATTTTCCATCGTTAGACCGGATTTTCGGGGTGTTGATTGAAGATGCGGCGTTTATTGGGAAGTGCCTGCTTTACTCTCTGCGTTTACTGGTTACCGGATGGGTTTCCGGCGCAACTGTGGGAATCCTGACCGGAGTGGCGATTGGATTTAACCGCCACGCGCGATATTGGATTTATCCTCTGGTGCGGGTGTTGGGACCCATTCCGTCCACGGCGTGGATCCCTCTTGTCCTGGTCAGCTTTCCGACCGTTGTCTCTGCAAGCGCATTTCTGATTGCGCTTGCCGTGTGGTTCCCCACTACCGTTTTAACCAGCAGCGGAATAGCCAGTATCCAGAATTCTTATTTTGAAGCGGCGGCAACATTGGGAGCCTCTAACCGATACACAATCTTACGAGTTGGAGTCCCGGCAGCGATGCCGCACATGTTTATCGGATTGTTCAATGGAACGACCTCCTCATTTATTACGCTGGTAACGGCTGAAATGCTGGGAGCAAAGTATGGAATCGGCTGGTATATCAACTGGCAGAAGGATATGATGTCTTATGCTAATGTTTATGCCGGATTGATTGTCATGAGTATTACCTGTTATTGTTTCATTACACTGTTGTTCCGTCTGAGAGACCGGGTGCTGGTGTGGCAGAAGGGAGTGATCAAATGGTAGGCGGCATTTCGATTTCCAATGTAGAAAAGCGTTTTACAAACCCACAGGGAGAAACGATTACCGCTTTGTCAGGAATTGATCTCCAGATCCGAGCCGGTTCCTTCGTCTCTCTGATTGGTCCCTCCGGTTGTGGGAAATCCACGCTGCTTCGTCTGATTGCGGGTCTTATTCACCCGGATTCCGGAGCAGTGTCTCTGGATGGCGACCGGATTACGAAGCCGGGAAGCGACCGTGGCTTTATGTTTCAGGAGCATACCCTGTTTCCGTGGCTCAACATCTACGAGAATGTTGCTTTTGGACTGCGCGCCCGCGGAATTTATCGTGAACGGGCAAAGGACGTCCATGAAATCATTGAGCTTGTCGAGCTCTCCGGTTTTGAAAAATATTATCCGCATCAGCTTTCCGGCGGCATGTGTCAGCGTGCTTCTCTGGCGCGCGCGCTCGTGGGTCGCCCGAAGGTTCTTCTGCTGGATGAGCCGTTGGGAGCGCTGGATGCCTTCACGCGGATGAACATGCAGGATGAAATCCTGCGTATCTGGAGTGAAAGTAATATGACCATGGTTATGGTTACTCATGATGTGGATGAAGCCATTTACCTGTCGGATCAGATTGTTGTTATGACGCCAAGACCTGGCCGCGTGACAAAAATTGTCGACGTTGGTTTCAGCCGTCCAAGGGCGCGTAGCAGCGAGGATTTTCTGCACTGCCGCGGAAAGGTCCTGCAGCTGCTGGATTTTGGCGGAACCGTGCAGGAGCCGGACTACTATCTGTAACCGTTATGTCGATATCCGGTACCTGTGAATACATGGATAGTTTCATAATTCGATAGAAAGACTGTATCGAATGGACATAACATGCTTGTACGAGGAGAAATGATTATGAAAAATAAAATAGTATCTGTTTTGCTTGTATTGTCGTCGCTTGCTTTCCTGACCGCATGCGGAGCTAAGTCTGCGTCGGATAATGAGCCCGCTGTTGCCCAGAATACCTCTGTCTCCGCTGCTGCAGACGAGACGTCGAAGGAACCGTTTCATCTGCGCATCGCATATTCGCCGTCCTTATGCCAGGCTCCTCTCCATATCGCGGTAGAAAAAGGATTTTTTGCAGACGAAGGGATTGATCCGGAAAACATTCAGGTGGAAGCCTCACATGTTCAGGAAGCCATCGGCGCGGATCAGGTGGACGTAGGCTTTGGCCTGATTGGCAAGTTCCTGCAGCCGATTGAGAACGGCCTGGCCATCAAATTCACCGCCGGCGTCCATACCGGCTGCACCAAGATCATTGTGCCCAAGGATTCCGGCATCGACACGACCGCAGATTTGAAGGGCAAGAGGATCGGAGTCTCCGGTCTGGCAGGGGCGGAAACCATCGTGACGAAGAGAGTGCTGGCGGCGGAAGGGATCAGCTTTGATGAGGAAAATCCTGAGGTTGAGTTTGTGGTCTTTTCTCAGAGCGATCTGGGCCAGGCTTTGGAAAATGGAGCAATCGACGTCATTGCTACCGGCGATCCCACCGCTTCCCAGTATGTCGAGCAGTATGACCTGAATACGCTTGTGGACACGGCTTCCAGCGAGCAGTTCGCTTCCGAATATTGCTGCGCCTCCTTTGTCAGTACGAAGTTCGCCGAAGAACATCCTGACGTTGCCGCCGCATTTACCCGGGCGATCCTGAAAGCTTCTGTCTATGTGAATGAACATCCGGAGGAGACGGCGCAGCTCCAGCTGGATAAGAATTATGTCACCGGTGATGCAGAGTTTAATGCAGGCATTCTGAAGTCGTACAACTACATCCCATCGGTACAGGGCGGTTATGACGCCATCAGACTGAGCGTGGAGCAGCTTGCCGATATTGGCGTTCTGAAAGAAGGAACGGATGCGCAGAAGTTTGCGGACGATGTGTATGTCTTTTATGACGATGTTCCGGACAGCTATACGGCAGACGACATCGCGGGGTTCTACGATTGAAAGAAGGGGGTGCTTTTTTATGGCTGCAAAATGTACACGTACCTGTTCTGACTGCGCGGTTCTGGCCTGTCGCGGCAAAAATGAAGAAAAATATCCGGCGTTTTGCCTGACAGAACATGTAGACCAGGAATTGCTGGCTCAGGTGCTTGAGATTTACAAAACCGATGAGGAGCTGGGGAAAATTGCCAGGATCTCCGCTGAGATTGAGGGCGAGTTCTATGGCCGTCTCACACGTGTGGAGGAAACGCTGGAGCTCATTGATCGCATGGGTTATAAAAAAATCGGGATAGCCTCCTGCGTCGGATTAATGAATGAGACTCGTATCTTCTGCAAAATTCTAAAAGCCAGAAAGATTGATTACTACACGGTGGGCTGCAAAATAGGCGCGGTGGATAAGACATTCATCGGTGTGCCGGAAGAGAAGAAGCTGAATCACGGCTGCGGTCATGAGTCCATGTGCAACCCGATTATGCAGGCCAAAGCACTGGAGGCGCAGGGAACGGATTTCAATATTGTGATTGGCCTTTGCGTAGGCCATGATACGCTGTTTCTGCGTCACTCAAAGGCGCCGACAACCGTCATGATTGTCAAGGATCGCGTGTTGGGGCATAATCCGGTAGCCGCTCTGTATACGGCAACGTCCATGTATTCCAGATTTAAGAAGGAACTGAAGCTTTAGATTTCCTGGCTTCTAATAAATGAGGGAGGACGGAACATATGAATTTTGTGTTTATCTCGCCGCAGTTTCCGCGCACCTACTGGAATTTCTGCGACCGTCTGAAAAGGAACGGCGTAAACGTGCTTGGAATCGGAGATGCGCCCTATGACGAGCTGCCGGTCGAGCTGAAACGCTCGCTTACAGAATATTATCGCCTGGACACGTTGGAGGACTATGAGCAGATGCTTCGGGCGGTCGGCTTTTTCACCTTTAAATATGGAAAGATTGACTGGATCGAGTCCAACAATGAATACTGGCTGGAGCAGGACGCGAGGCTGCGGACGGATTTTCATGTTACGACCGGCGTGCAGGCGGACGAGGTGGGCCGCTTCAAGAGCAAATCAGGGATGAAGGCCTATTATCGGGAGGCTGGCGTGCCGACCGCACGCTGCCATAAGGTGACGACAATCGAGGCGGCGAAAGCTTTCCTCAGCGAGGTCGGCTATCCCGTGATCGTGAAGCCGGATGTCGGCGTGGGCGCGACGGACACCTGGCGGCTTCGTGGAGAGCAGGATCTGGAAAAGTTCTTTGCCAGGCTTCCCAAAGCGCCCTATGTCATGGAGGAGTTTATCGAGGGAGATATCTGCTCCTATGACGCGATCACCGACGCCGACTGCACGCCGCTCTTTGAATCGATGACCGTATGGCCGCCGTCGATCATGGACATCGTGCTGGAGCAGCGCGACCTCGCCTATTATGTGGCGGCGCAGATGCCGGACTCCCTGCGCAGGCTGGGGAGAGCCACGGCGAAGGCTTTTGACGCGAAGAGCCGCTTTGTACATATGGAATTTTTCCGGCTGACAAAGGCGCGTAAGGGTCTGGGAGAGGTCGGTGATTTTGTCGGGCTTGAGGTGAATATGCGCCCGGCGGGCGGTTATACGCCGGATAT
Source organism: Clostridiales bacterium (assembly GCA_021202655.1). GTDB lineage: Bacteria > Bacillota > Clostridia > Lachnospirales > Lachnospiraceae > Brotaphodocola. The sequence continues at coordinate 12,459 of JAJQCO010000202.1, read as the reverse complement.
GATGAATTACGCGCACAGCACGGACGTCTATCAGATCTGGGCGGACATGGTGTCCACCAATCGACGGCTGCTTCCCGAACGTGGTGAGGATCATTTCTGCGTCTATGCAAGCCAGAGAGACTGTTTTGCCTATCGGCACAGTCACCAGGAGATCCTGGACAGGTACGGCGAGCGGATCGTGATGTGTGAGCGGATGCCGGAAATGAACGTCGCCCAGATGGGCAACCAGATGTATACGGCTCACACATATACGCAGGAGGAAACGGAGGAATTTATCCGCTTTGTGACAGACAGGACATGACATCGGGAGGCTTCTCTATGTCATAAAAAGAAAATAAATTCAGGGAATACGATAATTCCACGCAGGCCATACATACCGGAACCGATTACGACGAAGGAACCGGCGCTGTCCTGTCGGTTGATAACACCTTTGCTTCTCCCCTGAACCAGCGACCGTTGGATCTGGGGGCCGACTTTGTGGTAGACGCGCTTACAAAATTCATCAACGGCCATGGCGACGCACAGGGAGGCGCGATCCTGTCCAACGATCTGGAAACGATGGATCGCATTCGCTATGAAGCACAGGTCAATGTTGGCGCAGTCATCAGCCCGTTTAATGCCTGGCAGATTTTTCGCGGTTCCGTCACGTTCCCCCTGGACATGATGAAAGTCTGATTTTTCCACAGCCGAGTTATGACGAGCGGATTCATCTGTATCCGGAGAAATTCAGAAATGGCTTTATTCGATTCAGCGTCGGACTCGAGTCTCCGGAGGACATCATTCAGGATCTGGATCAGGCGCTTCAGGCTGTTGGATTGTAAGGAAGGTAAAATCCGGGTAAAATCTGCGTAAAAAAACCGGTTGACAAAACTGCGCCATACGGCCTATAATGAGATTCGGTAATAAGAAAAACCTGTGAGGAAGAATAGTAATCGGCAAATGCCAGTCTGCAGAGAGCCTCGGGCGGTGAAATCGGGGCGTCCGGCTAACCGACGAATGGCCTTCCGAGGGCGGCTTTGAACGGGAAAGGAACACAGCGCGACAGTGATGACGAAGCTGTGGCAGCCGGAGGCGAATTTCCTGAGTAGGAGCGGACGGGATCCCCACCCGTTATCCATCGGGGCGCGTATGATGGTACGTGAAGCGAGAGGATATCTTTCAGGAGATGTCAAGTTGGGTGGTATCGCAGAGGTTTATGCTTTTGTCCCATGTGTGGGGCAGAGGCATTTTTTTATTTGTCATAGCATACGGAAGGAGCTGCCGGCGGCAGATTCTGTATTTTTGCCATTCCTTGTTCAGATCCGGATTTGATTCCGGATATAAATAAATCAATCAGTAAAGGAGAACGATTATGAAAAAAATGATTTCCATGGTATGCGCAGCCGCGATGATGATGAGTCTGACGGCCTGCGGCGGACAGAGCACGGCGTCGGACACAACGACGGCGTCAGGCAGCGCTGCTGCAGAGACAGCTGCGGAGACAGCTGTAGAGACTGAGAAGGAGGCGGTCGGCGCCAGCGATAAGCTGGTTGTTTATACGTCGATGCCGGAGGCCGTCGCGAACGCAATTATTGACGGCTATCACGAGCAGACAGGCGTTGAGGTTGAGGTTGTGGTTGCCAGCGGCGGGGAACTGCTGACCAGGATTGATTCGGAAAAAGAGAATCCCCTGGGCGATGTGATGATGAGCGGAACCATCAGCAATGTCAAGAATGTTTCCGATCTGTTTGCAGATTATCAGACAGAAAATGAGGATGCTGTGATGGACAGCATGAAAAATACCGAGGGGAACCTGACGCGTCTGGATGTGATCGGCAGCGTTCTGATCGTCAACAACGAACTGATCGGCGATATGGAAATAACAGGTTATCAGGATCTGCTGAATCCGGAGCTGAAGGGCAAAATTGCCATGGCCGATCCGAACAAATCCTCTTCTGCCTGGGAGCATGTGGTGAACATGCTTTATGCGATGGGCGACGGAGATCCGGAACAGGGCTGGGAGTATGTGGAAGCCTTCTGCGCGCAGCTTGACGGAAAGCTGCTGGGCGGTTCCTCCGCGGCGTATAAGGGCGTTCCGGACGGCGAATATACGGTTGGCCTTACCTCGGAGGGCAGCGCCGCGAACCAGATTTCCGCCGGTGCAAACGTCTCCATTGTACATATGACGGAAGGTGTGATTTTCAGCGGAGACGGTGTTTTTATGATAAAGGGCTGCAAGAACGAGGAGAACGCGAAGAGCTTTCTGGATTACTGCACATCGCTGGAGACACAGACCATGATGAACGATTCTTTAAACTGCCGTACCGTGCGCACGGATGTTCCGGAATCCTCCACTCTGCTCAGTATGGATAAAATCAATACGATCGAGGTGGATCAGGATTTTATCGCGGAGCAGAAGAGCGAATGGATGAATAAATTTACGGATATTTACATGGATCTTCAGTAAAAATCCGGAGGAAAGCAGGAGGAGGCGTCTCAATGCAGAAAAAAGGAGTAAAACTGGATTTTTGGAACATGATGACCCTGTTCCTGCTGTTCCTGGTTGCCGTGTTTTTGATTTATCCGCTGTTTTCCATGGTGTTGAAGGGATTCCAGAGCCCGGAAACCGGGAACTGGTCGCTGGAGAATTTTCAGAAGTTTTTCAGCAAACGATATTATTACCGGGCGCTGATTAACAGCTTTAAGGTCACGTTTTCGGTGACAATTCTGGCGGTTCTGACGGGAGTTCCGATGGCGTATTTTATGTCGAATTATCGGATCATGGGCAGCGGTGTGCTGGAGATACTGATTATTATATCCATGCTGTCGCCGGCGTTTATCGGCGCCTATTCCTGGATTCTGTTGTGCGGCAGAAGCGGAGTTGTCACTCAGTTTTTCAACAAAACACTGGGAATTTCACTGCCCTCCATTTATGGGTTTGGCGGGATTTTACTGGTATTTACCTTAAAGCTTTACCCGTTTATTTATCTGTATGTATCGGGAGCCCTGAAAAAGCTTGACGTTTCCCTGCTGGAAGCGGCGGAGAACCTGGGATGTCGGGGTCCCAAAAAGATATTTGGCGTTGTCCTTCCGTTAATTACGCCGACGATTCTTGCCGGAGCGATGCTGGTATTTATGAACGCGCTGGCTGATTTTGGCACACCGCAGCTTCTGGGCGAGGGCTTTGTCACGATGCCGGTGCTGGTGTATTCCGAGTTTGTCAGCGAAAGCGGGAGCGAAGCGCATTTTGCCGCGGCAATGGCCAATATTATGATTCTGATAACGGCGGTCTTCTTTTTCCTGCAGAAATGGTACGTGAACCGGCATTCCTATGCGATGAGCTCGCTGCGGCCGATTGAGAAAAAGCGCGCCGGAGGAATCCGAGGTCTGTTGATGCATCTCTATATTTACGGGATGGTACTGCTCTCGGTCGTCCCCCAGGCAACGGTCATTTACACGTCTTTTTTAAACGCGAATACGTCTATCTTCCTGGAAGGATATTCCTTAAACAGCTACCGTCGGATCTTTTCCTCTCTGGGCAGCGCGATTCGCAACACCTATCTCTTTGGGATCGCGGCGATCCTTCTGATCGTTGTGCTTGGGGTGTTGATCGCCTATCTTTCTGTGAGACGTCAGAATCTGGCTACCGGAATTCTCGATACGGTAACCATGTTTCCGTATATCATTCCGGGCTCAGTTCTGGGAATCACCCTGCTTCTGGCCTTTAACCACAGACCGCTGATTTTAAGCGGTACGGCGTTGATCATTATTATTTCCCTCGTGATCCGCCGGATGCCTTACACGCTTCGCTCCAGTTCGGCGATCCTGCATCAGATCAGTCCCAGCATTGAGGAAGCGGCAATATCGCTGGGAAGCGGGACCGTGCGCACGTTTTTTGAGGTAACGGCGCCAATGATGCTGCCGGGCGTGCTGTCAGGCGCCATTTTAAGCTGGATTACGGTGATCAACGAACTATCCTCCTCGGTGATCCTCTATACGGGAGGAACCAAAACCATGTCCGTTACAATTTACCAGGAGGTTGTGAGAGGAAATTACGGCACCGCGGCGGCGCTGGCCTCCATTCTGATCGCGACTACCGTCGTGTCATTGATCATTTTCTTTAAGGTCAGTAAAAACAAAGAAGTGATGATGTGAGGGGTGTATCATCAATTTTTTCTCTTGTACCAGTCATTAAAGAGGAAGTCGAGCGGCGCTACGGCGTTGCAGGCTTCCTCTTTTTGATGGTTACATTATAATACAATTAGATATTCTTTTTAAGAATATTTAGAAATAGAAACTAAATATTTGTCATTCCTCCGGCATCAATATAAAATATAATCATGAGGAGGTGAGCTGTCATGCCGGAAGCGAATAATGAATTCCAACGTTTTTATCAAAAATTGACGGTTGAGGACATCATTGCAGATTACTATGACGAAACGAAGGATCGTGCCGAATGCGATGCCTATGCTGATACACTATATCAGGAGGCGCTTCGCATCAGTATGGAATTAAACAACCGATACCATACTCCGGATGAAATCAGGGAAATCATGAGCCGCCTAACAGGGCAGCGAATAGATAACTCCTTTCGACTGTTTCCGCCATTCTACACGGATTTTGGAAAGAACACGCATATTGGGAGAGACGTTTTTATCAACTCGGGCTGTCACTTCCAGGATCAGGGCGGTATCGAAATTGGAGACGGTGCGATGCTTGGCCACAACGTGGTATTGGCAACCATCAACCATGATTTGTCTCCAGGGCAGAACCGGAAGAACCACTACGCACCTGTCAAAATCGGCGCTCATGTGTGGATCGGTTCCAATGCGACGGTTCTCCCCGGAGTTTCTATCGGAGAGTGGTCGGTTGTAGCGGCAGGGGCAGTCGTGACAAAAGATGTACCGCCTTTTACAGTGGTAGGCGGCGTACCAGCACGAATAATCAAAAAAATTGATAAGGAGGACGGATAACATGAAGCGATCGATAGTATTAACTCTCTTGGTTTGCATGATTTCCATGCTGGCGGCTTGCAGTTCCGAAGGTGCGGAGCTGTCATCCGATTCTGAAAGCAGCATCCTGGTTGTCTATTTTTCCTGTACCGGCACGACAGAGCAGATTGCCCGGTGGATTATAGGTGAAACCGGTGCGGACAGTTACGAAATTGTGCCGGAAGACCCTTATACGGAGGAGGATTTGGCCTATTATACCGGCGGACGTGCCGATCAGGAGCAGTCAGATTCATCCGCCCGTCCTGCAATCTCCGGCAGTGTAGAGAACATCGAACAGTATGATGTGATTTTCCTCGGTTATCCCATCTGGCATGGGCAGGCGCCGCGAATCATCAGCACCTTTTTGGAAAGTTATGATTTGGCTGACGTGACGATCATCCCATTCTGTACCTCCCACAGCAGCGGCATTGGCTCCAGCGCTGAAAATCTGCACACGCTCTGTTCTGGCAGCGTTACATGGAAGGACGGGCGGCGGTTTTCGGGGAGCGCATCCGAAAATGACGTGAATGAGTGGGTGGACAGCCTGTCATTACGGGAATCTGAAGAAAACAAGGGTAATATCGTGAGAGAATTTAATTTTGAGACAAAGACCGTGCAGTTGAACAGCGGCTATGAAATGCCCATTATGGGGCTGGGCACATACAGCCTGACCGATGAGGAATGTGCCGTTTCCATTGCGGCGCTGCTGGAAGCGGGCGGCAGACTGATTGATACCGCCTATATGTACGGCAATGAGGCGGCTGTCGGACAGGCTGTCCGGGATTCGGATGTGCCGCGGGAAGAGATTTTCGTAATCACAAAGCTCTATCCCAACCAGTACAGCTATGCCGCCGATGCTATTGACGAAGCACTGGAAAAAATGGGGCTTGATTATATCGACATGATTCTCCTGCACCATCCGGGAGACGGCGATGTAGAAGCGTATTTGGCGCTGGAACAGGCTGTCGCAGAAGGCAAGGTGCATTCCATTGGCCTGTCCAACTGGTATGTGAAGGAGCTGGAGGAGTTTCTGCCCCAGGTGAACATTACCCCGGCGCTGGTGCAGAACGAAATCCATCCCTATTATCAGGAAAATGATGTGATCCCTTATATCCAGTCACTTGGCATTGTGGTGCAGGGCTGGTATCCGCTTGGTGGGCGTGGGCATACCGCAGAGCTGCTTGGGGATGAAACCATTTCCGCTATCGCTGAGGCTCACGGCGTTTCTTCTGCGCAGGTAATCCTGCGGTGGAATTTGCAGAAAGGCGTTGTAGTGATACCTGGCTCCAGTAACCCGGATCATATTCGAGAAAATCTTGATCTGTTTGGCTTTGAACTGACGGATGAGGAAATGGAGCAGATCAACGCTCTGGACAGGAACGAAAAACACGACTGGTATTAAAGGAGGTGGAAGTCAGGATGAATATTCTGGTCCTTAACGGAAGTCCCCGTCCCAGGGGCAATACAAAACAGATGATCGACGCCTTTGCGAAGGGTGCGGGGCAAAGCGGCCACCATGTATAGGATGTGCCTGTAAGATTCCGTTCAAAAACTGGAATTATAAACGGAAAGTGAGACGCACTGGCGAAAGCGCCGGAAGAAAGGGTCTTAATGGCGGATGGAACCGATCTGACGGAGCAACTGCAAAAGGTTGAAAAATATCTGATCGAGCATTCTTTTTGAACGCGGCAAACGGAGGTGGATTGCCATGCCGGACACGGAAAACAGAATGGACCTTCATACATATAAAAAAGAAGTCGACGATGGATTGCAAAGGCTTGTAGAAATCATGCCCGTATATGAGGAGCTGCAATATTTCGAGAAATGTGTCAGAAATCATTATCTCACTGATTTTGAAAGGAATCAGTCGACTCTGGTTGTGATCGGCTCCAACATTCCGGAGGAGCTGGTGCTTATATCGGGGAAGATGCCTTACTGGATTTTGGGAGGGAGCCGGGCAAGCTCCATGTGGGCGGATGACATGGTTCCGAGAGACACGGATCCGGTCAGCAGATCCGGACTCGGCTATATTCTCTCCGGTTTCGCGTGGAATGCATTGATTCTGATCCCTCTGGTCAGCGACAGTACAAGGAAACTGGCTTATATCCTGAAATCCAGGGGATACAAGGTACAGACCTGCCATTTCCCGCCCGTAAAGGATGAGCAGTCATATCTCGAATGGAGACGGCAATACGAAGTATGTCGAGATGCAATCTCTCTGCATTTGAAAAGGCCGATGACAAATCGGTCTCTGCGAAAATCGCAGGCACAGATTCTGACAGCAAAAAGGCAGATACAGGCTTTCAGGCATATATCGCAGGACAAGCTGAGCGGAGTTATCAGAATGTTTGTCCTGGGCAGTTATTACTGCACGGCGGATCTTTCGGAATGGTGCTCACGGCTGCGCAGCCTGACAGAAAGGCTGCGGAGAGAACCAAAGATTCAAAAAGATGAGAGGGGCAGCGTTCTGCTGCTTGGCTCGCCAATCTATTTTCCAAACTATAAGGTTCCGTTTTTGATTGAGGAAGCAGGGCTTACGTTATGCGACCAGATCGATTACACGACGCTTTCCATGCAAGGCGGTTTCAGAGAGGAATACCTGTCAGGAGTAAATGAGGCGGATATTTTTTATAAAAGTGATGCGTCTTCGGCCTATGTAAAGAACGATGCACTTTATGAGCGAGTTGAAAAGCTGCTGACAGAACAAAGGATAGACGGCGTTGTTTATCATGTGCTGAAAGGGCAGATTGAATATGATTTTGAGTTAGAGCGTTTTGAGGAGCTGTTTGAAAAGTGGGATATTCCGGTATTCCGGCTGGAAACCGATTACAATTATCAGGACATCGAACAGCTTCGCGTCCGTATGGAGGCATTTTCGGAAATTCTGAACCAGCGCAGATACAGGAAGGGAAGGGTGGCAGTATGAAGAAACGGAAAATCGGGACAGCGGTGGTCTGTGCTGTCTGCGCGTTCCTGCTTGTGTCAGCCTTTTTCGCAACGAATTTTGTCCTCTATGATTATCACATGGAGGTTTCGGATTATCAGTATGCAAAATCGGAGGAAGAAAAGCCTCTGTTCGCGGATACCTCCGTATGGTTTTCTTATGGAGACGACGGAAAGGAAGTTTTTTACGGCATTGACGAGGGAATTTTGGAGGAAAGCCTGACTGTCTATGCGCTGACGCAGACAGGAGAGATCTGTGTAACGCATGGCAGTGAAAATCCGATTCAGGAGGACTCTCTCGGACATTTTATAGCAGCGCTCCCTGTGGCAGAGATGGACATTGACGGGGACGGAGAGACAGAGCAGGTCTATGACTATGCGCGCGCCGATTTTGGCTCGAATGCTTTTAACCCTGCGCCGCAAAGCTTCTTGTCGGAGGAAATCCCGTTTGAGCTTGTGTTTACCGAGCGCAAGTACATCATGGTTTATTATGAAAACGAAATTCTGACAGACGCGGAAATAACGGTAATATCCTATAATGGGGAGACGAACACATACCGAACGGATGAAAATGGCTGGATTGACGGACTCTCCATCCGGGATATACGGGAGGGTTTTACGGCCTCCTATTCGCCGGACGGGGAAACAATGTACCGTATGCAGTACGCGCTGGAGGATTATTCGTACTTTTCCGTACATTTCTGGAGAGCGCAGCTGCCGTTATTGCTCGTCTTCGCATTGGCGGGCATTGGCATCGTGGCGGTGCATCTGATCAGAAACCGAATAGAAAAGAACAATCCTGAATACAAAATTTATTCCAGAGAGAGCGTCGGCATTTATCCGAATACACTGCATCAGAAGACGACGTCAAAATTTCTGGTGATACGATGGCTGTGCCTGTTTGCCGGTATGTTCCTGTGGACCTATGCCGGAAAGCTGATTCATCAGGGACAGCTGTGGAATGAGATCGCCATACCGGTATTCAGCTGTCCGTTTAATCTCGATCAGGTGGCGGAGGTGCCGTGCTATTATTTGTCCCATCTTCCTTACCTGTTCAGCAGATATGGGGAAGGCTTTCCCGTGCTGAATCTGATCTATGCGCTCACATTCCTGGGGACGCTGTTATTCTGCTTTATTTTCTTAGGACGTATTCTGTGCGGATTCCTCTGCCCGGCAGGTCTTTTGCAGGACTTGATGGATAAGCTGCGCCGGGCGCTGCATATTCGCCTGATTGTGGTGACGGATCGGATCAACCGATTTTTGCAGCCGATTAAATGGGTGTGGATCGTACTGTTTCTGGGTTTTATTTTTACAGGCGGTGATTTCTGCGACATTTGCCCGTTGAAAGTATTTACAACCGCGCAGGGCGGTTTCTGGACCAATTTATATCTCGGCGGTTTTTTCGCAGTCGTGATTTTGGTCGGCAGCTATTTTATCAAACGCTTCTGGTGCATTATCTGCCCGATGGGGTATCTGATGGGGCTTTTCAAACGGTTTAATCTGTTTAAGCTAAAGAAGGACTGTACGGCCTGTACAGAATGCGGAGCCTGCTATGACGCCTGCCCGATGCGGATTAAGAGTATTTATACCGAAAGAGAGAAGGAAAATGTGCAGACCGTCGACTGTATGCTGTGCGGCGAATGTATCCATAAATGCCCGGAGGATAAAGCCTTATCCATGACCTTCTGTGGAAAAACAATTTATCAGTCATCCAGAAAAACTTTTATGTCCAGATTCTCAGAGAAAGAGGAGGAGTGAGCATTGGCAGAGCCGAGCGGAATCAGGGAACGGCAGCGGGAATTATTTGTAAGGAAATCCACAAGGGTGGCTGCGTCCTACTTACGACGCGCAAAGGAACTCGCGGACATGCCGGATGCGGCAGAATCCTTCTTTGAGGCGCTGGAAAATACCTATGTGAAGCTTTCGAATATTCAAGATCCGGAAAACAGAAAAAGCATCGGGACTTTATGTGTCATGGTTCCGGCTGAGCTGATTTACGCCGCAGGAGCCAGACCCGTGCGCCTGTGTTCCGGCAGCTATACAGCGTATTCCATGGGGGACGATTACATTCCCCGTGACGCCTGCCCTCTGGTAAAAGCGGTTATGGGATTCGGGAAAATCAGGGCGCTTCCCGCATTTGATGACTGCTCCCTTCTGATCGCGCCGGTGACCTGCGATTGTAAGAAGAAGCTGGCCGGTGTGATTGACACCGTGAAGAACACGGTCCCGCTTTCCATTCCGCCTCTGAAAAAGGAGGACGCCGACACAGCGGTTTTTTTGAAAGAACTGTATCGTCTGATCCCGATTCTGGAGAAGGAAACCGGAAAACAGGTCACGGCAAAGTCTCTGGCGGAAGCGATCAATATGGTCGGATACGCGCAGCGTGAGATGTCAGAATTTATGAAGTATCGCAGACATGATCCGGCATTGATGAGCGGGACACAGGTCATGGCGGTGATGAACGCCTATGCCTATATGCCTGCCGACCGGTGGGCAAAACAGATGCACAGGCTCAATTCGGAAATGAAACTGCGGCTGGAGCAGAGGCATTTTGTGAGCAGAAAGAATCAGCCCCGCATTCTTGTGACGGGGTCGCCCATCGCGTTTCCGAATCTCAAGATTCCGCTTCTGATCGAGGAAATGGGCGGGGTACTTGCAGCGGATGAAACCTGTATGGGGGAGCGTGGATTGTCTGATCCGGTATCGGTGATTGACGCCGGATTTGACGGGATGATGCGCGCCTTGGCTTCCAGGTACACAAAGCCCTGCACCTGTCCGGTGTTCGTGGACAACACGCAGCGCATTTACCGGATAAAACAGCTGATCAAAGACAACCATATTCAGGGCGTTATTTACCATGTGCTGCGCGGCTGTCTGATCTATGATTACGAATATCAGCTTGTAGAAGAAGCGATGGGAGAAATGGATATTCCCATTATCCGTGTGGAGAGCGACTATAACGAGGAGGATGTGGAGCAGCTTCGTGTCCGCATCGAGGCATTTATCGAGTTGATCAAGCTCAAAGAATACAAAAAGGAGGCGTGACGGCTATGGAAAAATATTACCTTGGACTGGACGGCGGTTCCACCTACCTGAAAGCTGCGCTCATGAAAAATGAAAAGGTTGTAGACACTGTGGTGTACCCTACGGGGATTGACAATAATGGGACCGCGAAGAAAATAGTAACGGACCTGTGTGAAAAATACGGGATCAGCCGGAGCAATATCGGTTATATCATGGCTACAGGCTATAGCCGCAAAATCCTTGAAGTTGCCGATGATGATATTTCGGAAATTACTGCTCACGCCTACGGGGTGCGTGTGACAGCGCCGACAGGATACCGCCCCGGCATGGTGATTGATATCGGCGGACAGGACAGTAAGATTATTTATCTTGACGCGAATTACAATGTAAAGAATTTTACCATGAATGATAAGTGCGCCGCAGGGACAGGGAAATTTATGGAAGTGATCGCACAGATCCTGGAGACGACAATCGATCAGATCGGGCCGCTTTCTCTGGAAAGCACTGCCCCGTGCGACATCAACAGCACCTGTGTGGTATTTGCACAGTCCGAGGTGATCTCGCTGGTGGCAAGAAAGGTTGACCGGCGTGACATTCTGGCGGGGATGCATCTGTCGATGGCAAAGCGAATCATTAAGATGATGAAAAAATCGGAAAAAGGCGGCGATATCCTGATGACGGGCGGTGGAGCATTAAATACGGGTATCCACCGGGCTTTTGAAGAAGAGCTGATGAAGGAAGTCTATGTCGCGGATTATCCGCAGTTTAACGGTGCTGTTGGCGCAGCCTTAATCGCCAGTGAGCGAGGTGGAAGATGAATCTTTCATTGATCCTTCCCGCACTTGCGATGGCCGTTACGGTTGGACTTGGGTGCGGAACCTGCTGCAGTCCGATCGTCAGCACCTTTCTTTCTACCTATGTAATCTCCCATTCGAGCGGCGTGAAGAAGGGAGTTTTGTCATTTGTAAGCTTTTTCATGGGAAAGGTGGTCAGTGTTTCGCTGCTTTGCACAATTTCCGCAATCGTCAGCAACAGTTTTATCAGTGACAACGGTTATATTGGGTCTTTTCATTTACGCCTGTTTTCGCAGATAGCCATGAGCGGTATCGGCGTGATTCTGATCGTTCAGTGGTTTTCAGAACTGAAAAAACAGAAAGCATGCGGCGGCTGTCAGGCGTGTGAAAAACCAGTAGAAAAATCAGGTACAGCGCCGATGCTGGCGGCAGGCTTCACTTACGGCATGACGCCCTGCGCCCCGCTTCTGCTGATGATCGGTTACTGCTTTACACTTCCGGTTCCTCTGGCGGGTGTGACTGGCATCGCATTCGGTCTTTCCACTATGATCAGCCCGGCTTTGTTACTGGCTATGGTGACAGGAGCGCTTTCTGCGAAAATGCGAAAGGAAATACCGCATGTGATCAAATGGTTTCGGTTGGCTTCCTATGTATTGCTCATGTTTGTACCGTTTTTTCTGACGTCGTGGTATTAACCCCCTTAACCCAGTGGTTACTCAGTGAACACG
>JAJQCO010000102.1:4844-10384 GCA_021202655.1 Clostridiales bacterium | reverse complement strand
AAATATCGGCCCGCAGATCGGATATGTGACAGGATGGCGGAGGATAAAAGCAAGTATTTTGTGCTGAAGCAGAAGGCAGTGCGTGAGGTGCTTCTGAAGGTTGTGGAGGCCAAGCGGCTTTTGGAGTCAGAGAAGGTGCTGACTGTGCAGGAGGCGACGGACCGGGCAGGGATCAGCCGGAGTTCCTTTTATAAATATAAGGACGACATCTTTCCGTTTTATGACAACACAAAAGGAAAGACGGTGACCTTTGTCGTGCAGATGCCCGACCAGCCTGGAATTTTGTCTGATTTGCTTCATATTGTGGCAGATTATAAGGCGAACATCCTGACGATTCATCAGAGTATTCCGGTGAATGGGATCGCGACGCTGACGCTTTCTGTGGAGGTGAAGCCGGATACGGGAAATGTATCGGGAATGGTGGAAGAGATTGAAGAGCAGGATGAGGTTCACTATGTGAAGATTCTGGCGAGAGAGTGAGGGCTGAAAAGAGCGCGGCGGGCGCAAGGCCGCGTTCTTGTAAATATGGCCGGGAACAAAAAGAGAGAGTGAGGAAGGAAAAGATGATACAGGTAGCAATCATGGGATATGGGACGATCGGCTCCGGCGTGGCGGAGATCCTGGATAAGAACCGGGAGGAGATAGCGGCTGCGGCGGGCGAAGAGGTCGCGTTAAAATATGTGCTGGATCTGCGGGATTTCCCCGACAGTCCGGTGGAGGATCGGATTGTCCATGATTTCAAAATCATTGAGGAGGATCCGGAGGTAGATCTTGTCGTGGAGACGATGGGCGGCCTCAATCCCTCCTATCCGTTTGTCCGGGCGAGCCTGCTTGCGGGCAAGCATGTGGCGACCTCCAATAAGGCGCTGGTTGCGGCATATGGGACAGAGCTTCTTTCCATTGCCCGTGAAAAGGGAGTCAATTTCTTTTTCGAGGCGAGCGTGGGCGGGGGGATCCCCATCATCCGTCCGCTGTATCGCTGCCTGGCGGGAGAGCGGATTGAGGAGATCACCGGTATCCTGAACGGTACGACCAACTATATCCTGACGAAGATGGACCGGGAGGGAAGCTCCTTTGAGGGAGCGCTGAAGGAGGCGCAGGAGCTGGGTTATGCGGAGCGCAATCCGGAAGCAGATGTAGAAGGATTTGACGCCTGCCGCAAGATTGCGATCCTGACGGCGATGGCGACCGGACATGAAGTCAATTATGAGGACATTTACACGGAGGGGATTACGAAAATCACCGATGTGGATTTTCAGTATGCGGAAAAGCTGGGCGCTTCCGTCAAGCTTTTTGCCTCCAGCAGGATGAGCGGCGGGCAGGTTCACGCCTGGGTCGCGCCGGTGATGATCGGCAGGAGCCATCCGCTCTACGCGGTGAACGACGTGTTTAATGGCATCCTGGTGAAGGGCAATATGCTGGGGACGAGCATGTTCTACGGCAGCGGCGCGGGCAAGCTTCCGACGGCGAGCGCGGTGGTGGCAGATATCATTGAGGCGGTTCAGAATCTGCATACCAATGTGAAGATCGGCTGGGATGAAAAGCGGCTTACGATTGAGGATGTGGAGACGGCGTCCTGGCGCTACTTTGTGAGAATTGCGGGCGGCGAGGAGCTGAAGGAAAAGGCGGAGAGCATCTTCGGACATGTGGAGATCGTGGATCTGGGCGGCAGGAAGGAATTTGCCATTCTGACCGACGAGATGATGGAAATCGAGTTTAAGGGCCGTGCGGCGGCATTTGACGGCGTCGCTCAGGCGCTTGGCGAGGATGGAATCCGGCAGAGGATCCGGGCGGAGCTGTAAGAATCACGACAGAAGCGGCCACGGGAGATAACGGAGGATAGGATAGTCGTTTGCTATGGCATAAAACGGAAGGACCTGCCACTGGCAGCTTCTTCCGTATGCTAGGGCAAATAGAAACGGGCACGGTGGAAAAAACCGTGCCCGTTTCTGGGTGGCGTACCTGGCGCGCACCGTTCACTGCACCGGCGAGGCGCCGAAGAGATCCCGATATTTTTGCAGGATGTCTGTGACCAGAGCGGAATTGCCCGGATCGGTGATATAATCAATGACCAGCACATATTGCATGAAGATAAGGAGACTCAGCGCGGCGGCAAGGCAGCCGAGGACCGTTCCGGCCAGCGCGGAAGCGCTGCGCCTCCGGTCATTTTTGGAAAGCCAGGCGGTGAGGATCGCCGAGACGCCCAGGACGAGCCCGGCGGGCGGATAAAAGATGCAGATCAGCCCGAGTATCCCGCACAGCAGACTGGAAAGCGATAGCATATGATAGACGGACATCGTGCGATGGTTGTGTTCCGGCATGTCTGATTCCTCCGTGGTAAACGACTATGCCCGTTTGGCGGACAAGGTCAGAAATGGAAAGCGGCGGCGCATCCGCTGCCGCCTTCGTCAGTATAGCATTCTTTTGGATTCTTTTCAATGCTTCCGGTTTCTGTTTTTAAAAGGGGCGTTTCGGGAACCGGCGTCCGGCTTGCAAGGAAGCAGAGGATACGCTATAATGAAGTGCGGGCGAGCCGGGAGGATGCTCGCGTACTCATGACGAACGGCGAATGTCGATCGTGAGGGCAGGCAAGACAGGAAGGATAGAAAGAGATGGATATCATTAAGGCGCTGCAGGAGGAGCTGCAGATCGGATATAAACAGGCGGAGGCGGCGGTAAATCTGATCGACGAGGGCAATACGATCCCGTTTATCGCGCGGTACAGAAAAGAAGCGACGGGATCTCTGAATGACGAGGTGCTTCGGAATCTCGATGAGCGTCTGCGCTATCTGCGCGGTCTGGAGGAAAAGAAGGAGCAGGTGATCGGTTCGATCAGCGAGCAGGGAAAGCTGACGCCGGAGTTAGAGAAGCAGATTCGTGACGCGATGACGATGGTGGCCGTGGACGATCTGTACCGTCCGTACCGTCCCAAACGCCGGACGCGCGCGATGATTGCCAGGGAGCGCGGCCTGGAGCCGTTAGCTGAGCTGATTGCGGCGCAGGAGTTGGAAGCGTCGGCGGAGGAAGCGGCGGAGGCGTTCGTATCGGAGGAGAGAGAAGTACCGACGGTCGCGGACGCGATCGCCGGGGCGAAGGACATTCTCGCGGAGCGGATTTCAGACGATGCGGATGTGCGGACCTATATCCGGGACGTGACGATGGAGGAGGGTATCATTTCCTCTGAGGCGAAGGATGAGAAGACCGAGTCGGTCTATGAGATGTATTATCACTATGAGGAGCCGGTGAAGAAATGCGCCGGGCATCGCGTCCTGGCGCTGAACCGCGGCGAGAAGGAAAAGATCCTGACCGTGAAGATCGGGGCGCCGGAGGAGAGAATTCTGCGTTTCCTGAAAAAACGGATCGTCACAAAGAATAATCGGTATACGGAGCCGCTTCTCTGTGAGGTGGCGGAGGACAGCTATCGCCGCCTGATTGCGCCGGCGATTGAGCGCGAGGTGAGAAACAGCCTGACGGAGACGGCGGAGGCGGGCGCGATCCGGGTATTCGGCAAAAACCTGGAGCAGCTTCTGATGCAGCCGCCGATCACGGGCCAGATCGTTCTGGGCTGGGATCCGGCGTTTCGGACCGGCTGCAAGCTGGCGGTGGTCGACGCTACCGGAAAGGTGCTGGACACGACCGTGATTTATCCGACCGCGCCGCAGAATAAGGTAAAGGAAGCGGAGGCAGTCTTAAAGAAGCTGATTTCGAAGTATCACATCACGTTGATTTCCGTGGGCAATGGGACGGCGTCCAGAGAATCAGAGAAGGTAATCGTGGATTTTCTGAAGACGATCCCGGAGCCTGTCCGCTATGTGATTGTCAGCGAGGCGGGCGCGTCGGTGTATTCGGCGAGTAAGCTGGCCACCGAGGAATTCCCGAATTTTGACGTGGGGCAGAGAAGCGCGGCGTCCATCGCCCGCCGTCTTCAGGATCCGCTGGCAGAGCTGGTAAAGATTGATCCGAAGGCGATCGGCGTCGGTCAGTATCAGCACGATATGAACCAGAAGAACTTAAGCGAGGCGCTTCAGGGTGTGGTTGAGGATTGCGTAAACCGTGTGGGCGTCGATCTGAACACAGCGTCGGCGTCGCTTTTGGAATATATTTCCGGCATCAGTAAGACCGTGGCGAAGAATATCGTCGCCTACCGCGAGGAGCATGGCGCGTTTACGAACCGGAAGCAGCTTTTAAAGGTGGCGAAGCTGGGACCGAAGGCCTATGAGCAGTGCGCCGGGTTCATGCGCATTACCGGCGGTGACAATCCGCTGGATGCGACGTCCGTCCATCCGGAGAGCTACGGCGCGGCAGGGGAACTCCTTGCGAAGCTGGGATATCAGCCCTCGGATATGACGGGAGGCGGATTAAAGGAGCTTGGAAAGAAGATTCACGATTATAAGAAGCTGGCGGCGGATCTGCAGATCGGCGAGCCGACGCTTCGGGATATTGTGGCAGAGATGGAGAAGCCGGCAAGGGATCCCCGTGACGAGATGCCAAAGCCGATCCTGCGCACGGATGTGCTGGAGATGAAGGATTTAAAGCCGGGGATGATCTTGAAGGGGACGGTGCGCAATGTCATCGACTTCGGGGTGTTTGTGGATATCGGCGTCCATCAGGACGGGCTGGTTCACATTTCCCAGATTACAAGCCGGTTTATCCGGCATCCGCTGGAGGCGGTCAGCGTCGGCGACGTCGTCGATGTGAAGGTGCTGGAGGTGGATGTGGCGAAAAAGAGGATTTCGCTCACGATGAAGCTGGAAGAAGAAGCGCCGGGGGCGGCGAAGGAAGCGGGAGCGCGGCGCACAGACCGGAAATCGCGGGGAAACGGGCAGACGGGCGCAAAACGCGACGGGAAGGAGCTGGATCTTTCAAAGCTGAAAGGCATGGCTCATATCCGTGACGATCGCGGCAGCCGCCAGGGAAAGACCGGAGGGTCGGGAAAGGCCCATCGGAAGGCGTGAGAGAGGAAGCAGACAGAATGGAGCGAATCACAGAAAGCCCGGAGGAGACCCGGGCGCTGGGAAGAGAATTGGGAATACAGGCACAGCCGGGGGAGATTTACTGTCTGGACGGAGATCTGGGCGTGGGAAAGACCGTGTTTGCCCAGGGGTTTGCCGAGGGGCTGGACATCGGGGAGCCGGTGAACAGTCCGACCTTCACGATTCTTCAGCAGTATGACGGCGGGCGGCTCCCGTTTTATCATTTTGACGCCTATCGGATTGGGGACGTCAGTGAGATGGACGAAATCGGATATGAGGATTGCTTTTTTGGAGAGGGCGTCTGCCTGATTGAGTGGGCGCAGCTGATTGAGGAGATTTTGCCGGAGGATGTGATCCGCGTCCGGATCGAGAAGAGGCCGGAGTGCGGTTATGAAAACCGGAGGATTACAGTGGAGGGGTTGAAATGAGGATTCTGGGAATCGAGAGCTCGTCGCTTGTGGCGTCGGCGGCGGTGGTGACGGATGATACGGTGACAGCCGAATATACGGTAAATTTTAAGAGGACCCATTCGCAGACCCTGCTTCCGATGATTGATGAGATCTGCCG
>JAJQCO010000102.1:0-4834 GCA_021202655.1 Clostridiales bacterium | reverse complement strand
GATCTGCCGGATGCTGGAGCTGGATTTAAAGGATGTGGACGCGATCGCGGTTTCCGGCGGCCCGGGTTCCTTTACCGGGCTTCGGATCGGCTCGGCGACGGCCAAGGGGCTGGGCCTGGCTCTGGATAAGCCGCTGATCCATGTCCCGACGTTAGACGCCATGGCATATAATCTGTACGGCGCGTCGGCGTTGATCTGTCCGCTGATGGATGCCAGGCGCAGCCAGGTCTATGTGGGACTGTATCATTTCCGGCAGAAATTTGAGGTCGTGAAGGAGTCGTGCGCGATGGATATTCACGATCTGATTGCGGAGCTTTCCGCGCGCGGGGAGCCGGTTATCTTCCTGGGCGACGGCGTTCCGGTCAGCGAGGCGGCGATTCGCCGGGAGCTGACGGTTCCGTATGATTTTGCGCCGGCGCATGTGAACCGGCAGCGCGGCGCGAGCGTGGCGACTCTCGGCGCGGTGTATTTCGCGCAGGGAAGGACGGAGACGGCGGCGGAGCATGCGCCGGATTATCTGAGAAAATCCCAGGCGGAGAGGGAGCTGGATGAGGCAAAACGCCAGGGAAGAGCCGGGGAACTGGCGGCCGGGCATATGGTAGACAGGAAGGAATAGGGGACAGGCGATGATGGAAGGGACAGGAAGACTTTGCATCCGGAAAATGAAAGAATCCGATCTGGAAGCCGTTGCAAAGCTGGAACGATGCTGTTTTACAGAGCCGTGGTCGTATCGTCTGCTTGAATCCGGGATATACAGTCCCTATGACGTTTATTACGTGTTCGAACAGGAAAACCAGATCCTGGGTTATTGTGATCTGCGTCTGCTGGCGGGAGAGGGAGAGGTGCAGCGGATTGCGGTCCGGCCTGACGTCAGACGCCGGGGCGTCGGCAGAAGACTGATGGACGCCATGATGGATTTTGCGGAGCAAAACGGGGCGACGGCGATCAGTCTGGAGGTGCGGGAGGGCAACGAAGCCGCGCGCCGTCTGTATGAAACCTGCGGATTTGCGGCAGAGGCGATGCGCAGGGGCTATTATCACAACCCGCCGGAGGACGCGGTGATTATGTGGAGGCGATGAGCCTGACAGCAATTCCCACTTAAAATCGACAGAGTTTGCGTATATAATGTAGGGGTAACCGCCGGGGCGGCTGCCACTTACGTTTGCCATAGCATACGAAAAGAGCTGCCGATGGCAGATTCTGTTATTTCTGCCATCCGGGGGGAGCGAAACCGGTCGGAATTTTTGAAGGGTCAGGAAAGGCGAGGATAAGAATGAGGAAATACGAAGGTGATGGGACGCTTAAGGCTGTGATCTGCAACGGATGCGGTAGGAAGCTGGCGGTAGAAGGAGGCATTTTGCGGGAGGGAGCGTTCCGGGCGGCCTATGCCTGGGATTTCTTTTCCGAAAAGGATGGAGAAATTCATCGTTTTGATCTGTGTGAGGATTGCTACGACTCTATGATAAGCGGTTTTCGGATCGAACCGGAGCGGGAGGAACAGGTTGAATTCATCTGACGGATGTGGTATCATACCTCATGTTGGGGAGATATCCCATATTCTGGAAGTGAGGATTGTTCATATATGCTGGATGTTTGTTTGCTGGGAACCGGAGGGATGATGCCGCTGCCGTATCGTTTCCTGACGTCGATGATGGCACGCTGCGACGGCAGCAGTCTTCTGATTGACTGCGGCGAGGGGACGCAGGTGGCGCTCAGGCAGAAGGGCTGGAGCCCGAAGCCGGTCGACGTGATCTGTTTTACGCATTATCACGCGGATCACATCAGCGGCCTGCCCGGATTCCTCCTGACGATGGGGAATGCGGAGCGGACAGAGCCGGTGACCATGATCGGACCCAGAGGCCTGGAGCGCGTGGTCGGCGCGCTTCGGACCATCGCGCCGGAGCTGCCGTTCCCGATTCGCTGTATAGAGCTGGGGGAACAGCGGCAGCAGTTTAAGCTGGGGCCGTTTGTGATCGACGCCTACCGGGTGAACCACAATGTGGCCTGTTATGGTTACGCGGTTTCGATTCCGCGGGCCGGTCGTTTTGACGTGGAGCGCGCCCGGGCGCAGGGGGTTCCGATGAAGGCCTGGAGCCGTTTGCAGAAGGGCGAGACGCTTGAAATGGACGGCGTGACCTATACGCCGGATATGGTGCTGGGGCCTGACCGCCGCGGCTTAAAGGTCGCCTACTGCACGGATACGAGGCCGCTTCCGGTGATCGCGGAGTATGCGAAGGACGCGGACCTGTTTATCTGCGAGGGAATGTACGGAGAGCCGGGCAAGGAAGAGAAAGCGAAGGGATATAAGCACATGACGATGTATGAAGCCGCGGAGCTTGGGCGGAGGGCGCAGCCGAAGGAGATGTGGCTGACGCATTACAGTCCCTCGCTGACGCATCCGGATGATTATATCGGCAATGTGAGAAAGATTTTCCCCCGCGCGAAGGCGGCGAGGGACGGATGGACGCTGGAGCTGACGTTTGACGATGAGGCAGATCCGGTCAGAAAGGATGAGAGATAGACGTGGACGCGAAGGAAAGAAATGGATCCGTTTCCAATGGAGAGGACAGGGATGTATTCATTCTCGCCATCGAAAGCTCCTGCGATGAGACGGCGGCGTCGGTGGTAAGGAATGGCCGTGAGGTGCTGTCCAATGTGATTTCCTCGCAGATTGCCCTGCACACGCAGTTTGGCGGAGTCGTGCCGGAGATCGCTTCTAGGAAGCATATCGAAAAGATCAATCAGGTGATCACGCAGGCTCTGGAGGACGCGGGGATGACGCTTGATGAGATCACGGCGATCGGAGTGACCTACGGGCCGGGGCTTGTGGGCGCGCTTCTGGTCGGCGTGGCGGAGGCGAAGGCCATCGCATATGCGGCGAAAAAGCCGTTGGTGGGCGTTCACCATATTGAGGGGCATATTGCGGCGAATTATATTGAGAATCCGGATCTGGAGCCGCCGTTTGTCTGTCTGGTTGTTTCAGGCGGACACACGCATCTTGTGATTGTGAAGGACTACGGAGTATTTGAAATCATCGGCAGAACCAGGGATGACGCGGCCGGCGAGGCCTTTGACAAGGTGGCGCGCGCGGTGGGACTTGGCTATCCCGGCGGTCCGAAGGTGGATCTGGCGGCGCGGGACGGAAATCCTCACGCCATGGAATTTCCGCGGGCCAAGGTGGTGGGCTCTCCCTATGATTTCAGCTTCAGCGGATTGAAATCGGCGGTGCTGAATGATATCAATAAGGCAAAGATGACCGGACGGGAGATCCCGGTGGCCGATTTGGCGGCATCCTTCCAGAACGCGGTCGTCGAGGCGCTTGTCAGTCGTGCCGTCTCTGCGGCGAAGGAATACGGATATGACAGGCTGGCGATTGCCGGGGGCGTGGCCTCGAATTCTGCCCTGCGCAGGGAAATGAAACAGGCCTGTGAGAAGGAAGGAATCCGTTTCTATTATCCGTCGCCGGTTTTCTGCACGGACAATGCGGCGATGATCGGCGCGGCGGCTTACTATGAGTATATCAGGGGAACCCGCCACGGCTGGGATCTGAATGCGGTTCCAAATCTGAAGCTGGGGGAACGGTAGGATGATGGAGACGAGGGTAGGCGCAGTCGTCCTCGCCGCCGGACACGGACGGCGGATGCACAGCGATGTGCAGAAGCAGTATATGTCTCTTGCGGGGCGTCCTCTGATTTTGTATGCGCTGGACGCGTTTGAACACAGTCCGGTAGACGAGATTGTTCTTGTGGTCGGAGCCGGAGAGGAAGCATACGTGCGGGAAGAGATCCTTGCCCGGAGTGATATTTCCAAAGTGTCGGCGGTGGTACTCGGCGGGCAGGAGCGCTATCATTCCGTCTATGAAGGGCTGAAGGCGTTAAAGCGCTGCGATTATGTGCTGATTCATGATGGGGCAAGGCCGCTCGTGACGGAGGCGATCATCCGGCGGGCAATCCGTGGCGCGATGGAAGATCAGGCCTGCGTCATCGGCATGCCTGTCAAGGACACGATTAAGATCGCAGATGAGAGGGGATATTCGTCCGCTACGCCGGATCGCTCTCATCTGTGGCAGATTCAGACGCCGCAGGCATTTTCTTATCCTCTGGTGCGGGAAGCCTACGACTGGCTGATGGAGGACCCTGCCCGTCAGGTCGGAATCACGGATGACGCCATGGTGGTGGAAGCCTTTTCCGATGTGAGCGTTCGCCTGATCGAGGGAAGCTACGAAAATATGAAGGTCACGACTCCGGAGGACCTGATTCTTGCAGAAGCTCTCTTAAGGGCAGGCCGGGGGCAGAGACGGGAGCCGGTGGAAATTTTTAACTGTGCGGTTGGATGCTCAAAAGAGCATCCGACCTGACCTCATAGAAAAATTTTCATAAAAGTGTTGACAATTAGGAAAATGAAAGGTATACTAACTAAGCAGTCTTGAGTGGGACATCACGCAGGACCGTATATATGGGGTCTTAGCTCAGCTGGGAGAGCATCTGCCTTACAAGCAGAGGGTCACAGGTTCGAGCCCTGTAGGCCCCATATTAACCGAATATGGCGGAATAGCTCAGTTGGCTAGAGCACACGGTTCATACCCGTGGTGTCGAGAGTTCAAATCTCCCTTCCGCTACTTATTGAGATCTCCTGTCAGACAGGAGATCTTTTGTTTACATATTTTTAACAATTTAAAGGTTGATTTACGGACGGAGAATGTGGTACTCTAAATACGGAGCGGTCAGGATCGGTCGCTCTCCGTTACGGCCTCGGATTTGGCCGAATGAATGAAAGGAGACTGGATATGGTAGACCGAAGTCGCGGGATGAAATCAGAATCCGGGAGTCATGAG
>JAJQCO010000213.1 GCA_021202655.1 Clostridiales bacterium | reverse complement strand
CTAGCAAAAGTCTGGCCTTATATTGTGTATCCGGTTCTTGCGATAATTGGAGTGTCAGCTTCTTATTATATTTATCATGAGGCAACTGCTTTAACCAGAAACAGGAGGGGGAACTATAATTCATTGGATTTGCTGGCGGGCGCAGTTGTGATTGCCTTGGTTTTGATTGTGACATATATGTATTATAAACTGGCTCTTACCTGTGTGATTCTAGCAGCTATGGCGTATCTGTTTTTGGGAAAGTATCTTCCGTCTGCCATTGGACATCCGGGTATTTCCATACCGCGTATAATCGGAAGTTTAGCGCTTTACACAGAGGGAATTCCTGGCACGGCATTAGGGGCGATCGTGACAACTGTGTCGGCAATTTTAATATTTGCAGGTTTTCTGGAAGCATCTGGTGGCATGAAAGTATTTATGGATCTTGCTCTGGCTCTCTGTGGCAAATTTTACGGTGGTGCGGCAAAAGTGGCGGTTGTGTCATGCGCTTTGTTCGGTATGATTTCAGGGAGTGCTGCCGCTAATGTAGCAGCAACGGGAACCGTAACGATACCATTGATGGAAAAGACAGGATTTGAAAAAAGTTATGCAGGAGCCATAACGGCTGCAGCCGCAGCCGGAGGTCAGATCATGCCCCCTGTTATGGGCGCTGCGGCGTTTATTATAGCGGATATGTTGGGAGTTGGCTATAAGAATGTTATAGTCGCCGCTATTGTTCCGGCTGTCATTTTTTATGTAGCGGTGTTTATGTCGGTCGACCTATACAGCAGGAAAAATAAATTGCTGGGCTTAACGGAAGAAACATTACAGGAAATGGGGGGAGAAATTCCAAGAGTCAGGGATGTTCTTGTGCAGGGAGGATATCTTTTGCTGCCGGTTGTACTGTTGGTTGTTCTGATTGCTGCAAAAGGAATGTCAGCACAGCTATCCGCGCTCTATTCGACTGTTTTGGTTTTTGCTTTGTCCTTGCTTAGAAAAGACACCAGGATTACACCCAGGAAGCTCATTCGGTCTTTCTATGAAGGAGCCATGTCGATTATCCCGATCTCTGTTGTTTGTGCGGCGGCCGGGATCGTGATGGGAGTCTTTTCCGTTACAGGATTGGGGGTTAAATTATCGGCTTATATTGTTCAGCTTTCAGGAGGAAATTTACTGCTTCTTTGCCTGCTTTGCTTTGTATCTTCAATCGTTTTAGGTATGGGGCTTCCAACTGTGGCTTGTTATCTGCTGTTAGCCACTCTGGTCGTGCCGGCAATGACGGATTTTGGCGTGCTTCCCATGGCTGCCCATATGTTCGTGTTCTACTTTGGTTCTCTGTCATCGATTACTCCGCCGGTGGCGATTGCGGCATATGTAGCGGCAGGCATGGTTAAGTGTAAGCCGGTAAAAGTCGGTTTGACAGCATGCGCAGTGGCTCTTCCGGCGTTTCTTGTTCCGTTTATTTTTGTCTTCCAACCGGCGCTTTTGATGAACGGAGAGACAATAGAAATAGCTATGGTGAGTGGCTGTTGTATATTTGGAACCTTACTTTTTGCTGTGGGAAGCCAGGGGTATTTTTGTTTGAAGCTTTCCATGCCGGAACGTATACTGACGTTGATCCTGTCAATTATGCTGATGCTTCCTGAGGGAATCAGTAGCACAATCGGGGTTGTAGCAGGAGCTATATTTCTTGCATCTTGTTTCATCCGAGAAAGGAAAGGGAAAGGAGTTGCAGTAAATGAACATTAATTCAATGTATCACTGGCAGTTGATGGATGAAATCAATCCGGAATGCAGAAAAGCATTTCAGGAATTATCAAGACAGACAAATCGTAATGAGGTATTGCCGCCTAAATACCGTGAACTGATTGTTTTTGGCATGGCATGTGTACTTCGTTCAGCACCAGCAGTATATACGCATGGGAGAACAGCCATGGAGAGATATGGCGCGACAAAGGAGGAACTATTTGCGGTTATGGCAGCCTCCATGACACTTGGCGGTGTACCTGCGTATCGGGAGGCCAGCCTTGTACTGGAAGAATTTTTGAAAGGAAACTGAAAAATCAGAAAATGGAGGCATCTGCCATTTTCGGATTCAATACCTGATCTGTCTTACATGTGGTTTAACTAGACACGCTCAAAATACTTAGCATCAGCAGAATTGGTTTTTTGGTTTCTTCTGCTCTTAGGATCCGGTGTTGGGACGTTCTCGCTTTACCTTTGGCCAGACATTTTTGATGGGCGGAATCAACATGATTCCTGCGGTGATCGGCCTGTTTTCGATATCGCAGGTGTTAAATAATCTGATGAATCCCATTCAGGTGGCCGATAAATCGTCGATTGCACAGTTCAAGTCGGCAAAGGTTCACATTCGCGATATGGTCCGATATCCGATTACATACGTCCGTTCTGCGATTTTAGGCGTTGTTATAGGCATTATTCCGGGAACCGGCGGAGACGTGGCATCCTATGTGGCTCATAACATAGGGAAGATGTTTTCAAAAGAAGATAATTTTGGAACTGGCGCACGTGAGGGCGTGGCCTGCTGTGAGTCAGCAAACAACGCGGTCACCGGAGGAACACTGATTCCGACGTTAACATTGGGAGTCCCGGGCAATGCGACGACAGCAATTCTCATGGGGGCATTAACGATACATGGACTGATTCCGGGATATGGACTTTTTACCACACAGAAAAGCATCACTTATCCTTTTATCGCAGCGTTATTTATTGCGAATGTGATTATGCTCCTGATTGGTCTTTTTGGAGCAAAACACTTTGCGCTTGTCACACTGACGCCGAAGAATATTTTGTCGGCGTGTGTGCTGATGCTCAGTATTATGGGGTCTTACGCGATACGTGGAAATATGAAAGATGTCGTCGTGATGCTGGTATTTGGGATCATCGGATTCTTCATGAAAACATATGGATATAACGTAGTGCCGATTGTTCTGGGATTAATCCTCGGCCCGATCGCTGAGGAAGGACTTTCACAGGCGTTAACCCTGAATCAGAACTCGCTGTCTCAGGTGTTAGGATCCATGCTCACCAGGCCGATTTGTGTTGTTCTGATGATATTTATGGTGATATCTGTCGGTTATCCAATTATCAGCGAGCGAAAGTCGAAGTCTTCCTGAACAGCGCAGGTTTTACATATGGTTTAAATAAACTCGTTCAAAATGTTGAGCCTGGATCAGAATCTCTTTCATCAGCATTTCGTTGGCGGTACTGATTGAACGGTTTGGATTCGTCAATATGCCAAATTGAGTGATCTCGGGATCGTCAATATGCAATGGTACGATATCTCCATTGTAAACATGAATGTTCTTTGCCAGAAAAACGTCGGGAGCAAAGCCGACACAGTCTGTATCAATTACAAATGCCATTACCGATTCGGGATTCCTGGATGAAGTTAATATTTTTGGAGTCCCGAATTTTTCTAACTGACGCATGATGTAGTCAGATAAGGTGAAGGTATCGCCGAAGAGGACGACCTGGTACGTGCAGATGTCTTCGAAACGAACGACCTTATATTGTGCGAGGGCAGATTTGGCGCTTACATAAGCCATCAGCTTGCCGGAAAATAATGGTTGAAAGGTTTCCGTATCATCATATGGAATATAGCTGTGCCTGGTAACAAGACCGAAATCAGCGGAGCCGCTTCGAATTTCTTGACGGATTTTCTTTGAACCGTCCTCGTGTATCTTGATTGTCACGTTCGGAAACAGTTTTTTATATCGGGAAATTGATTTGGGCAGAATCGTCGAGCAGAGTGTGGGAACTGTGCTGATCGTAATCGTGTCGACGATCTCAGAGTAGTCCAGACTGCAGAGCTTTCGGATCTCGCTGGTTTCACTTAACACTTTG
Organism: Clostridiales bacterium; assembly: GCA_021202655.1. Classification (GTDB taxonomy): domain Bacteria; phylum Bacillota; class Clostridia; order Lachnospirales; family Lachnospiraceae; genus Brotaphodocola. The sequence goes on along the minus strand of JAJQCO010000213.1, from coordinate 6,563 downwards.
CGCGCATGGGAGATGATTTCACTGCCAATGCTGGTTGGTTCCGCACCGAGACGGGAACGCTTAAAAATGGTGACATTCAGTTCCTTTTCCAGCGTTGATACTGCCTGGCTGATGCTGGGTTGTGCAATGAAAAGATGTTCGCTTGCGGTTGTAAAAGAGCCGGTGTCTGCGATTTCGACAATGTATTGCAATTGTTCCAGACGCATGATTGTATTCCTCCCGGGTGCAGTGTTTATGTAATATTTTCAGATAATCTATTTGCTTTATACGTCTTTGCTTCCTGTTATTATATCAAACTAGATAGAAAAAAACAATGGATTCATTTCAGATGCTCAGAATAAATAGGCATTGCCTATGAAAACATGTGGCATGGATATTTTACAAAGTGCGGAAACTTTCTTATAATTGACTTAACGGTGAATCAATTGTAAGGAGAAGAGGAGGAAAGAATACAAATGGAGGGGGTCTCAAGTATCACTGCGCCATCGCTGTTGGCGATGGTTCCCATGGTCATTTTCCTGATTATGACATTGATGGGAAAAAACTACACATTCAGCGTAGGCATTGCCGCGATTCTGGGATGCATTCTAACCGGGCAGGGGCCGGTTCAGTTCGCCGGAATTCTGGTCGATAACCTGGGAGGAACGCTGGGTCAGGTTGCATTGATTGTCATGTTTGGAAGCGGTCTCGGCGTCTTAATGGACAAAGCCGGGATCAACAGGACGGTTGTACATTTTGTAGTCAAGAAAATTGGTGTCAATACGGAGAAAAAGGGAATGCTGGCTGTTCTGTTCTGCTCGCTTCTGATGGTCGTCCTGATTGGTACGCTGAACGGAGGAAATGCGGTTATTGCGCCGATTCTGCTTCCGATTGTTGCCTCCGTAGGCCTGACTCCGACAACCGTATGCTTTCTCATGTTTAATGCGGGTCTGGTGGGAGTTACTGTCGGACCGTTTTGCTCCGCGGTTGCTGCGGCGCTTGGCGTATCGGGGCTCTCATACGCTTCGTATATGAAGTGGGCAGCTCTTCCATATTCCATTACCTGGATGATTATTACTTTTATCCTTGGAATCTTTATTCAGAAGATAACAAAGGGAAAAGAAGCCTACGAGGATATTCCTCCGGTCGAGGAATATAAAGCTTCCACTCGTGAAAAAATGGCGGTGTTTTCGTTCATTGCGGTATTTCTTGTCATGCTGGTATATGGAATGACACAGGATTCCAGTATGAAGTATGTAATTTTTGTTATTCTTTTGTTGGCGCTTGTAGTGGGTATTTTTATCGACCAGCCAATTCCGGACAGAATCAAGATGTTCAATTCGGGTATGGGTAAGATGGCCGGTATGTTATTATCGTTTCTGTTGACAGGCGTTATGATTGATGCCATCACTCTTGGCGGCGGCTGGGAAGCGTTGTCAGAAATTATTCTAAATATGGTCGGCGGACAGTCTAAGTATCTGTTAATGATCATTGCAAGTGTCGTTGGCGGATTTGGCGTAGAGGGAGCTGTTGTTACACAGATGGAAATTGTCAACCAGGTGTTTTGGCCAACTGCATCTCAGATGGGTATTTCGATGGAACTTTGGGCAATCGTATTGGTGGCAGCGGTTCGCATCACATCTATTGTATATCCATCCGCAAATACTGCCGCTCATATGGGCTTTGCGAGATCGAATAATATGAAGCTTCTTATTGTTTGCGGATGGATTATTTCGATCATCATGCTGGCATTTATCCCGGTTTGGGGGATGATCGCATCTATGTTCTTATAAAAAACAGGAGGAAAAAACAATGGCAAGAAATCACTGGACAATTTTGGGAGAGCTGGATCCGGAGTACAATGAGAAAATCACCGCATGGCGTACGGATCTGGTTAATAAGCCGAATCTGGAGCGTAAATATCGCGAGCTGATTAATGTGGCGATGGCATCTATCCTGCGGGAACGAGAAGTGATCCTGGCACATGCTAAGCTGGCAAAGCAGTACGGAGCGACTAAGGATGAGCTTTTGGGCGCCATTGAGCAGGTTATGACGATGGGAGGTTTTCCGTCTTTTCGGGCGGCTATGCTTACACTAGATGAATTCTTTAAAGAATTTGATTGATGCAAGGGAGGTTTTATGGACGGCAAGACATTGACAATGCAGGTGGCAGAATACTCCGTCGCGGATCACTGGGACACTTTTCAGGAAGAAGATATTCGAATGACAAAGCTGGCCTTTGCTGATTGGGTGGCAGCGGCACAGACGGGAGCAGAGGAGGAGGGAACGCGGATCCTTCTTGAGCTGGCCGGTGAGGAGGATGGCAGACAGCATTGTTCTGTGATTGGCCAGGAGGGGAAATATTCTCCGGGTATGGCGGCATTGATTAATGGGAATGAGTCTCACGGAATTGATTTTGATGATATTCATGTTTCACTCTCACTGCATCTGTGTTCGCCGTTGTTTCCGGCAGCTCTGGCTGCAACGGAGATGAGCGGAGCCGGTGGGAAAGAACTGATCAATGCGGCGATCAATGGGTTTCAGGTGATGGTGGCGCTGTCTTCCGGAATCATGCCGGAGCATTACAATATCGGTCGATGGCATGCGACAGGAACGATCGGTATCTTTGGCGCGGCAGCGGCGGCCGGCGCCATTCTCAAAGCGACTCCGATGCAAATGTGTCATGCGTTTGGTATTTGCGCCGGACTTTGCAGCGGGATTCAGCTGAACTTCGGAAGTATGGCGAAGCCTCTGGCGGCAGGTATGGCAGCAAAAAATGGTCTGCTTGCGGTTATTATGGCACAGAGGGGATTTACAGGAAGAACCGACATTTTTGATACGGATTTCCTGGAAAACATTTCTCTGAAAAAGGTAAACCGTAACGATATTATCGAACGACTACATGGCGCGTATGGAGTGCATGAACTTCGTTTTAAGCGTTATCCATGCGGCGCGCCGACGCATAGCGGGATCATCAACTGCAAAAAGATTTTGGAGGAGTCTCCGCATCCCATAGAAAACATTGAGCGGATTGTATTTGAGCCGTATCCACGGGCGATCCGGCTGGTGGGCAATATGGATCCACAGACCGGTTTGCAGGGCAAATTCAGTATTGGCTTTACCGCTGCCGCCCAGATTGTCTTTGGTGCAGTTACGATTGATACCTTTACGGATGAAAAGGTGAAGGATCCCAGGATTCAGTATCTTCTGAAGCGAATGGAACTGGTGGCCTGCGATGAATTTACGCCGTCGCGAGGCGGACGGACAACGATTTATTTCACCGACGGAACCAGCCGTTCGCACGCTACATATCTGCTGGGAGGGGAAGTGGATCCTGACGAAGTATTCCGGGATACTGCGGATAAATATGAGGAAATTATGATCCCCGTAAAAGGGAAAGCAGGTACACAGGCTTCCTGGCAGGCAATTATGACAATGGAGCAAAGAAACAGCATTTCTGAAATGACGAAAATGCTGCGGAAATAATATTTAAAAGGATGGAGGAGAAAAATATGTTATTTGAAGTAAAGGATCCCAGATTTTGCGAATTGATTGATACGGAAGCGATATTAGAGCCGGTTTCCGTAGGCCATAAGGTAACAGAGGGAATTATCTGGTGGCCGCAGAATAATTGCCTGTTTTTTTCTTATATGGGACTAGGGAAGGTTTACAAGTGGAATCCGGCCACATTTGATACCACCGTCATTAAATTTCCGAGCAATATTTCGAATGGTAACTTTATTGATACGGAGGGAAGAATTGTAACCTGTGAGCATGCAACAAGTTCGATTACCCGGATGGAGCCGGATGGCAGATATATGAAAACCTTGGCTTCTCATTATGACGGAAAACAGTTAAACAGTCCGAATGATGTGATTGTTGATTCCAAAGGACGAATCTGGTTTACCGATCCGATGTATGGCCGCACCAGCAAGGTGGCGGGTATTATGCGTGAGCCGGAAATGGGCTTTCAGGGAGTATATTGCATCGACACGGATGGAACATTGATTCTTTCAAGAAAGGATTTTGAACAGCCGAACGGGTTGTGCATGGAGGTAGGAGAAGCAACGATGCTTGTCAATGATACGCCCAGACAGGAGATTCGCCGTTTCAAGGTAGAGGAAGACGCTACGCTGAGCGGAGGTGAAGTCGTATGTAAAGTGGACGGAAGACCAGATGGAACAAAGATTGATAAGGACGGTAATATTTTTACAACAGCCAGCGGCAACATGCAGGTATTTGATAAAGAAGGTACTCTGCTGGGCAACATCAATGTGCCGGGGCAGTGTCGGAACTTTTGTTTTGGCGGTGCGGACAGAGTTTATCTGTATTTTGCATGTGAGACGATTTATCGACTGAAAATCAAGACACAGGGCGCAGAGTTTTTTAAGTAAACGATGGGCAGGAAACGAGCGTTGTGTGAGCAGCGCTCTTTTCTTTTATTTTGGAGGAACGAAAATGATTTATGGGTATGGCAATTATCGATATGAACTGGTGAAGGATTGGGGGAAGAATTTTCCGCTTGAATGGGGACTCAATTCAGTACCTGGAATTTATGTGGACTCCAGGGATCATGTATATATCATGTCAAGAAGTAAACCGCCGATCATTGAGTGTACAACGGACGGAGAAGTTCTGGACACCTGGGGGGAGGATATTTTAGTCAGGCCGCACGGAATGTATATGGACGAGGATGACCGGATTTACATCGTAGACGGCGAGGTTCATGTCGCTTATATTTTTGACAGAAACAAAAAACTTCTGATGACTCTGGGGGAAAAAGGAAAGAAATCCGATACGGGCGCCATTGAAAAAAACTTCTATACGATTCAGAAAAGCGCCGGCCCGTTTAATTTTCCGACGCACATGGCGAAAGGAAAAGACGGTTCCATTTATGTAACGGACGGATACGGAAATGCAAGGGTTCATAAGTTTCATCCAGACGGTACGCTGGATTTTTCCTGGGGACAGCCGGGACATGACCCTGGAGAATTTGTCCTTCCGCATTGTATCGTGATCAGCGATGATCAGATTCTTTATGTGGCTGACCGGCACAACAATCGAATTCAGTTGTTTACGCCGGAAGGAGAATTTCTGGAAGAATGGACCGACACGATTCGACCGGCGGGACTTTATATCAGGGACGGTCTTCTCTATGTTGGCGAGTGCAAACAGACACTGACATTTGATGACGCGCCGTCCAGAATCAGTATTTTCACGCTAAAGGGAGAGCTTCTTTCCCGTCTCGAAAATCCGGATTCTGTAAGCCCGATTGACCAGGTATCTATTCTTCCAAAGGAATTATATCGCTGCGTGCATAGCATCGGCGTGGATTCAGAGGGAAGTATTTATGTGACTGAAGTCGGCCAGCAGCATCCGGCTGATTATATGGCAATTCGGAAATATAAAAGAGTATAAGGAGGGAAGATTCGATGCAGCAGTTAATTATGAATTCAAAATTATATCAGTATGACAGCTTTGCCGGATTTGCAAAAGATTTTGAGGTTGGTGAAGGCGATCTGATCCTGTCAAATGAATACATTGTAAGTAAATATGCGGATCTGTGTGGGAAAGCCGATTTCATCTATCAGGAACGGTATGGCAATGGAGAGCCGTCCGATGAGATGTTTGACGCTATCTATACGGATATGATGAAAAGGAAAACATATAAACGTATCATTGGTATTGGCGGGGGGACCGTATTGGATCTTTCAAAACTTCTGTCACTTAAAGATGCCTGTCCAATCGAAGAGGTCTATAGAGGAAATGTTCCGATTCAGCGTGCAAGAGAACTCGTTTTGATTCCGACCACGTGCGGAACCGGATCAGAGGTCACCAATGTTTCTATTTTGACACTGGTCAAAAAGAATCTGAAAATGGGTCTGGCTGTGAATGAGCTGTATGCAGATCAGGCAGTTCTGATTCCGGAGCTTCTCGAGGCTCTTCCGTTTAGGGTATTCGCAACCAGTTCTGTCGATGCGTTTATCCACGCGGTGGAATCCAGCCTTTCTCCCAAGGCAACGCCTTATACGGAATTGTTTGGATATGAGGCTATGCGAATCATTTTGGAGGGATATAAAGAGATTGCGAATCATGGAGAGGATGCGAGAAAGAGATTGATGAAGCGTTTTCTGATTGCGAGCAATTATGCGGGGCTGGCATTTGGCACAGCGGGATGCGGTCCGGTACATGCCTTAAGCTATCCACTGAGCGGAACGTTCCATGTGGCTCATGGAGAAGCAAATTACAGTATCTTTTTCGGCATCATGAAGTGGTATCAGCAGCAGGGCGGAACGGAATCTTTTCGCAAGGTCATGGTCTATATTTCTCATGTTTTGGGCTGTTATGAGGATCTGGCTTTTGAAGTACTTGAAAAGCTGTTGGACGGTATCATTCAGAGAAAGAGTCTGAAGGAATATGGAATGACTCCGGGAATGTGGGATGAATGGGCGAAGAATGTAGATGAAGAACAACAGAGACTGATGAAAAACAGTCCGATTAAAATGAACCGTGAGGATATTGCATCCGTTTATCAATCTTTATATGAAGGATAAAGGGAAGAGAAAAATAGGAAATGCCTATAT
>JAJQCO010000182.1 GCA_021202655.1 Clostridiales bacterium | reverse complement strand
GATGAGTATTTCAACCAGCGGTCGCCGAAGAGTATCAGGCATTATGGAATGGCATTCTGTCTGAAACAGTGCAGGGTTTTGACAGAGTAAAAAAATTATCATGACAGGGAAGAGAGGGAATGGCAGCAGTGGCCTGTGTGATTCTTTCTGATCGAAGGAAGGATAGCGAGCATTAAAAAAACTGATAGCATAAAGGTATGATTGAAATTTCTGTACATCAGGACAGAACATGTGGGGCTGGGCAGCAACGAGAGCTGTCCGGCCTCACATGTTCTTTTGTATAGGATTTGACATCAACAGATAGTATTTCCGGCATTGTGAAACGAAAAAAAATATGATATGATAGGGTTCAGTTGTAATCGTCTGGGATGGGCACGTTCCAGATGGCTACGAAAGCATGTTTGTACGCCAGGAGGAGACGGGCAATGACAAGAAGAGAGATGAGGGAGCATTGTTTTAAAATGCTGTTCGGCGTGGGATTTTATCCGGAGGAGGAGACGGAAGGGCAGGTCGAGCAGTACTTCCTCTCGCCGGAGGAAGAGGACGCGGGGGAGAACGGAGCCGTGCAGATCGTCCACCAGGTCGGGATGCCGGATGCGGACCGGGCCTTTCTGACAGACCGCGTGGAGCGGATCGCCGCCCTGTTTCATGAGCTGGACGATGGCATCAACGGAGCCGCCCAGGGCTGGAGTACCCGCCGGATGGGCCGGGTGGAGCTGACGATCCTGCGGCAGGCGCTGTATGAGATGCGCTATGACGATGACGTGCCGGAGAAGGTGGCGATCAATGAAGCGGTGGATCTGGCGAAGAAATTTGGCGGAAAGGATTCCCCGGCATTTGTCAACGGCGTGCTGGCGAGGCTGGTGAAGGAGTAGGATGGCGGGCGTTTTTTCCGTGTCTCAGGTGATTTCTTACATTAAAATTATGTTTGCGCAGGATTTCGCCCTGAGCCGGATCTCGGTGAGAGGCGAGGTCTCCAACTGCAAATATCATCCTTCCGGCCACATCTTTTTTACGCTCAAGGACGGGGGCGGAGTTCTCTCCTGCGGCATGGTCGCCGGGCACAGAAAGGGGCTGTCCTTTTCCCTGCGGGAGGGAATGCGGGTCATCGTGACCGGCACGGTGGATGTGTATGAGCGCGACGGTCGCTATCAGCTGTACGCGAGGAAGATTGAGGCCGACGGGAGAGGAGATCTGTTCGAGCGCTTTGTGAAGCTGCGGGACGAGCTGGAAGAGATGGGGATGTTCGCGGCGGAATATAAGCAGCCGATCCCGAAGTATGCGACGCGGATCGGCATCGTGACGGCAGATACCGGCGCGGCGATCCGTGACATCATGAATATCGCCGCGCGGCGAAATCCTTATGTGCAACTGGTGCTGTATCCGGCGCTGGTGCAGGGCGAACGGGCGGCGGCCAGTATTGTGTCCGGCATCGAAGCGCTGGATGAGCTGGATCTGGATGTGCTGATCGTCGGGCGCGGAGGCGGTTCCATGGAGGATCTCTGGGCCTTTAATGAAGAGGCGGTGGCGCGGGCGATTTTTAACTGCCGCACGCCGGTTATTTCGGCGGTGGGACATGAGACGGACGTGACGATTGCCGATTATGTGGCGGATCTGCGGGCGCCGACGCCTTCGGCGGCGGCGGAGCTGGCTGTGTTTGACTGGCGGCATTTTGAAGAAGAGCTGCGCGGATATGAGACCGCGCTTGCGCGGGGAATGACGCGCGAGCTGGAACGAAGACGGTATCTGCTTTCCCAGTACAGGCTGCGGCTTAAGCTGTATGATCCGGAGCGCCGTCTGCGCGACAGAAGGCAGCGGCTGGCAGATATGGCGGAACGGCTGGAATCCGCCATGAACGGGCGACTTGAGAAAGCGCGAAGACAGCAGAAGGACAGGGAAAGACTGGCTGCGGCGTTTGACCGGAAGCTTCTCTCTGTGAAGCATCGCCTGGCACTGGCGAGCGGGAGACTGGACGGCCTTTCTCCGTTAAAAAGGATCAGCGGCGGTTTTGGGTTCCTGACGGACGAGGAGGGGCGGCGCATCACGCATGTGTACGACGTTGAGACCGGTGCGCAGATCACGGTGCGGATTTCGGATGGACGGATCAGGGCGAGAGTGACGGAAAGGACGGAGTATGGAGATGGAAAACGAGAATGAAAAGGAGCTGACGATCGAGCAGACCTTTGAGGAGCTGGATCGGATTCTGGAGACACTGGAGTCCTCCGAGACGACGTTAGAGGAGTCCTTTGCCGGATACGAGCGTGGAATGAGACTGGTGAAAGCGTGCAGCGAGAAGATCGACCAGGTTGAAAAAAAGATGATCATACTGCGGGGAGGGGAAGAGGATGACGGCGAGTGAAGAGCTGAAGCGCCGGACTGCGGAGATCAACGCGGTTGTGGAGCGTTATCTGCCGGAGGAGTCCGGGTATCAGAAGACGATTTTTGAGGCGATGAATTACAGCGTGCGGGCAGGCGGCAAGCGGCTGCGTCCCCTTCTGATGCGGGAAACCTACCGGCTGTTTGCGGGAACCAAAGGGGCGGCGGAGGCTATGGCCTCTTCCTCTTCTGACGGAGATGTCCCGGCGCGGACAGCTGCCGTGGGAGAGACCGCCGTGGAGCCGTTTATGGCGGCGATTGAGATGATCCATACCTCCTCGCTGATCCACGACGATCTTCCGTGCATGGACAACGATACTCTGCGGCGCGGGATGCCGACGACCTGGGTGAAGTATGGGTATGACATGGCCGTGCTGGCCGGGGACGCGCTCCTGATTTATGCGGTCGAGACGGCGGCAAAGGCGTTTTCGCAGACAGACCGCGCGGATCTTGTGGGATGCGCCATCGGGCTTCTCGCGGAAAAGACCGGGATCTACGGGATGATCGGCGGACAGGTGGTGGATGTGGAGTGGACGGGCAGACCGATCCCCGGAGAGAGACTGGACTTCATCTACCGACTGAAGACGGGGGCGCTTCTGGAGGCCTCCATGATGATCGGTGCGCTTCTGGCGGGCGCGTCGGAGGAGGAAATCCGCATGGTGGAGGAGATGGCTTCTGCCATCGGTCTGGCGTTCCAGATCCAGGATGATATCCTTGATGTGACGGGTACGCAGGAGCAGCTTGGAAAGCCGACCGGGAGTGATGAGAAAAACAATAAGACAACCTATGTGACTCTTGAGGGGCTTAAGAAGGCGAGGTCGGATGTGGCCGAGATCTCTGACCGGGCGATCACGTTGCTGCATCGTCTTCCCGGTTCTAATCCTTTCCTTGAGCAGCTGATTCGGATGCTGGTGACGCGCGAAAGCTGACGGGCGGACGCCGTGAGAAGATATCTGGCCTGAGACAGATGCGAAAAGAAATACACCCTGATAGAAAAGAGCGGATTGCCATGATATTGGAACGGATAGAGGGGCCAGAGGACGTCAAATCCCTGTCTCCGGATGAGTTAAAGGTACTGGCGGCGGAGATTCGCCGCTTCCTGATCGAGAAAATCAGTGTGACGGGCGGACATCTGGCGTCAAATCTGGGGGTGGTTGAGCTGACGATCGCCCTGTATCTGGCGTTTGACCTGCCGAGAGACAAGGTGGTCTGGGACGTCGGACACCAGTCCTATACCCATAAGCTCCTAAGCGGCCGCAGGGAAATGTTTGACGGGCTGCGTCAGTTTGGCGTCCTGCGCGGGTTTCCGCAACGCGCGGAAAGCCCTTACGACTGCTTTGACACGGGACACAGCTCTACTTCCATTTCTGCCGGGCTGGGGATTGCCCAGGGCCGCGACCTGCTGGGAGAAAATTACGCGGTGGTGTCGGTGATCGGAGACGGCGCTCTGACCGGCGGCATGGCCTATGAGGCGCTGAACAATGCGGCCCATCTGCGCGGGAATTTTATCATTGTCCTCAATGACAATACGATGTCGATTTCCCGAAATGTGGGCGGGGTATCGAAATATCTGAACGAGCTGCGCTCCGGCGTCGGCTATAATGAGCTGAAAAAGCAGGTGTCCGGCGCTCTTTTGCGGATCCCGGTCGTCGGGGAAGGACTGGTGGATAAGATCAGCCGCACGAAGAGCAGCATCAAGCAGCTGGTCATCCCCGGCATGCTGTTTGAGGATATGGGGATCACATACCTTGGGCCGGTGGACGGCCATAACATTGAGAGCATGAAGAAGGTCTTCCGGGAGGCGAGGAAGATGGATCATGCCGTGCTGGTGCATGTCCTGACGAAGAAAGGGAAGGGCTATCCGCCGGCGGAGAAGGACCCGGCTCGTTTTCACGGGGTCGAGCCGTTCCGGGTGCGTACCGGAAAGCCGTTGCACCGGAAGGAATTTCCCTCTTACACGGATGTCTTTTCCGAAAAGCTGTGCGAGCTGGCGGCCAGGGACACGCGGATTGTCGGCGTGACGGCGGCGATGCCGGACGGCACAGGGCTTAAGGCCTTTGGAAAGCGTTTCCCTGCCAGATTTTTTGACGTTGGCATTGCAGAGCAGCATGCGGTGACCTCGGCGGCGGGAATGGCGGCGGCGGGGATGAAGCCTGTGGTCGCGGTATATTCCTCCTTTTTGCAGCGTGGCTTTGATCAGATTCTGCACGACGTCTGTATTCAGAATCTGCATGTCGTCTTTGCGCTCGACCGGGCAGGACTGGTGGGGAGCGACGGGGAAACCCATCAGGGAATTTTCGATCTGTCCTTTTTAAGCTGCATTCCCAATCTGATGGTGATGGCGCCGAAAAACCGGTGGGAGCTGGAGTCAGAGCTGGAGTATGCGCTGATGCGGCACGAGGGGCCGATCGCCATCCGCTATCCGCGCGGGCAGGCGTACCGGGGGCTGGAGAAATTTGACGCGCCGATCGAGTATGGAAAGGGCGAAATTCTGTATGAAGGCCATGAAATCGCGCTTCTGGCGGTCGGGAGCATGGTCAGCACGGCGGAGCATATCCGGGATAAGCTCGCGGAGGAGGGCTGGGACTGCACGCTGGCAAACGGGCGCTTCATCAAACCGTTTGACCGGGAGCTTGTGGATCGCCTTGCCCGCAGACACCGTCTGGTCGTGACGCTTGAGGAGAATGTTCTGCAGGGTGGCTTCGGCCTTCCGGTGACTGCGTACATTCATCAGCATGCGCCGGAGGTGAAGGTGCTGAATATCGCTCTGCCGGATGCCTATGTGGAGCATGGCAATGTCTCGGTTTTGCGGGAGACGCTTGCCATCGACAGCGATTCGATCATCCGCAGCATGAGGGAATTTTATCCGCCGCTGGCGGCGACCGCAGGCGTCCCGGACGGATCCGGGAGAGAACCAAGCGGCAGCATCCGGATCACGGAGGGGCTGTAGGCAGTCCGCAGGGCGTGTGAAGCGTGGAGCGCAGGGGCGTTTGGCGGCGGCGTTGGGAGCCGTAGGGAATGGAAACAGAGAGGAGCAGTTGGCGGATGAAGCAGAGACTGGATGTCCTGATGGTGGAGAAGGGACTGGCTCCATCGCGGGAGAAGGCGAAGGCGATTCTGATGTCGGGGATTGTCTATGTGGACGGACAAAAGGAGGATAAGGCGGGATCCATGTTTGAGAGTACCGCGGCAATCGAGGTGCGCGGACAGACGCTCCGTTACGTCAGCCGCGGCGGGCTGAAGCTGGAAAAGGCGATCCGCTGCTTTGGCGTGCGGCCGGGCGGGAAGATCTGCATGGATGTGGGCGCGTCGACCGGCGGATTTACGGATTGTATGCTGCAGAACGGGGCAGAGAAGGTATATGCGGTGGATGTCGGGCATGGCCAGCTTGACTGGAAGCTGCGCAACGACTCCCGCGTGATTTGCATGGAGCGGACAAACATTCGCTATGTGACGCCGGAGGATATTCCGGAGCCGATCACGCTCGCCTCGATCGACGTTTCCTTTATCTCGCTGACGAAGGTTCTGGGGCCGGTCAGGGCATTGCTTACGCAGGATGGAGAAGTGGTCTGCCTCATTAAGCCTCAGTTTGAGGCGGGACGCGAGAAGGTGGGCAAGAAGGGCGTTGTCCGGGACCGGGCCGTCCACATGGAGGTGATCGGGCAGGTGATGGATTATGCGGCCTCAATCGGCTTTTCTGTCATCCATCTGGAATACTCTCCGATCAAGGGGCCGGAGGGGAACATCGAATATCTGTTGCATCTGCAAAATGGCTGTCCGGATGGCGAAGCGGCGGCTTTGTCTGTCGACATCAGACAGGTGGTAGCGGCGGCGCACGGAGAGCTGGACAAGGAGACGGGAGCGGGCAAATGAAGAGCTTTTATCTGATTGTGAATCCGCAGAAGACGGAGGCGCGGGAGACGGCGGCGCGGATGGAGGCTTACCTGAAAAAGCGGGGAGCCACGTGCCGGTGCGGCCTGGCGCTGGAGCGCCGTCCGGAGGGCGGATACACCAATCCGGCGGATATCCCGGAAGAGACAGACTGCATCATTACCCTGGGCGGAGACGGGACTCTGATTCAGGCGGCGCGGGATCTGAACGACCGCAGGCTGCCGCTCATCGGCGTGAATCTCGGCCATCTCGGCTATCTGACCCAGGTGTCCAGGGGCGAGGACATAGAAGATATGCTGGACGCCCTTCTGGAGGATCGTTTCACGACAGAGAAACGCATGATGCTGCGGGGAACCGTGACAGGCCGGAGCGGGACGCATACGGGGATTGCGCTCAATGAGATCGTACTCGCCAGAAAGGATCGGCTTCAGATGCTGCGCTTTGAACTGTTTCTCAATGGAGAGTATTTTAATGAATATATGGCAGACGGAATGATTGTAGCGACGCCGACCGGTTCGACCGCCTATAATCTGTCGGCGGGAGGCCCGATTGTAGCGCCGGGGACGCAGCTGATGATCCTGACGCCGATCTGTTCGCACTCGCTCAATTCTCACAGCATTGTCATTTCCTCGGAGGATCAGGTGTCCATCCGCCTGCTGGAGGAGGAGAGGCAGGCGCAGAGCGTGGTGTTTGACGGAGACTGTCTGCTGGATCTGCTGCCGGGAGAGACGCTCATGATCAGCCGAGCGCAAAGCTATACGACTTTGATCCGGCTTGACCGGGGGTCGTTCCTGGAGGCACTGAGAAGCAAGATGAGGCGTGTATAGAGGGCGGAAGGAAGTGCGGACGCATGAAGCTGGAGAGACACAGTAAGATTGTAGAACTGATCGGGAAATATGAAATTGAGACGCAGGAGGAGCTGGCCGGCTGGCTGGAGGCGGAGGGCTTCAAGGTGACGCAGGCCACGGTTTCGCGGGATATCCGGGAGCTGAAGCTCAGCAAGGTTCAGGCAGAGAGCGGAAAGCAGCGCTATGTCGTCATGCAGGGGCAGACCAGCTATTCCGATAAGTACATCCGTATTCTGCAGGACGGTTATGTCTCCATGGACATGGCGCAGAATATCCTGGTAATCAAGACGGTCGCCGGTATGGCCATGGCGGTGGCGGCTGCCCTTGACGCCATGCACTTCCATGAGATTGTCGGCTGCATTGCCGGGGACGATACGATCATGTGCGCCGTCCGGAGCATTGACGATACCATTCTTGTGATGGAAAAAATAAAGAAACTGATTGGATCCGGTAAGGAGGGGTGAAGCGATGCTGCTGGAGCTTCATGTGCGGAATCTGGCGCTCATTGAACAGGCGGACATGGAATTTGGGGACGGTCTGAATATCCTGACCGGCGAGACCGGCGCGGGCAAATCGATCCTGATCGGCTCGGTCAACCTGGCGTTGGGGCAGAAAGCGTCAAAGGATATGATTCGAAGCGGCGCACAGTCTGCTTATGTGGAACTGATTTTTTCCGTGGAGGAGGAAAAGCGGGCGGCGCTCGCCGCGCTTGAAGTGTATCCGGATGAGAACGGCCTTCTGATCATCAGCCGGAAGCTGCAGGCATCCCGGAGCGTCAGCAGGATCAATGATGAGACGGTCACCATGGCGAGACTGCGCGCGGTGACGGCTCTTCTGATTGATATTCACGGGCAGCACGAGCATCAGTCCCTGCTGCGGGTGTCGAAGCATCTGGAGATTCTGGACGCCTATGATAAAAATCCGATTTCACCTCTTAAGGAAGAGACGGCGGGTTTGTTTTCCCGCTATCAGACGTTAAAGGGAAAGCTTGCCGAGATCGGTACGGATCAGGAAGGCCGGAAGCGTGAGGCGGATTTCCTGCGTTTTGAGATCGAAGAGATTGAGAATGCGGCGATCAAAGAGGGGGAGGAGGAGGAGCTTTCCGGAAGGTACCGGAAGCTCTCAAACGGCAGGAGGATTCTCGAAAGTCTGTCGGCGGCTTACGAAGCGACGGATTCGGACGGAGTGGGACAGGCGCTGCGGCGCGTCGGCGAGGTAGTGGAGTATGACGCGGATTTAACGCCGATCCGGGATCAGCTCTATGACGCGGAGGCTTTGCTTGCCGATGTCCGTCACGCGATCGGACAGTATATGGATCAGACAGAGGTTGACGAGGAGGAGCTTGCGCAGGTGGAGCAGCGTCTGGATGTGATTCATGCTCTCCAGGCGAAGTACGGAAACAGCGTCGCCCGCATGGAGAAGGCTCTGGAGGAAAAACGGGCGAGGCTTCATGAGCTGGAGCATTTTGACGAGTACCGCGAACGAACAGAGAGAGAGCTTGCGAACATCACGGCGCGGCTGGAGGTCGCCTGCCAGAAGCTTTCTGAGGAGAGAAAGGCCGCCGCGAAGGGGCTGACAGAGCGGATTCGCGTTGGTCTTAAGGAGCTGAATTTCCAGGATGTGAGATTTTCCATGGAATTTCGCCGCCTGTCCTCCTATACGGCGGGCGGATTTGACGAGGCAGAGTTTTTGATTTCCACGAACCCGGGTGAGCCGGAGCGCCCTCTGGGGACGGTGGCCTCCGGCGGCGAGCTGTCCCGGGTTATGCTGGCGATCAAGACGGCGCTGGCGGACAGCGACGACATTCCGACGCTGATCTTTGACGAAATCGATACGGGGATCAGCGGGCGGACGGCGCAGAAGGTGTCTGAGCAGCTGGCGGTGATTTCCCGTTCCCATCAGGTGATCTGCATTACTCATCTGCCGCAGATTGCGTCGATGGCGGACTGCCATTTTGAGATTGCGAAATCCGTGTCGTCCGGGAAGACGACGACGGGGATTCGGCAGCTGTCGGAGGAGGAGATTGTGACGGAGCTCGCGCGCCTCCTTGGCGGCGCTGAAATCACAGATGCGGTGATCGGGAATGCGAGAGAGATGCGCAGGCTGGCGACGGTGGCCAGGACAAGGGTGAGAGAGGAAGGAAGATTATGATAAAGGAAGAGGTCAAAAAGGTAAAGCTGGCGTCTCCGAGGATGGCGGCCAGCGAGGGCCGGATCCGCAATCTGGCGCTGGAACGGATGGCGGAGGCGCTTTTGGCGGAGCAGGAGGCCATATTCGCGGCCAACCGGGAGGACATGGAGCAGGCCAGGCTGGACGGCGTGGCGGAGCCGATCCAGAAGCGTCTGAAGTTTGACGAGGGAAAGCTTCGCGATGTCGTCGCGGGCATCCATGACCTGGTGGGGATGGAGGACCCGTTGTTTCGGATTCAGCTGAAGCGGGAGCTGGACGAAGGGCTGATTCTGGAGCGCGTATCCTGCCCGATCGGTGTGATCGGCGTGATTTTTGAGGCCAGGCCGGACGCGCTGGTGCAGATTTCCGCCCTGTGCGTGAAGAGCGGAAACTGTGCGATATTAAAGGGCGGGAGCGAGGCCAGGAAGACCAACCGAAAGCTGTTTGAGGTGATCGAGGCGGCAG
Source organism: Clostridiales bacterium (assembly GCA_021202655.1). Taxonomy (GTDB): domain Bacteria; phylum Bacillota; class Clostridia; order Lachnospirales; family Lachnospiraceae; genus Brotaphodocola. Next base: position 677 of record JAJQCO010000182.1, on the reverse strand, counting down.
TGCGAAAAGCGGGACTGCCGGAGAACTGCATGATGCTGCTGGAGGCGCGCTCGGAGATCCGGGAGCTGCTTGACTGCCATGAATCGGTCGATCTGCTGATCCCGAGAGGCTCCAATTCCTTCGTGCGCTATATTATGGATCACACAAACATACCGGTGATGGGACACGCGGACGGCATCTGCCATATCTATGTCGATAAGGACGCAGATCTTGAGAAGGCTGTGCCGATTATTTTTGACGCGAAGACGCAGTATGTGTCGGCCTGTAACACGGTGGAGACGCTTCTGGTACACAGGGACGTGGTGTGGGAGCTCATGCCGAGACTGAAGGCCACGCTCGATGAAAGGAAGGTTGAGATTCGCGGCACGCAGGAGATCGCGGAGGTCATTCCCTGCCGGGAGGCTACGGAGGCAGACGATTCGACGGAATATCTGGATTATATCCTCTCTGTGAAGGCTGTGGGGGATGTGCAGGAGGCCATCGATCATATCAACCGGTTTGGATCTCATCACACCGACTGCATTGTGACGGAAAATACCGAGACGGCGGCGCTCTTTATGACGCTGGTGGATTCTGCGGGAGTCTATCAGAACTGTTCCACCCGCTTTGCGGACGGTTACCGCTATGGGTTTGGCGCGGAGGTGGGCATCAGCACCGGAAAAATACACGCCAGAGGG
>JAJQCO010000108.1:8471-10489 GCA_021202655.1 Clostridiales bacterium | reverse complement strand
CAGGGTCAGCTTGTCCCGCGCTTCCTGGCGAAGGGCAGGCTCCCAGAGAGAGTCGAACTGAGGGAGGAAGCAGCCTTCTTCTTTGGTGTAGCAGGTTCGGGCCGTGGCCTGGGTTCTGGCGGATTTCGGAAGAGATGCGCCGACGCTCTTATGGACAGCCGTGTCTTCTCCGGCCAGGTAATAATAGTCCTTATAGTTTGGATAAAAGTGTTTTAAAGCGCCGTCATAGAGCTCGACGGTCAGGGTGATCCGATTGCCTCCGGCTTCGCAGGCGACCGGGGGAGAAGCGGTTTCAAAGGGAACCGGAAAGGAGCATTCGCTCTCACAGACCAGCTCCAGAATGTGATGCGTCGCGCCGTCCGCGCCGGTTCCCTCCAGAATCTGCTGGCAGGTCAGGGTGACGGGACCTTCCAGAAAGTCCGGAATATTCAGGATCGGGAGGATGGACGGCATTCCCTTCAGATCATCTTCATTGTGCAGAATCAACAGGTCATAGAGGCGGTCGGCGTGGTTTTGCAGATAGCGGTGGTAGACCTCGATCAGCTCGCCGCCATGGTACAGGTCTTTTCGCGTCACGCCAAGGAAGGCTTCGACCGCCTTCTGCTTCAAGCTGTCCAGTCCGAGAAGCTTTTTGTAGGGGCGAATTTTTTTGTAGATATCCACGCTCTCCACGTCAGAAAAATCATAGGGAAGGTTGAGGTGGGCGCAGCGCTTTAACAGATAGGGAATGTCAAATCCGTCGCCGTTGAAGTGGACGAGGATCCGGTAATGCTTCAGAAAAGCAAAAAAGCTGTGCAGCCGATCAGGTACAGATGAGTAAAATCGCCGGAGAGGCCGGTTGTCTCAATATCGAAAAAGAGGATGTCTTCCAGACGGCCGATCCGTTCCAGAGGATAGGTGTCCGGGAGGGTAAGGTGTTTTTTCCTGGTAATCATTGGTATGCTCCTGTCGTTCTCGTTTCGCAGACGGCTGTTTTCCGACGCCATGGTATGTGATAAGCTGATTATACGTGCGGAGTCCGGAAATGTCAAACGACAGTTACAGGTCACACCCATGCCACGCACTGCGCTGCGCGGCATAGGGCAGGTAACAAACCGCAAACAGGTGTTTGCGGAGTCGGTTGCATTCAAAAGACGAATATGCTATACTTATGAAAGCTCCGGGATCCGTCGTCGGCAGGTTCGGGGCTTATGACTTTCATTTCTGATACGGCCTGCGAAGCGGGCATGGATCCGGAGATACGGGAGGATGGAAGGATTTGTTTTCATATATAAAAGGTGAGCTTGCGGAGGTGTCAGAGGGCAATATCGTGGTAGAGGCGGGGAGCATCGGCTGGAAGATCAGCGTTCCGCTGTCTGTCCTGGACCGGCTGCCGCAGATTGGAAGCGAGGTGAAGGTGTTCACCTCGTTTCAGGTAAGAGAGGACGCGATGACGCTGTACGGCTTCCTCACGAGACAGGATCAGCAGATGTTTGAGGAGCTGCTGGGTGTGAGCGGGATCGGGCCGAAGGCGGCTCTGGGGATTCTTTCCGCGCTCACTCCGGATGATCTGCGGCTGGCGATTCTGTCGGAGGACGCGCGGGCGATCGCAAAGGCGCCGGGGATCGGACCGAAGACGGCGAAGCGGATGATTCTTGATCTGAAGGATCGGATCAGGGCGGAGGATGTGCTTCCGGCAGCATTTGCCGGGGCGGCTGCCCCGGATGGCGCGGGGGCGATGGCCGGAGCGCTCGGCGATGGCGCCGGACGTGAGGCGGCGGAAGCGCTGGTCGCCCTTGGATATTCCGCCTCGGAAGCGGCGAGGGCAGTGAAGCAGGTGGAGATCAGAGAAGGGATGACGGCGGAGGCGGTATTGAAGGCTTCGCTCAGATATCTGCTGTGACATTCCGGGAGGCAGAGGCGGACGTGATGGTGAGAGCATGGAACGAAGAATAATAACCACAGAAGTGACAGAGGAAGATAAGAAAATTGAGCCGAGCCTGCGTCCGCAGTGCCTGGGCGAATACATTGGCCAGGAG
>JAJQCO010000108.1:0-8461 GCA_021202655.1 Clostridiales bacterium | reverse complement strand
TAGCGGAGCAAGCAGAAGCTGAAGGTCTAAATCGATGCGGCGAAGGCAAGAGGAGACGCCCTGGATCACGGCCGTTTTTACGGCCCGCCGGGTCTGGGCAAGACGACGCTCTCCGGCATCATTGCGAATGAGATGGGGGTTCATCTGAAGGTGACCTCCGGTCCGGCGATTGAAAAGCCCGGTGAGATGGCTGCGATTCTGAATAATCTGCAGGAGGGGGACGTCCTGTTTGTGGACGAGATCCATCGCCTGAATCGTCAGGTCGAGGAGGTTCTGTATCCGGCGATGGAGGATTTTGCCATTGATATCATGCTGGGGAAGGAGGCGTCGGCGCGTTCGATCCGGCTGGAGCTGCCGCATTTTACCCTGGTCGGGGCGACGACCCGTGCAGGACTTCTGACCGCGCCGCTGCGGGATCGCTTTGGCGTTGTGCAGAGGCTGGAATTTTATACGCCGAAGGAGCTTCAGGTGATTGTAGAGCGGTCGGCTGTGGTGCTGGGCGTTGAGATTGAGCCGGAGGGAGCGATGGAGATCGCGCGCCGGTCCAGAGGGACGCCGCGCCTGGCAAACCGTCTGTTAAAGCGGGTGCGCGACTTTGCGCAGGTAAAGTATGACGGCGTGATCACGCGGCAGGTCGCGGATTTTGCCCTGGATATCCTCGATGTGGATAAGATGGGTCTGGATAACAATGACCGGAACATCCTGATCCTGATGATTGAAAAATTTGGCGGAGGCCCGGTTGGTCTGGAGACGCTGGCGGCGGCGATGGGAGAAGACGCCGGAACCCTGGAGGATGTGTATGAGCCGTATCTTCTGATGAACGGATTGATCAACCGCACGCCCCGGGGACGCGTCGCGACCGACGCGGCGTACCGCCATCTGGGAATTGCCAGGTAGAGAGCCTGGTTCTGGAATTTGCCAAAGCATACGCAAGAGGTCGCCGGTGACAGGCGATAATACGCAGGAGTCAATAGAAGATGAGTAAAAATTATACAGAAGTTCTGATAGATGGAGTGGTATATACGCTGGGCGGCGCAGAGGAGGAAGAGTACCTGCGCCGCGTCGCGGCGTATTTGAATGATAAGATTGCGTCGATCCGCAGACAGGACGGATTTGGCAGGATGAATCAGGATTATCGTCAGCTGATGATCCAGCTAAATGTCGCGGATGATTATTTTAAGCAGCAGGAACGGGCGAATATGCTGGAAGAGCAGAAGCTGGATCTGGAGAAGGACACCTACAGCCTGAAGCATGAGCTGGTGACGACGCAGTTAAAGCTTGAAAATCTTCAGCGCGAGCTGGAATTTGAGCGCAGGAAGGTCGCTGATCTGGAGAATTCGATGGAGAGCTACCGGGAGATGGCGCAGATTCAGAAGGCGTGGACGGCTGCGGCGGAGAAGACGGGCGAGCCTTCGGATGCGGCTGTGCCGCAGCCGGCGCAGAGTGCGGGAAGCAGTGTGCGTCCGCGCAGGAAGTCCGGCAGAAGGAACGGAACGGCTGCGCAGAAAGCCGCAGGTTCGCAGATTTCTGCGGGCGCGCAGGCAGAGGAGAGCAGACAGCTTTCGCTTGACGAGAGCGTGATGCGGACCACACCGGAGACGGGAAAGGCAGAGACACAGCCTGATGGTCAGGGAGTGTCGGAAGAGACCTGAGACAGGAGTGACGGGGATTGAAGAGACGAGTCGAGGTTCTGGCGCCGGCCGGATCGATGGAGAGTATGATGGCGGCGGTGAATGCCGGCGCCGATGCGGTCTATATGGGCGGAAGCCGCTTCGGCGCGCGGGCTTACGCGGATAACCCTGAGGAGGATCGTTTCCTGGAGGCGATTGATTACGCGCATCTTCACGGCTGTCGTCTGTATATGACGGTCAATACGCTGGTGAAGGAATCCGAGCTGGGGCAGCTTTGTGACTTTTTGCTCCCGTACTACGAGCGGGGGCTGGACGCGGTAATCGTACAGGATATGGGGGTATTTTCCCTGATTCGGAGAGCCTTTCCGGATCTGCCGGTGCATGCCAGCACGCAGATGACGGTGACCAACTGGCGCAGCGCTGCTTACCTGAAGGAATGTGGCGCCACGCGGGTGGTGACGGCGAGAGAACTTTCCCTGGAAGAGATTGCCGGGATCCGGGATCACGTGGATATTGAGATTGAGAGCTTTGTTCACGGCGCGCTCTGCTACTGCTACTCGGGACAGTGCCTGCTGTCCAGCCTGATCGGAGACCGGAGCGGGAACCGGGGCCGGTGCGCCCAGCCCTGTAGGCTCCCCTACCGGATCAAGGCAGACGGACCGGAGAAGAGACAGAATCAGAGAACGGGCCGCAGAGAGGAGCAGAGCCTTTATCTGATGAGCATGAAGGATCTGTGCGTGCTCGATATCCTGCCGGATATTATTGAGGCGGGCGTCTGTTCCCTGAAGATCGAGGGGCGGATGAAAAGCCCGAGATACACGGCGGGCGTGGTTTCTGTGTATCGGAAATATACGGATCTCTACCTGGAGAGCGGCCGGGACGGATACCGGGTGGACGAGGCGGACCGGAGGATGCTTCTGGAGCTTTTTGACAGGGGCGGACAGACGGACGGTTATTACAGGCAGCACAATGGACGCGATATGGTGGTGCGGAAGGAAAAACCGGCATTTCGCGTGACTGATCCGGAGCTTTCCCGGCGGCTGGACCGGGAATATGTGGATGCGAAAAGGCAGGAAGCGATCCGCGGGCAGGTGACGGTCGCGGAAGGGGAACCGGTGCGTCTGGAGCTTTTCGCAACGGTTCCGGGAATGGATCCCCAAAGAAAAACCGGCGCGGGGAAAAAGAAAGACGCGGCCTGCGACCGGGAGCAGATTGACGTATGCGTCTTGGGCGATTCGGCGCAGTCGGCGCAGAATCAGCCGCTGACGGCAGACCGGCTGCAAAAACAGATGAGAAGGACGGGAAATTCCCCGTTTTATTTTGAGGAGCTTAAGACAGATATCCGCGGGCGCTGCTTTGTGCCGGTGCAGACGCTGAACGATCTTCGCAGGAAGGGGATGGAGGAGCTTGAGGAGGCGATCCTGCGGCGTTATCGCCGCAGGGCGACGGATCAGGCCGGGCTCAGGCCGGCTTCCTGCGCATGCGATGGCAAGCTCCCGAATCAGTCGCAGGCAGCTTTCTCCGCATGTGATGAGGGAAGGAAGCCGGGAATGCGTCTGCATGTCTCTCTGGAGGATGAGTCGGCCTTGTCTGCGGTACTGGAATCGTCGGAGGTGGACGAGATCTGCCTGGATGCCAATGGGTTTGGACCGGAGACATGGGCAGATGCGGTCGCCCGCTGCCGGGAAGCCGGGAAGAGATGTGCGCTTGTGCTTCCGAATATCTTCCGCCGGGAAGCGGAGCATGTCCTGACCGCGCATGGCGAGGCGCTCCGCTCGGTCGGCTTTGATGAATTTCTGCTCCGCTCGATGGAGGAGATTTTCTTTTTGCGGGAGCTGGGCATCGGCGGGGATCAGATGGTGCTTGACGCCAATCTGTATGCGATGAATCATCTGGCGGCAGACTGGTTTGCGGCGCTTGGCATATCCCGTCTGACCTTGCCGCTTGAGGAAAATGAGCGGGAGCTTAAGGAGCTTTTGAGCGCGTGCCGCATGGAGCGAGAGGGTTCTGCAGGGATGGAGGGCGTGAACGGAAGGACCTGTCACCGGCAGCTCCTTCCGTATGCTATGGCAAACGAAACGGCTTGCGCTTCGCCTGACTGGGAGATGATTGTTTACGGGCATCTGACGACGATGGTGTCGGCGCAGTGTGTGGTGCAGACGACGAGAGGCTGCACCGGAAGGCCGGAGCTTCTTTTTATGAAGGATCGGACGGGCAAGGAAATTCCGGTGAAGAATCACTGTCGGTTCTGTTATAATACGATCTACAATCCGACGCCGCTTTCCCTGCTGGGAATGGGCGGGACGGTGGGCAGGCTTGCGCCGTCGGTGCTTCGTCTGTCCTTCACGTTGGAGACGCCGGAAGAGATCCGCGAGATCATCCGTGCGTATGCGGCGCATTTCCGTTACGGAGAAGAGGTTTCTGCGCCGTATGGAGATTTTACCCGCGGGCATATCAGACGCGGAGTGGAGTGAACGATGGTAAATGTGGTCATAGAGGTTTCCAGATATCTGATGATACTCCTGATGGCGGTTTACACGTATCTTGGATTCCATTTTTTTCGCTGTCATGAGGACTGGCAGCGTGATCGGATCGGCACATGGCAGAATGCGGCGATGTTTCTGCTGCATTTTGTGGCGTATGTGATCCTGTACCTGAAATCCGAGGATGAACGGATGGTGCTCTTTTATATTGCCCAGGTGATTTTCTTCCTGGCTTATATCGGACTTTTCCGCCTGATCTATCCTCGTGTGTCGCAGGTTCTGGTCAATCATGTGTGTATGCTGCTCACGGTTGGATTTGTGATTATGGCGCGCCTCAGCTTTGACAAGGCGGTGCGTCAGTTTATCATCGTCGCTGTCTCGTCGCTCGTGACCTGGGCTGTTCCGTTTTTGATCAATCGTTTCTGGCAGCTGGCGGATTTTGCGTGGGTGTACGGAGGGGTTGGGCTGGCGCTTCTGGCGGTGGTATGGATGATTGGCAACAACAGCTATGGCGCGCAGCTTTCTTTAAGCTTTGGCGGCTTTTCCTGTCAGCCCTCTGAGTTTGTCAAGCTAACGTATGTGTTCTTTGTGGCGGCGGCCTTTTACCGCTCGACGGATTTTAAAACCGTGGCGGCGGTGACGGCGATGGCGGTGGCGCATGTGCTGGTTCTGGTGCTTTCCAAGGATCTGGGAAGCGCCCTGATCTTCTTTGTGACCTATGTGGCCATGCTGTTCGTCGCGACGTCGAACTGGTTTTACCTGGGCTCCGGGATCGCGGCGGGGTGTGCGGCTTCTTATCTCGCCTATCAGATGTTTGCGCATGTCCGGACAAGGGTAGCCGCATGGCTGGATCCATGGTCGGACATTGATAATCGCGGGTATCAGATCACGCAGTCTCTGTTTGCCATCGGCACGGGCGGCTGGTTTGGGATGGGGCTCTATCAGGGGATGCCTTATAAGATCCCGGTGGTGGAGAAGGATTTCATCTTTGCGGCTGTCTCGGAGGAGCTTGGCGGATGCTTTGCCGTCTGCGTGGTGCTGATCTGCCTGGGATGCTTTTTACAGTTTATGCTGATTGCCTCGGATATGCAGGCGCTCTTCTATAAGCTGATCGCGTTCGGGCTGGGGATGGAGTATGCGGTGCAGGTGTTTCTGACTGTGGGAGGCGTGACAAAATTCATCCCGTCCACAGGCGTGACGCTGCCGTTTATCAGCTATGGCGGCAGCTCGATCTTAAGCAGCTTTCTCCTGTTTGGAGTGATCCAGGGACTTTATATCCTGAAGAAGAAGGATGAGGAAGAGGAATGAGAAGAAATATGCCGGATCCCAGGCCGAATCGGAATATTCGTGCGGCTGCCTATGTGATGGCGGCGCTGTTTGTCTGCATGCTGGGATATTTCGGCTATTTTCTGCAGGCGGAGAGCAAGTCGGTGATTAACAATTCCTATAACGCAAGGCTCGACAGCTTTTCGGACCGGATTGTGCGCGGCGAGATTCAGAGCAACGACGGCACGGTGCTGGCGCGGACCGAGACGGCGGAGGACGGGACGGAGACCCGGGTCTATCCGTTCGGCTCCCTGTTTGCGCATGTGGTTGGCTATTCGGATCACGGCAAGACGGGCCTGGAATCCCTGGCGAATTTCTATCTGCTGAGCTCTCATGTCAATCTGCTGGAGCAGATGGTGAATGAGCTGGCCGATGTAAAGAATATCGGCGACAATGTGGTCACGACGCTGGATGTGGAATTGCAGAAGGCGGCCTCTGACAGTCTCGGCGACCGCAAGGGCGCCGTGGTGGTGATGGAGCCGGATACCGGCAAGATCCTGGCGATGGTATCAAAGCCGGGTTATGATCCCAATACGCTTGGAACGGACTGGGACAGCCTGATTTCCGGGGACAATACCGAGGCGCAGCTTTTAAACCGCGCGACTCAGGGCGTCTATCCGCCCGGCTCGACGTTTAAGATTGTGACGGCTCTGGAATATATCCGCGAGCATCCGGATGACTGGCAGGATTTCACCTTTGACTGCGACGGCAGCTATGAATATGGAGATTACTCGATCTCCTGTTATCACGGAAACGCGCACGGGCATCAGACGCTTGCGGAGGCCTTTGCAAATTCATGTAACGGCGCGTTCGCGAGCATCGGGCTGGAGCTTGATCTGGCCGGGATGCGGACGCTGACCTCGTCTTTGCTGTTTAATTCAGAGCTTCCGGTATCGCTTGCCTACAGCCGGAGCAGCTTTGTGATGGGAGACGGGGCGACGGAGTGGGAAAGACTTTTGACGGCGATCGGCCAGGGCAGCACCCAGATGACGCCGATTCATAACTGCATGCTCACCTCGGCGATCGCCAACGGGGGCATTCTGATGAAACCGTATGTCGTGGATTATGTGGAATCGGAGGAGGGGGAGCAGGTGGAGAAATTTCTGCCGTCTTCCTATGGGGAGCTGATGTCCTCCTCGGAGGCTGAGACGCTTGCCGGGCTGATGCGCGCCGTGGTGACGTCCGGCACCGGCTCCGCCGTGAACACCGACGCCTATTCTGTCGCCGGCAAGACCGGCTCCGCAGAATTTGAGACCGGAAAGGAGACGCATGCCTGGTTCACCGGCTTTGCGCCGATGGAAGCCCCGCCGCTTGCCGGGCCGGTGAGTGTGGAGGAGGGCGGCTCCGGCGGTCAGACGGCCGCGCCCATCGCCCGCGCGATTTTTGACACCTGGTTTTCCCGCTGAGAGGGAAGCGTGAGAGTTAAGAAAAACTTTTCTTGCAACTTGCCGGGATTGGAGGTATACTTAAGCCAGTCTGTGTGACACACCATGGCGGCGGGGTTCCGCGGCCGACCAGGAGGAATTGCAATGATAGAGGCAACCAGCTGTGGAGGTGTGGTGATTTTTCGCGGCAAGATTCTGGTCCTGTACAAGAACTATAAGAACAAGTATGAGGGCTGGGTTCTACCCAAGGGAACTGTAGAAGCGGGAGAGGAATACAAAGAGACGGCCCTCCGTGAAGTGAAGGAGGAGACCGGCGTCAGCGCCTCCATCATCAAATACATCGGAAAGAGCTCATACTCCTTCAATACGCCGCAGGATATGGTGGAGAAGGACGTACACTGGTATCTGATGATGGCGGACAGTTATTACAGCAAACCGCAACGGGAAGAGCATTTTGTCGATTCCGGATATTACAAGTTTTATGAGGCATACCATTTGCTGAAATTCTCAAATGAGAAGCAGATTGTGGAGAAAGCGTACAATGAATATCTGGATTTAAAGAAGGCCAACCTCTGGGGAAGTAAGAAGTATTTTTAAAGATGGCACTCCGGGATGTTCCGGAGTGCCGTTTCCGTATATGCCATGGAAAAGATCCATGGCGGAAATCAACAGGATGCAGGGATCAAGGCGTTTGATCCGTATGATAAGGAGAATGAGAGATGAAATCATCGAACGAGCTGCGCACGATGCTGCGCGCGATTGACCGCAGGAGCTATCCGGCGTATAAATCCCTTGCGGGGGCGTATCAGTTTGGAACCTATGTGCTGGCGATTGATCATGTGCAGGGCGATCCGTTTGCCTCGCCTTCGAGCGTCCACGTGGAGGTCGCGATGCAGAGCGCGGGATTTCCGGCGGCGTTTACGGCAACCGATGAGGCCCGTATCGCGCTGCAGGATCATCTGACACGTCTGTTCGCCCGCGAGGTGGAAGCTTATAACTTCAAGGCGAAGGGATCGGGAAAGAGCGGCCTGATCTCGATTACCCGCTGTGGCCAGGAGGTCCTCGAGCGGAGCGCCTGCCAGATCGCAGGCGGACGTCTGACGGCCCGTTTCCATATTGGCTTTCCGGCGTTCGGGCGGACGATCGACGCGGGCGGGCTTGAGAAAATTCTGTTTGACTTTCTCCCGAAGTGCGTGGAGGCCAGCTTCTTTTATCGCAATATCAATCAGAAGCGGGCGACGGAGGCCGTATATCTGGCGGAGGATCAGAAGGCGCTGCGCCGGATCCTGCGAAGCGAGCGCCTGGCGGCGTTTGTGGCGGACGGAGCGATCCTTCCCAGGAAGAGCGGCGTGTCTGACCTGCCGATGAAGGAAAGCGTGCCGTTTGTCTCGCCGGATTCCATGCGGCGGACCTATCGGCTGCCCCACCGGGGAGAGATCAGCGGGATGGTGGTGCCGGAGGGGATTACGCTGATTGTCGGCGGCGGCTATCACGGAAAATCGACCCTGCTTTCGGCCCTGCAGATGGGCGTGTACGACCACATTGCCGGAGATGGCCGTGAATTCGTGATTACGGACGATACGGCGGTGAAGCTGCGGGCGGAGGAGGGACGCTTTGTCCGCCGGATGGACATTTC
>JAJQCO010000034.1 GCA_021202655.1 Clostridiales bacterium | reverse complement strand
CTCTTATCCTCTCCTGCGAGAGGAATCCTGATATCTATAATATATACCATAATGGCGCTTTCTTTCAACTGTTTTTGATAGCCTTTATCCTGCAATATTTTCCATCCAATCTGAATATTGAATTACATTGAACGCCTACTCTTTATTTGCAAAACAATGTCATTATTTTTATTGCATACATGCGCATTTTATGTTATAGTATGAACACAAATTTAAGGAGGTACTATATTATGGCTATGACCAATATCAATATTCGCACCGATGAAGAAATCAAAGCAAAATGTGAAAGTCTCTTTGAAAGTCTTGGAATGACCATGTCCACGGCAATCAACATCTTCCTGAGGCAATCGCTTCGCGCAAATGGATTGCCATTTGATGTCAGAGCAGATGTTCCAAACGAAACTACTCTTGCTGCTTTCCGCGAAGGAGACGCGATCCTCGCAGATCCCTCAACGAAAGGATACTCCAGCATCCAGGAGTTAAGAAAGGCTCTTGAAGTATGAAATATGTAGTTAAGTTCACTACCCAATTTAAGAAGGATCTTAAACTGGCCAAGAAACGAAACAAAAATCTGGATAAACTGTTCGAAATTATTAATCAGCTTGCCAGCGACATTCCTCTTGAGCCAAAATATCGAGATCATAATTTGACTGGTAACTATATTTCCTACCGGGAGTGTCATGTGGAACCAGACTGGCTATTGATATACAAGAAAGACGCCAACGTGCTGGTTTTGCTCCTTTATCGCCTTGGCAGTCACTCAGAATTATTTAGCTAAGTGACTGCCCATCTTCCTTGCATCAAACGCAAAAAGGGACAGCACCTTATCTTCCATGCTGTCCCAATCATAATTCTCTAATCTTATCAATCAGAAGTTTCGCATATTCACCCGGCAACGGAGGCTTTGTGCGTCTCACTGCCATCCGGGTGCTCGCCCACCGGATGGAAGGTCGGCACAATCCTTTCTACCATCTGCACGATATCCGTGCTGTTGTCGTAGCTCGCGGCCGCCAGCTCTTCCATCTGCTTTAAGAACTCCTCGACCTGGAAGGGAATCGGTTTTCCGATGTAAATCAACTCATTGTCTGTCTTTTTGATGCCCTCTTCGGCCATCAGCTTTTCCTCATACAGCTTTTCTCCCGGCCGCAAACCGGTATATACGATTTCGATATCCTCGTCCGGCTTGTAGCCTGACAGGCGGATCAGGTTTCTCGCAAGCGTGTCGATCTTTACCGCTTCGCCCATATCCAGCACGAAAATCTCGCCGCCCCAGGCATAGGTTCCCGCCTGCAGGACCAGGCTGACCGCTTCCGGTATCGTCATAAAGAATCTCTCGATCTCCGGATGCGTTACGGTTACAGGACCGCCCTCTGCGATCTGCTGTTTAAACTGTGGCAGGACAGATCCATTGCTGCCCAATACGTTTCCAAATCGTACCGCCACAAACTGCGTCCCTGTGCGTTCCCTGTTTTTGATGCTCTCTATCTTCAGCTCGCCGTGCATGCCGCCCGAACCGTCAGCCGCCATACAGTCGATCGGATCTGACAGATCCTGGCCATGGACTTCCTTATCTCTGTGAGCGTGAACAAACGGCAGCAGATTGATCCTTCCGCTCTTGCTGACCGCATCCATGCTCTGGATGACCATTTCACAGAGACGCTTTGACGCTCCCATGATATTCGTGGGATTGACCGCCTTGTCCGTGCTGATCAGCACAAAGCGCTGTGCGCCATGCTTTAATGCGGCGTATGCCGTCTTGTAGGTGCCGATTACATTATTCTTAATCGCTTCATTCGGGCTGTATTCCATCAGCGGGACATGCTTATGTGCCGCCGCGTGAAACACGATATCCGGGTGATATAATTCAAACACCTGATTGATCCTGCGGCTGTCGCGGACGGAACCGATCAGCACATTCAGATCCAGATTCGGATGCCGTTCCCGCAGCTCGCGCTCGAGCAGATACGTCGTATTCTCATAAATGTCAAAGATAACCAGCTTCTTCGGACGGTGCGCCGCAATCTGTCTGCACAGCTCGCTGCCGATGGAACCGCCGCCGCCCGTGACCAGGATCGTCTTGCCCTGTATGTACTGAAAAATTTCATCCATATTCACCCGGATCGGTTCCCGGCCAAGCAAATCTTCCACCGCCACGGACTTCAGCTTGCTGACAAGGACCTCGTCATTGGCGATCTGATAAATTCCGGGCAGGCTTTTCAGGCGACAGCCGGTCTCCTTACAGATATTTAAAATATCCTTTTTCTCCTTTGCCGATGGCGTCGGGATGCAGAAATATATCACCTCCACTCCGAATTTTTTTACCACGCCGGGGATGTCGTCCCTGCCGCCCGTGACAGGAACCCCCTCGATAAAACGTCCCCTCTTGTTATCGTTATCGTCAATCAGACAAACCGGAACCCGATTTGTCTTATCTGACTGCTGCAGCTCTCTCACCACGGTTCTTCCCGCCGCTCCTGCTCCGATAATCATAACCTTTTTTTGGGGATTCTGTTCCGTCACGCTCTCTTTTCGCACGATGATCTGTGTATAGAAGCGATAGCTGAAACGCACTCCCACAACGAGGATAAACTGCGTGGCTGCTCCTACGATGTAATAAGAGAGTGACATCCGCCGACAGAAAAGTGTAATCGCAACCGTATGCGCCGCCGAAGCCAGAAGCGAGGCCAGCGCATAGCGGAGCAGCTCATTGAATCCGGCAAACCGCCAGACTCCTCTGTACATACGCATATACCAGAAAAATAAAATCGCCGCTATGATATAAAACGGAATAAATCTCTTATAGGAATCCAGATATTCCGCCGGTATGCCTGTGAACTGAAAATCAAACCTGAGCCATAATCCAAAGAAATAGGAAAAGGCGATTGCCACAGCGTCATAGAGCATCAGGCATATCGCTATCACCTTCCAATGCAGGAGCCTTCTTCCGCCGCCCGTATGATTCTTTCTGTTTTCTATTGTTTTTTCCTGTTTTTCTCCTAATGCAAACAAATTTTTTCCTCCTCTTACCATTTCCCATTCCGCAGAGTCTGCAACATACCCCTAGTTGATTATTCTAATACTTTCTAATAGGATTGTAAAGTACTTTCTTTTATGGAATCTTTCCCCAGACTTATGTCGTCTGGGCCGCCAGGTCCTGCCCTGAAGGATTTCATACCTTTCTCTGGCTTCTCTTTTATGCTTTCTTTTTAGCAAGTATAACGCTTGCTCATTTGACTTCTTGTGGAACAACCAAAAGCAATCTAAAATAGAAAGTACTACATAAAAAGAAAGGAAGATACGAATGATGAATATGCTACAGAAGGTCAATGATTTGTGCAGTGTGCGTGATATCAGCAAATACCGTCTCTCCCAGCTCAGCGATATCTCCCAGTCTGCCTTTTCCAAGATGAAGCGCCAGCAGTCGACGCTTACCATCGGGTCGATTGAGCGAATCTGCGACGCATTCGGGATCACGGTCGCACAGTTTTTCTCAGAGGATTCTTCCACTCAGAGTCTGACGGAGGAGCAGGCACAGCTGCTGCAGATCTGGCTGCGCCTGGACAGTCGGAAGAGATCCTATGCGCTCAGGCTGCTGGAGAATCTATTGGAGCTCTGACAGCAGAAGCATGATCTGGCTGGAGCTTTCACATGAAAAAAGCCATGGCGATAGATCGTGTACATCCCCGGAGGGATGATAGGAAACGGCAAATTTACCTGTCGTTTCCTATGATTCCATCACCATGGCCGCCCTGCTCCCTGCCGCCATATCTTCATACCCGGATTCTCCCATGCTCGTGCCGCGTCATCTGCATCTTTTCGCGTATTCCCGGCTGCAAAACGCCTCCTGCTCCTCGTCTGAGCGCTTCTGCATGCCACGATTGGCTGACATCGCCCGACACAGACAGACCACCAGAACGATCGTCAGCATCAGGATCACTGCCAGTATTCCCACGATCCATCCAATTACGAAACCCATCCTTCTTCTCTCCTTCTGCGTTCTCCGCCAGAGCGCGTCCCGCCACACGAATGACTCTGCCCCTTTTTCGTGCATTTATTCTATCGCTTTTGCATGAGAAAGTAAAGTACTTTTCTGTTTGACAACTAACAAATTGTACGAAGAGCTTCTAAAATAGAAAGTAAACTGATAGAAAAGAGGTTGCTACATATGATGAATATTATGAAACGGGTTGATTCGTTATGCGCCAGACACGGAATCAGCCGCTATCGTCTTTCTCAGGATACCGGGATCTCGCAGTCTGCCTTCTCCAAGATGGATCGGTCGCAGGCTACGCTTTCCATGGAAACCATCAATCGGATCTGCAACGCGTTCGGGATCTCACTGGCGCAGTTTTTCACAGAGGAGGACACCCTGCCGGATCTGACGAAAGAGCAGTCCATGCTCCTTGACGCCTGGCTTAATCTGGACGCTCCGAAGAGAGCCTACGCCCTCACCATGATCACGGAGCTGCAGAAGATCTGACGGCTATGGACGATTTCCGCCTATTGAACTATCTCTCCGATTTTGTTATAATGCACAGGGATAAAGGTTTTTACAGACCTGTATTTAAGGAGAGTTTTTATGAATTTAGGAAAGGACGCGACAGAGAGAAAGCTTAAGACCGCAAACTCGAAGGGCAGGAAATACATGTCACGTGTATTTCTCTCCTTTTCCAAGTCGTGCGTGGTTCTGCTGCTCTTTTGTCTTATGGTTCTCGCCAGCGTCGGCATTGGCATGTTTATGGGGATCATTGACAGTTCTCCGGAACTGAATGTGGAAAGCATCATCCCGGTCGGATATGCAACCACGATCTATGACAGTGCCGGCAATCTGACCGAGACTCTGGTCACGGAGGGTTCCAACCGTGAAGAGGCGACCTATGATGAGCTGCCGGAGGATCTGATCAATGCGTTTATCGCCATCGAGGACGCCCGCTTCTGGTCACACAACGGCATCGACCTGCGCTCGATCTTCCGGGCGGCGGTCGGCGTACTGACCGGGGAGAACCTGGGCGGCGGCAGCACCATCACTCAGCAGCTGATCAAGAACAATATTTTCAACGGCGGAATGGAGACCAGCTTCGGCGCCAAGCTGGAACGCAAAATCCAGGAACAGTATCTGGCGCTTCAGCTGACCCGTTCCATGGATCGGACGCTGATCCTGACCAATTACCTGAACACGATCAATCTGGGGAATAACTCCCTGGGTGTAAAGGTCGCCGCGCGGCGTTATTTTAATAAAGAAGTTTCGGATCTGACGCTCTCGGAATGTACGGTGATCGCCGCGATTACTCAGAATCCGTCCCGCCTCAACCCGATCACCGGGCAGGAGCGGAACGCAGAACGGCGCAGTATCATTCTTCAGAATATGTACGATCAGGGCTATATCGACAAGGGGCAGCAGGAAGAGGCGTTAGCCGACGACGTCTATTCCCGTATCCAGCTGGTCAACACGGTCACGCAGGAAAACTCCACGCCCTACAGCTATTTCACCGACGAGCTGACGCAGCAGGTGAAGGAGGCCCTGATGGACAAGCTCGGCTATACGGAGACGCAGGCGCATAATCTTCTGTATTCCGGCGGCCTGCAGATCTACACGACCCAGGATCCAGAGATCCAGGCGATCGTCGATGAAGAGGTCAACAGTGAGGAAAATTACACGGCGGCGCGCTACTCGGTGCAATATCGTCTCTCTGTGACGCACAGCGATGAGACGACGGAGCACTATTCCGAGAAGAATCTGGAAACCTGGCATTCCGATGTGCTGAAGGACAGCTATGACGGCCTGTATAACAGCGAGGAGGCGGCCGACGCCGACATCGAAGCCTTCCGGCAGTATCTGCTCTCCGAGGGTGACACCATTCTCGCGGAAAGCCTGACAAAAATCCTCGAACCGCAGGTTTCCTTCGTCATCATGGACCAGCACACCGGCGAGGTGAAGGCGATAAGCGGCGGGCGCGGCGAAAAGACGGCCAGTCTGACCTTAAACCGCGCGACCGGCACTCTGCGGCAGCCCGGATCGACCTTCAAGGTCATCTCCTCCTTCGCGCCGGCGATCGACGCCTGCGGCGCGACGCTCGGCACGGTTTACTATGATACCGTCTATACCGTCGGTACCAAGACCTTTTCCAACTGGTACAGCCAGGGATATTCCGGTTATTCCTCGATCCGGGACGGCATCATCTATTCCATGAATATCGTGGCAGTCCGCTGTCTCATGGAGACAGTCACGCCACAGCTGGGCGTAGAATATGCGAAAAATTTCGGGATCACCTCTCTGACTGATACCGATTACAATGCTTCCACCGCCCTGGGCGGCCTGACCTATGGCGTGACGAACCTGGAGCTGACCGCCGCATACGCGGCCATTGCCAACGAGGGAATCTACACCAAACCGATTTTCTTTACCAAAATTCTGGATCATGACGGCAAGATCCTGCTGAGCAGCGAGCCGGAGACCCACCGGGTTGTAAAGGATTCCACGGCCTTCCTGCTGACCGACGCCATGTCCGATTCCATGGAATCGAACCGCAAATTCGGCAGCAGCATCAACTCAACCAGCGTCCGCTCAAACATCAGCGGCATGTCCAATGCCGGTAAGAGCGGCACGACCTCAAACAACAACGACGTCTGGTTTGTCGGATTTACTCCGTACTACACGGCCGGCGTCTGGGCTGGATGTGACGATAACCAGAAGCTGACCTCGCAAAATGGCGGCACCTCCTTCCACAAGGATATCTGGCGCAAGATCATGACGCGGGTTCACGAGGGTCTCACCGATACCGGTTTTGCTGTGCCGGACAGCGTCGAGACCACCCAGATCTGCCGCAAATCCGGAAAGCTGGCAGTGTCCGGCCTGTGCAACTGTGATCCCCGCGGAAATGCCACCTATACGGAGTATTTCGCCAAGGGAACGGTTCCGACCGAGCTGTGCGACGTCCATGTACGCGCCACTGTCTGCAGCGTGACCGGGCTTCTTCCGAACACAGACTGTGAGAGCACGACGGTTGTCCGCCTTGTTCTCCCGTCTGACGCAGAAAGCTACACGGATGATTCCTCCTACGCGATGCCATACCTGCTCTGCACGGGTCATGACGGCGCCTCCACAGAAGAAACCGATGAGGAAGATTCCGATTCCGACTCGGATTCCTCTGCCGGATACGGACCTGGATACAGCACCACCGGACCAGGCGCCTCCTCCGGAGGCTCGTCCTCCGAAAGCTCCTCTTCCGAAAGCTCCTCCAAAACCGGTGTGACCAGCGCGCCGGGAAGCAGCTCCACGAAAAACAGCTCTTCCGGCGGCAGTTCGTCCGGCAGCACGTCTGGTTCTTCCGGCAGCAGTCCATCCGGCGGAACCTCACAGACGCCGGGAGGTTCCTCCTCTGGCGGCACATCCACGACCCCCGGCGGCACATCCGCCGGAAACAGTTCCTCCGGCGGCGTCTCGCAGACGCCGGGAGGCAATTAAGCTTACAAAAACAGCCGCCTCTATCGCGGAGATAGAGACGACTGTTTTTTTACTTCCAAACCGCATTTCACTGCGTCATTTCTTCATTTTCGGTCGGAATACCAGCGCGCCGAGATATCCAAAAACTAACGCTGCCGCGATCCCGGCGGACGCGGCCGAAAGCCCTCCCTTAAAGATTCCCAGGAAGCCTTCCTCTCCCACACTCTTTGCAACGCCCTTCCAGAGCGTATTTCCAAAGCCCAGGAGCGGAACCCCTGCTCCGGCTCCGGCCCACTCCAGAAACGGCTCATAGATTCCCAAAAATCCGAGAATCGCGCCGGACACGACGAGCAGCACCATCACCCGCCCGGGCATCATCTTCGTCCGATCCAGGAGAATCTGCACCAGGGCGCAGAGAATCCCTCCGACAAGAAACGCTCTCACAATTTCCATCATTTCTGTTTTTCTCCCTTCCTTTACCCTTTTACCGAATCATCGCAGCGTTCCAGAACAACCGCATGGGCGATTCCTGGAATGCTCTGCCCTTCGTTGCTGCTCATGCCGGAGAGCAGCGCGCCGGTCGGCAGAAAGAGTACCCTTTTCCAGTCTCCGCGCAAAAGCCTTGGCAGGATCATGGCGCAGAGCGTCACGGCAGAGCAGCCGCAGCCGCTTCCGCCGGCATGAACGTCCTGGGTCTTCCGGTCATAAATCTCCAGGCCACAATCCATGTGCTTCCCGGAAAGATCCTGCCCTTTCTCCCTGGCGAAATCCAGAAGAATTTTCTGCCCGGTGTCTCCCAGATCACCGGTGATAATCCGGTCATAATAATCTGCGTCTACGCCCAGATCAAGAAAATTCTGCCAGATCGTGTCCCAGGCCGCCGGCGCCATGGCCGCGCCCATATTCATAGCGTCGCGCACGCCCAGGTCGACCATCCGTCCCGTCGTGACGGCTGCAATCCGCACAGACATCCCCGCCGGGCGCTTCGAAGAAAGAACCGCCGCGCCGCATCCGGTCACCGTCCAGGCTGCGCTCTGGCTTCTCTGATTTCCATACGCGAGAGGAAACCGGAATTGCTTCTCGGCTGTCGCGTAGTGACTGGAAGCCATCGCAAGGACGAGATCGGCATGTCCTCCGTCGACGCACATGGCGCCCAGGCTCAGCGCCTCGCCCATCGTCGAACACGCGCCATAAAGACCAAAGAGCGGAATTTCCAGATCGACAGTTCCAAATGACGTGGCGATCAGCTGCCCCAGCAGATCCCCGGCGAAAAGATAACGGACGTCTCGGCGATGGATATGCCCCTTCTCCAGCGCCAGATCCGCCGTCTGCTTCTGCATGGCGCTCTCCGCCTGCTCCCAGTTTTCCGCGCCAAACATGGGATCCGGCTCAATCCGGTCGATTCCGCCCGCAAGCGGCCCTTCCCCTTCCTTCTGCCCGGCGACCGACGCTGTGGCGGCCAGGTATGCCGGACGTTCAAAAACCAGGCTTGCTTTCCCCTTCTGCATATTTTTTGCACCTCGCTTTGCTCTCATTTCTCTTATACCATGCGCAGGCAGGGGGAAAATTATACGCAGATTCCACAGACCGCACACTCTGCAAAACATTCTATCTACGACAGAATATCTGCATATGGTCAAACCCGGGCAAAAGAAAATTGTATCGGAATATATTCATTTTGCTTGACATTTTTTTTGCGGAATGGGATAATGGTAAACGACAGGAATTCGCCCGCTGACCCACGGACGTATTCAATCATTATAAATGCAGGAGGAAGAAGCACACTATGGCAAACATTGATTTGAGCAAGTATGGCATTACCGGCACCACTGAGATTGTATACAATCCCTCATACGAGCAGCTGTTCGAAGATGAGATGGACCCGAGCCTGGAGGGCTATGAGAAAGGTCAGGTCAGTGAACTGGGCGCTGTCAATGTAATGACCGGTATCTACACCGGACGTTCCCCGAAAGACAAATATATCGTCATGGATGAGAATTCCAAGAACACCGTATGGTGGAACACTCCGGAATATCCGAACGACAACCACCCCATGAGCGAGGATGTCTGGGCTACCTTAAAGGATCTGGCTCAGAAGGAGCTTTCCGGCAAGAAGCTGTATGTCATGGATGCGTTCTGCGGCGCAAACAAGGACAGCCGCATGGCGATCCGTTTCATCATGGAAGTGGCATGGCAGGCTCATTTCGTAAAGAACATGTTCATCATTCCGACCGAGGAAGAGCTGGCTGCGTTTGAGCCGGATTTCGTCGTTTACACGGCTTCCAAGGCGAAGGTAGACAACTATAAGGAGCTTGGCTTAAATTCCGAGACCGCAGTTGCGTTCAACATCTCTTCCCGTGAGCAGGTTATCCTGAACACCTGGTATGGCGGCGAGATGAAGAAGGGTATGTTCTCCATGATGAACTACTATCTCCCGCTGAAGGGCATTGCCTCCATGCACTGCTCCGCAAACACGGATATGAACGGTGAGAACACCGCGATCTTCTTCGGTCTGTCCGGCACCGGCAAGACCACCCTTTCCACCGACCCGAAGCGTCTGCTGATCGGCGACGACGAGCACGGCTGGGATGACAATGGCATCTTCAACTTCGAGGGCGGCTGCTATGCGAAGGTTATCAACCTGGACAAGGATTCCGAGCCGGATATCTACAATGCGATCCGCCGCAACGCACTCCTTGAGAATGTCACTCTGGATGCAGAAGGCAAGATTGACTTTGCAGATAAGAGCGTCACAGAGAACACCCGTGTTTCCTATCCGATCGACCACATCGAGAAGATTGTAAAGAATGTCCGTCCGGTTTCCGCCGCTCCGGAAGCGAAGAATGTGATCTTCCTTTCCGCGGACGCATTCGGCGTTCTGCCGCCGGTTTCCATCCTGACTCCGGAGCAGACCCAGTACTACTTCCTGTCCGGCTTCACAGCAAAGCTGGCAGGCACCGAGCGCGGTATCACCGAGCCGACCCCGACCTTCTCGGCATGCTTTGGCCAGGCTTTCCTGGAGCTGCATCCGACCAAGTACGGCGAGGAGCTGGTCAAGAAGATGAACGTCAGCGGCGCTAAGGCTTATCTGGTCAACACCGGCTGGAACGGCACCGGCAAGCGTATCTCCATCAAGGATACCCGCGGTATTATCGATGCGATTCTTGATGGCTCCATCCTGAACGCGCCGACCAAGAAGATTCCGTA
>JAJQCO010000136.1:10008-10824 GCA_021202655.1 Clostridiales bacterium | reverse complement strand
GAGGAACAGCTTCGCCAGGAGGAAGAGTCCCGGAGGGCAGAAGCCGTGGTCTGTTATTCGGATCAGGATTACGAGGTTCTGACGAGAATCGTGCAGTCGGAAGCGGGCGTCTGCAGCATGAAGGGGAAAATTCTGGTGGCCAATGTGGTCATCAACCGCGTGAGGGATGAGGAATTTCCCGATGACATTACAGAAGTCGTCTATCAGAGAAATCAGTTTTCGCCGGTTGGAAACGGAGCGATCAACCGCTGCAGCGTCTCGGAGGAGACGAGGGAGGCCGTAGACCGCGCCCTGTCAGGAGAGGACTATTCGGACGGCGCCCTGTATTTTATGAACCGGAGAGCATCCCAGTCCGGAAACGTCCGCTGGTTTGACGGCAGCCTGACCTATCTGTTTCAATATGAGGGGCATGAATTTTTTAAATGAAAAATATTTCACAAAAATATGTCCGCCTGTTATGGTAAAAAGGACGAAAAATCTGCTTTTGCAAAAAAATAATGGAAATTGCACTTTGTTTTCTGGTAAAATAGAAATGGTACTGTCGGCTTGTCAGAAAAGGAAGTGTTTGTATGTTTGAAAAAGGTGAGTATATCGTTTACGGAGCGTCGGGGGTGTGTCTGGTGGAGGATATCACGACCATGGATATGGCCGGAGTCCCGAGAGACAGATTGTATTATGTTCTCGCTCCGATGAGTCAGAAGGGCGGCAGGATCTTTACACCGGTTGACAATCAGAAGACGTTGATGCGCAGGATTATGACGAAAAAAGAGGCTGTCGAGCTGATTAATGAGATGCCGACGATTGAAGGCCTGTGGA
>JAJQCO010000136.1:343-9998 GCA_021202655.1 Clostridiales bacterium | reverse complement strand
CGAAAAGATGCGGGAGGAGCGGTACAGGGAATGCCTGAAGACCTGCGATCCCAGAGACTGGATCAAGATCATCAAGACGCTTTATCTGCGCAGGCTCGAGCGCACGGCTCAGGGAAAAAAGATTACATCCACAGATGAGAAATATCTGCATATGGCGGAGGATTATCTGTATTCGGAGCTTCAGATCCCTCTGGAGATTCCAAAGGAAAAGATGGAAACATACATCACCGAACAGATCGAGCAGCTGGTAGAGGTCTGAGTGTGAGGCCTGAAAGATGTGCCGCGGCACATTCCGCAGGGCATAAGATCAGGGGCGAAGGAACCTGCCTGTGGCAGGTCCCTTCGCCCCTGATCTGCGATAGCGCAAGCTTTGCAATCGTCCCCAAAAGAGGGGCGGTCGGTCAGTGCTTTCCGTATTTTTCCTCGCAGTACAGACAGCGATAGATCTCCCGCTTCTCGTCGGTCAGGACAAAGATATGAGGAAGCTCCTGTTCGGATGAGGTGATGCAGCGCGGGTTTTTGCACTGGATTACGTTGGTGATCTTCTTCGGGAGCTTCAGGGTCCGTTTTTCAATGATGGTGCTGTCCCGGATGATATTGACCGTGATGTTGTGGTCGATGTAGCCGAGGATGGTCAGATCCAGGTTGTCAACCGGCCCTTCGATTTTGATGATATCCTTGCGTCCCATCTTGCTGCTTCGCGCGTTCTTGATGATGGCCACCTCGCTGTCCCGTCGGTCCAGGCCGAGATGATAGTAAACCTCCAGACTTTTTCCCGCCTGGATATGATCAAGGACAACGCCCTCTGCCAATCCGCTGATATTTAACATGGTTTTTCCACCCCCAGTAATGTCATGATAAGAGCCATGCGCACATACACGCCGTACTGTGCCTGCTTAAAGTAGGCCGCTCTCGGATCGTTGTCCACCTCCACGGAGATTTCATTGACCCGCGGAAGCGGATGGAGGACAAACATGTCGTCCTTTGCCAGCTTCATCTTCTTCCGGTTCAGGATATAGCTGTCCTTCAGCCGGATATAATCCTCTTCGTTAAAAAAACGCTCTCTCTGAACACGCGTCATATACAGGATGTCGAGGAGCGGCATGGCCGCATCCAGGTTGCCGACCTCGGTGAAGGTGATGTTGTTGGCACAAAGAACGTTTTCGCGGATGTAGCTGGGGATCTTCAGCTCATCCGGCGAGATCAGGACAAAGCGGATATTCGGATAACGGACCATGGCGTTGATCAGGGAGTGTACCGTGCGCCCGAATTTCAGGTCGCCGCACAGGCCGATGGTCAGGTTGTCCAGACGGCCCTTCAGGGAGCGGATGGTCAGAAGATCGGTCAGGGTCTGGGTCGGATGCTGGTGTCCGCCGTCTCCGGCATTGATCACGGGAATGGAGGATTTCTGGGCCGCGACGAGCGCGGCGCCCTCCTTCGGATGTCGCAACGCCGCGATGTCGGCGTAGCAGGAGATGATGCGGATGGTGTCCGATACGCTTTCTCCTTTGGCTGCGGAGCTGGAATCAGCCGAAGAAAAACCAAGCACGCTGCCGCCCAGGTTCAGCATCGCCGATTCAAAACTCAGGCGGGTTCTCGTGCTTGGTTCGTAAAGCAATGTCGCTAATTTTTTGCCGTCACATACGTGAGCATATTTGGGAAGATTGTGTTCGATGTCCATCGCCAGGGTCAGCAGGTCATCCGTCTCTTCCACTGTAAAATCTAAGGGGTTTAACAGGTGTCTCATAACAAAGTCTCCTTTGTGAAGCATGTGTTCTGATTCGTCATAGCATGCGAAAGAAGCTGCCGGTAGCAGGTCTTTGTCGCTCGCCATCTATTATATCTGATTTCCGTGCAGAATGCCACCCCCTTTTTATAAAAGTCCCGGACAGCGGCATGCGAGGACACACAGACAGAATCTGCTTGATTTTTCATGGGAAATCGTTTATCCTGATGATACCAGGGGCGCAGGAGCGACCGCGGCAAAAAGTGAATCGTGCAGAGGCCGACCGCCCGGGCATTATGACTTGCGAAAGGAGCATATGAATATGTTATCTCTGGAACAGGAGTTAAAGGGAAACACTTATCCGGGACGAGGAATCGTGATCGGCAAGACCTCCGATGGGACGAAGGCGGCGGTGGCATATTTTATCATGGGAAGAAGCGAGAACAGCCGCAACCGTGTGTTCGTGGAGGATGGCGAGGGGATTCGCACACAGGCCTTTGATCCGGCGAAGCTTGCGGATCCGAGCCTGATCATCTATGCGCCTGTGCGTGTGCTGGGCAATAAGACGATTGTCACGAACGGAGATCAGACGGATACGATCTATGAGGGAATGGATCATCAGCTCACCTTTGAGCAGTCTCTGCGCGCCCGCACCTTCGAGCCGGACGGGCCGAATTATACGCCCCGCATTTCCGGGATCCTGCACATTGAGAACGGAAGCTACAACTATGCGATGTCAATTTTAAAGAGCAGGGACGGCAATCCGGATTCCTGTCATCGCTTTACCTTTGCCTATGAGAACCCGGCGGCGGGAGAGGGACACTTCATTCACACCTACATGCATGACGGCAGTCCGCTTCCGAGCTTTGAGGGAGAGCCGAAGCCGGTACAGATTCCGGACGATCTGGACGAGTGGACCGATCAGATCTGGACCAGCCTGAATGAAGAGAATAAGGTTTCTCTGTTTGTGCGCATGATCGAGATTGCGACCGGCAGATATGAGACCAGGATTGTGAATAAGAACATACGATAAAGGGAGATGAATGAGATGGAACTGAAATATGGCTGTAATCCGAACCAGAAACCGGCGAGAATCTTCATGGAGGGCGGCAGGGAGCTACCGATTCAGGTGCTTTGCGGCAGACCGGGCTATATCAATCTGCTGGACGGACTGAACGGCTGGCAGCTGGTGAGGGAGCTGAAGGCGGCGACCGGGCTTCCGGCGGCGACTTCCTTCAAGCATGTGTCTCCGGCGGGCGCGGCGGTAGGACTTCCTTTGAGCGAGACGCTGGCAAAGATCTACTGGGTGGATGATATGGGCAGTCTGTCTCCGCTGGCGAGCGCCTATGCGCGGGCCAGGGGCGCGGATCGGATGTCTTCCTTCGGCGATTTTATTTCGCTCTCGGATCCCTGCGATGTAGATACGGCGAAGCTCATCAAGCGTGAGGTGTCGGACGGCGTGATCGCTCCGGGGTACGACGAGGAGGCGCTTCGCATTCTGAAATCCAAAAAGAATGGCAATTACTGTGTGATCCAGATTGATCCGGATTATGAGCCGGATCCGATCGAGCACAAGCAGGTATTTGGCGTGACGTTCGAGCAGGGGCGGAATGATTTGAATATCAACGCGGATATGCTCTCGAATGTTGTGACGAAAAAGAAAGAGATTCCGGATCAGGCAAAGATCGATCTGGTGGTTTCCCTGATTGTCTTAAAGTATACGCAGTCCAATTCGGTCTGCTATGTGAAGGACGGGCAGGCGATCGGAATCGGCGCCGGCCAGCAGTCCCGTGTACACTGCACGAGGCTGGCAGGTCAGAAGGCGGACAACTGGTTTCTGCGGCAGGCGCCGCAGGTGCTGAATCTGCCCTTTATTGACGGAATCAAACGTGCGGACCGCGACAACGCGATCGACGTTTACATCGGCGAGGAGTACATGGACGTCCTCGCGGACGGTCTTTGGGAAAAGACGTTCCGCGTGAAGCCGCCGGTCTTTACCAGAGAGGAGAAGCGGGCCTGGCTGGATCAGATGCAGGATGTGGCGCTTGGCTCCGACGCCTTCTTCCCGTTTGGGGATAATATTGAGCGGGCACATAAGAGCGGCGTGAAATATATTGCCCAGCCGGGTGGGTCGGTGCGCGACGACCAGGTGATCGAAACCTGCGACAAGTATGGGATCGCGATGGCCTTTACCGGAATGCGGTTGTTCCATCATTGATCGACAGGAAGAAGCGCCTGATAAAAATGTAAAAGCACCAGAAAGCCGCCAGGGGCATAAACTGATTGTAAGTTTAGCTTTTAGGCGGCTTTCGTTTGAACACTTTTCCCAAACCACTCACACCCGGGCAAGAGCGGGAGTGCCTGGAGCGCATGCGAAACGGCGACCAGGAAGCGAGAGAGATATTGATTGAGCGCAATTTGAGACTGGTAGCCCATGTGGCAAAAAAATATCAGAACACAGACTATGAGACGGAGGATCTGCTGTCTGTCGGAACGATCGGACTGATCAAGGCGGTCGGAACCTTCCGGCCGGAGCGGGGGTCGCGTCTTGGCACCTATGCGGCCAAATGCATTGAGAATGAAATCCTCATGCTGCTGCGCGCGGGCCGGAAATTCACCAGGGAGATATCGCTGTACGAGCCGATCGGGACTGACAAGGACGGAGAGGCGGTCAGTCTGGTCGATGTGATTGAGATGGAGAACCGGGAAACCATCGAGGACATGATCCTCGACCAGGACATCCGGGAGCTGCATCGGGCCTTTGGTTCCTGCTTAAAGGAGCAGGAGCAGACGGTGATTCGCATGCGCTACGGGCTGCTCGGCACGAAACCGAGAACTCAGCGGGAGATTGCAGAGGAGCTGGGAATTTCCCGTTCCTATGTTTCGCGGATTGAGAAAAAGGCGCTTGGCAAGCTGCGGCAGGGGCTGGAGAGATAAGAGGCAGACGGGGATGGCGGGCGCGCGGAAAACAGGGAAGCATTTCGCATTGCCTTTTGAGCCATTCCCGTTTATAATAATGGCGATGTGAGAGAAAATTCTGAAATCCCGGTAGATGCTGAGACACCGGGAAATACGTGATATCGGGAGGAAATATATGATGTCGACGATTTTGGTTACCGGCGGCGCGGGTTATATCGGAAGCCACACCTGTGTGGAGCTTCTGAACGCGGGCTATGACGTGGTTGTCGTGGACAACCTGTGTAATTCCAGCAGAGAATCTCTTGCCCGTGTGGAGGAGATCACCGGTAAGAGGGTGACCTTCTACGAGACGGACCTGCTGAACCGCGAAGCGCTGGAGCGGGTGTTTGACAACGAACGGATCGACGCGGTGATTCATTTTGCCGGACTGAAGGCAGTGGGGGAATCCGTATATAAGCCGCTGGAATATTATCACAACAATATTACGGGAACGCTGATTCTCTGTGATGTGATGCGCAGACATGGGGTGAAGAGCATCGTGTTCAGCTCTTCCGCGACGGTATATGGGAATCCGGCGTTTATTCCGATCACGGAGGAGTGCCCGAAGGGGGAGATCACCAATCCGTATGGCAGGACCAAGGGAATGCTGGAACAGATTCTGACAGATCTGCATACGGCAGATCCGGAGTGGAAGGTGATGCTGCTTCGTTATTTCAATCCGATCGGCGCCCACAAGAGCGGACGGATTGGCGAAAATCCGAAGGGAATTCCCAACAATCTGCTCCCGTACATTACGCAGGTGGCCGTAGGCAGGCTGGTATGCCTGGGCGTTTTCGGCAATGATTATGATACGCCGGACGGGACCTGCATTCGTGATTACATTCATGTGGTGGATCTGGCCGACGGGCATGTGAAGGCCCTGGACAAGATGGGCCGCGAGCAGGGAGGCGTCTGGATCTATAATCTGGGCACCGGCGTGGGATACAGCGTCCTGGACGTGATCCATGCCTTTGAGGAAGCCAACAGCCTGAAAATCAATTATGTCTTCAAGGATCGGCGGGCAGGCGACGTGCCGGCATGCTATTGCGATCCGACGAAGGCGTTTCGGGAGCTGGGCTGGAAAGCAGAGAATGGAATCCGTGAGATGTGTGAGGATTCCTGGAGATGGCAGAAGAATAATCCGAACGGATACGAGGGATAGCATATATTGCGAGAATCCGCAAGCCAGGGAGGGAAAGGGTGGCAACGCATGCGCCTTTTCCCTTTGTGTTTGCCAAAGCATACGGAAGAAGCTGCCGGTAGCAGGTTCTGGAGTTTGCCAAAGCATACGGAAGAAGCTGCCAGTGGCAGGTTCTGGAGTTTTGCGATGTCCGGGCGTCGGCCCCGGCTCAGGAGTCGCTTCCCATCAGTGTTTTCATGACGAATGCGTAGATGGTCTGGCTCTGCTCCTTCCAGTTCTCGCTCATGTACCGGGCCTGCTCCTCATCCGGCACAGAGAGGTTGAGGCTGATGACGGGATCCTTCCCCTCCCGGACTTCGCAGTGGACAATGTAATCCTGGTTGGTAGCCTTGTAATAGTCAGACATGACGCCAACCTCGCTGCGCATATGAAACCGATGCTCCTTCAGATACGCGTCCATGTCCTGGATGATGGCGGATGAGATGTTTTTTCCGAAAAATCCAAGCGTCTCCTCGCCTTCCCGTGTGATCGAGTAGCGGGTGTCGCTGTGCGTGGATTCGGCCCGGATCAGCCCGGCTTCGGTCAGCTCGTTGAGCGCCTGCTGCAACGTGAAATAGCTGGCGTATTCATGGCAGAGGAAAAAATCCGTCAGCTGTGAATTCGTCAGCGGGAAATTCACCTGTTTAAGCATATAAAGGTTCATCAGCTTATAAAGGGTCATCGGTTCCGAAAGCATCATGCATCCTCTCTTTAACTTTTTCTTAATCATACCAATTTACACCTTTTAAATCAAGTGAAAATATGATATTATTAGTTGGATATGTGTCGGTTTATGTAGAAAGTCCTGGACGGCGGTGTCGCGTGGCGGTGGCCGTCTGGAGAAGGTGACAGGAATGAGAGAGAGAATTAACCGCCTGGCAAAGGGAATTGTGGATGTGGAACATCCGGAGGTTGTCGTCTCACCGGAATCGGTGGAGGGTACGATACCGGCCGGAGAGGTGACGATTGGGAAGCTTTCGGTAACAGACAGTCGAAACCGGTTCATCAAGGGTCTTGCTTATTCGACCAACATGCGCGTCCGTGTTCATAATGAATCATTTGGAGGCAATCGCAATCACATTACTTATGAAGTCGACGGCAGGTATCTGTCGAATGACGATGTGATTGCGGGTGCTTTTTATCTTGTTACCAATGGTGGGGAGAAAAAAGTGCCCTTTTCTTTCACCGTCGATCCGGGTGCGTCAGGGCGAGTGCTGGAGGGCTTAAAGGAACCGGCTGATTTTGCGCAGCTTGCGAGGACAGACCAGGAGCTGGCGCTGAGATTGTTTGAATATCAGGATTTTACCGAAGCGCCGTTTATGCAGGATCTTCATATCCGCGCGCTGTACGATGGGCTGAGAAGCCGCTTAAACCGTCAAAATCAGCTGGAGGAGTTTCTGGTAGCGTTGCACGTAAAACAGCCGGTGCGGCTAAAGTGTGATCAGACGGTCCGCCGCTATGAGAAGCTTGGCGAACGACTGGAGGACACGCTCGAGGTTCGCACAGAGACCTGGGGATATGTTCAGTTTGAGGTGTTTGCGGAGGGGGATTTTATTGAAATCCCGCAAAAAAACTATACCTCGCAGGATTTCCGGGACGGCGTATGCGTGGTGCATTACATGGTGAATCCCGGCCGCCTGCACATGGGCAAGAATCTGGGGGCGGTAACGGTTTCATCGGTCAAGGGGACATGCTCTGTGCCGGTGGAGGTGATCGAGGGATCAGAGCGGGGCGCGATCCATAAGAAGAACGGGCAGGATGAGCTGGGCCGCTATCTTTCCTACCGCCTGAATTATGAGACAGCGACAGACGAGGATCCGGTTCTGCTCCGGCAGAAGAAGCGCGCTCTGTCAGAAAAGATGAGCGAGGAGCTTAAGCTACTGCAGGAAAAGATCGGCGACTGTGCGCAGGTGCTTTTGCGTCAGGCGGAGCTTGCCTGTCTGGAGGGAGATAAGGAGAGGACGGCGCAGCTTCTGGAAGACTGTCGCGGGGAGGTTAATGCCCACCGCCTGGAGAAGCGGGTGCAGTATGGCGCTCATCAGTATCTGATGTATCTTGTCGAACAGCGGCCGGGGCAGGCAGACGCGATTGGCCGTGTGCTGAAGCGGGCGCTTGGCGACCCGAATTCTGCCCATGAGCATGCGGGCCTTTATCTGCTTCTCTTAAGGCTTCAGCCGGAGCTGCTCGCCGACGCATCCGGCGTGCTGGATCAGCTTCGAGGTTATTTTGAAAAAGGCTGCCACAGCCCCTGGCTTTATCTGGAAGCCTGGAGGCTTTTTAAACAGGATCCCTCTTTCCTGAATTCATTGGATGGCTTCGAGCTTCAGGTGCTTTATTTTGCGGCGAAGGGAAAGCTTGTCAGTGCCGGGCTTGCGTCCCGGGCGGCCAGCCTGGCTGCCGGGATGAAGAGGGACAACCGGGTGGCCTGTCGTCTGTTTGCGCTCTTATACGAGAAATACGAGGACAAGGACATCCTGAGCGCTATCTGCGGGATCCTGATCCGGAGTGACCGGAGGGAAGAAGCCTGCTTCCCCTGGTATCAGAAGGCGCTGGAGGCGGGAGTCAGCCTGACCAGGCTCTATGAGTACTTCCTGTATGCGCTGCCAAAGGATTATCCGTATCTCCTTCCGAAGGAGGTGCTGATGTATTTCTCCTATGACCGCAATATGGACGAGACGAGCCGTTCCAGGCTTTATGTGAATATCATCCGTTACATGAACCCGGAGACGCCTCTCTATCAGCAGTATGAGCGTGAGATGGAGAAGTTTACCATGGATCAGCTCCTGAAATCGAGGATCAATCGTCAGCTTGTGGTGCTGTATGACCATATGATTTATAAAGAGATGATCGACGGACGGGTGGCGCGTGTGCTTCCCTCTATTCTCAAGTCTTACCGGATTCGCCTGAAAAATCCGAATATCCGGTATGTGGTGGTCTGTTATGAGGAGAGCGAGGGCGAGGACGCCTTCCCGGTGGTAAACGGAACGGCGTATGTGCCGCTGTTTTCTCATCACCCGCTCATTTTGTTCCAGGACGCCTATGGCAATCGCTACGCGGACATTTCCTACCGGAAGCTTCCGGCGCTGGAGCGGAACGATGTGGCGGAGCTGGAGGACAGATGCTATGAGGTTTATCCGGCTCATCCGATGCTCCGGCTCAGGGAATGCGGCGAGATCGCGGCCAGGGGAATTGGCGGCGAGGATGTGCTGGCACTCAAGAAGGCGATTGCGGATCTGAAGCTTCATCCGCTCTTTAAACAGAAGCTCCTTTCTCAGCTGATTGCCTGGTATCGCGGTCGGCTGGAGGAGGAGGACAGTCTTCCGGGGGATAACCTGGATTTCCTGTCAGATCTGGATCTGGCAAGGATGGGGCGTGAGGAACGCTCGGGCGTCTGTGAGGCGTTAATCGAGCAGGGGTATCTGCGTGACGCTTACCAGACGGTGAAGGATTACGGATGGGAGGGCGTCCGCCCTGTGCGCCTGAAAAAGCTGTGCTCCGGGATGATTCTCCAGAGGATGTTCGAGGAGGAAGAGCCGTTGGTCAAGCTTTGCTGTATGCTGTTCTCCGAGGGGCAGTATGACAGCGCGATGCTGGATTACCTGTGCGAGCATTTCAACGGATCGACCAGGCAGATGTACAAGATCCTGAGTCAGGGGATCCGCGACCATGTGGAGCTTTCTGACATGCCGGAACGCCTGCTTGCCCAGATGCTTTTTTCCGGGGAGACAGACCGGATCGATCAGGTATTTGACTGGTATGTGGCCGGGAAACGGACCGGCGATCTGGTGATC
>JAJQCO010000136.1:0-333 GCA_021202655.1 Clostridiales bacterium | reverse complement strand
GCCTATTTTACCTTGAAGTCGGCGGAGTATTTTCTGGAGGAAAAGGACACCGGGGACAAGGTGTTTGCCTGGCTGGAGAGCGTGGTCAAAAACGCCGGGGACCGGAGCCGGATTCCGACGATTTACCTGCTGGCGCTGACGAAATATGATTCGACGCTTCCTGTGCTTGACGCGCAGCAGCAGACGCTGGCCCGGGAGATGATCGATCTTCTTTTGCGGGAAGGCCGCGTGTTTGCCTATTTCCATGATCTGGGCCGCCTGATCCGGCTGCCGGATTCGATCCGGGACAAGGTGACGGTGGAATACCGCGGTAGGCTGGACTGTCGGCCGGAG
>JAJQCO010000032.1 GCA_021202655.1 Clostridiales bacterium | reverse complement strand
CCGCCCTACTGTGTATGCATGTCCCAAACCTGCTTGTGGTTTATTGGCTATAAGTGACAGGTTTTCCACCTACAAAGCAGCGGCGCAGAATACATCATAGTTCGAGAAGCAGATCGTCCACATATTCCATGACATCATCCGCCATGGCATCGGGATGTTCTTCCAGCCACTGCAGAAGCAGTTCCTGCTTTTCGGAATCTCCGCTTAGATTTCCAGTGTATGTATCGACAAACTCATCATACGCATCCGGTACCTGCTCCAGGGCTTCCCTTACTTCATCATCCATCTTATTGTCCAGCCTTTCATTTTTTGGATCTGGTGAACCATACGCATATAGTAGCAATGAAGATTCTTCCAGTCAAGTGGTTTGTAATGGATTATGCAGATATTGCATATGGCTGCCATAGCTTTTCCTTTTCCAAAACGGCATTTGAGTGCTATAATCATATTACCAAAAAGCAGCAGGGAGAGTGAGCATGGATACAAAAGGAAAAAATTCCGGAGAAATATTTGCTGAGGACGAAGATTACATCCTCCGCTTATTGCAGGAAAGCGACAAAGAAAACTATATGGAAACATTAATACAAAACAGCGAGTACCCGAATATGTACAAAATGGATGGGTTTGCCGAGTACACCTGGCAGAACACATCGGAAGAAAATGAACTGATTTTCTGTATTATTGAGAAAGTGACAGATGCATACTGCGGGTTCTGCAATTTGCGGAATTTTGATACGAATACACCTGAAATCGGCATCAGCCTGCTAAAAGAGCATCAGTGCAAGGGGATTGGCCGTCAGGCACTGACAATGATGATGGACACATATTCTGCTACACATGAGGTTGCGTATTATGTTGCAAGAATTCGGATACACAATACACATTCCAGGCATCTGGTAGAGAAAATGGGTGCTGTACAGTATAGGGAGGAAGACAGCGAGTTTAAGCAGGCAGTGGATAAGCTGATGAGCAATCCGGATGAGACGATCCGGAATGTGCTTGGTGATGGACAGGAAGAGTATGAGGATGAAAACCGGTTGGTTGTGTATCATCTCGGCGCAAGAGGCTGATATCAGTTAATGATGGAAAATAAGATTTCGGAGGAAAATACAGATGGCAGACCAGAAGAGCAGCAAGGAAACCCGGTTCGAGTATTACCGACATGGGAAATACATGGCAGAGCGGATATTAAGTGTCTGCAATGATGTGTTATCTGGCGGGTGCGAAAGTGCGGCCTGCAGGAAAGAGGATATCAGTGTGCGCTGGATGCGTCGGTTTGTCCGTAAGGATATTGGAGTTGATTCAGAAAATCGCCGGAGGGAAAAGCCTGAAATCACAGATTCGAGCTGGTATTGCTGGGAGGACGCGTTTCTTACCGACCTGATCGGAGAAGAGTGCTATGTACCGGAAGGATTTGATGAAGTGTTTGAGGAATGTCTTGCACGGGCATGCACTATGGGGGAACAGAAGGTCTTAAGGCTACGCTATCAGGAGGAAAAGACTCTCGAAGAGATTGGCAGGGAATTAAACATTCATCGCTACCAGGTTTATCAGTTCCGGGAAAAGGCGCTGCGCAGGCTTCGTGCGCCAAAATACCGGCTGCTTCTGGTGTATGGGCCGGAATACCGGGAAACGCTCGCTGAACTTCAATCTGCCCAGGCAGAATATGACAGGGCAAAGCTTGCCCGGATGGAAGAATGCAGGAGGGAGCGCGAGAAAGCGATTGCGGAATGCCGCGAGGAGGCGGCGAAGCTGCGCAGGCAGACGGAGAGTATCGGTGGCGCAGGCCTGGAAGAGCTTTCTGAACTTGACCTGCTTCCGGTCGAGGAATTGGAACTTTCCATCCGTACTTACAAATGCCTGAAGAATCCCTGCATTGCCGGGAAAGACGGGAAGTCTGTCAGCCAGGATCCGATCCGTACAATCGGGCAGCTTTCCCGGATGACGCGGAAAGAGCTTTCGAAGATCCGGAATCTGGGCAGGCGGAGTTTAAAGGAAATCGAGGATGTTCTGGAAAAGACGTACGGGATTGTTTTGCAGGATTAGCTGTCGGCAAAGAACGCATCAGTTCGGTTGATTTACGCCGCATATTAGTGAGAGATATATATGCGGCATTGCCGCATGAAATCAATTCATACACGCGTACTACTCTGTGTATTACACGTATACGAAAAGGACGATCCGGACGGGGATCCGGTCCGAAATTACGCAATGTCCGAAACAGTTCGTGCTGAAAACTGTGATGAACTGGAGCCGATGCCCGGAGATTGAGTTTATCTGAATAGCGATCGGATGCGCCGCATTACTCTGTATACAGGCAATCTGCCTACTTTGTATGCATGAAACCTGTCGGTGACAGGTTGTCTGTATGTGGCGCTTTCCTGTACGCGGTGCTTTTTGCATGCTTCGCATGCGGATTCTTTTTCGGGTTCATTGTATAAGGAATGGACGAACAGCTGCGGCATTGCCGCAGGCAGCCCATCCACAAATGCACAGATATGCGGCGATATAACGGGGTTTCAACGGGGTAGCATGAAGAATCCGCCATTGGCGCGAAGCAAGAAGGCCGAATGGCATTATTAAGAGAGGCGCGATGCGCCGAAGATCCTGCCATTGGCGGAAGACTCATTTCCGCAATATCTGATTTCCCATAATAGAATTACACCTACAGCAGAAAGAGAGAAGAAAGATGCTTTAGTGGCTGATTGTATTTGTCATACTTTGAGGCGGATCCAGAAAACTGCAGGTACAGGAATAATCAATGGAGGGTAATAATATGGCTGGTTTTATGTTTTTGGTATTTCTGCTGATTTTTATGATCGTAATCCTGTCGAGGTGTATCCGGATTGTTCCGCAGGCACAGGCTCTGGTAATCGAAAGACTGGGTGCTTATACATGTACCTGTTCAGTGGGAGTGCATTTCCTGATGCCGTTTGTTGACCGGGTGGCGAGGAGAGTGACGTTGAAGGAGCAGGTGGTGGATTTTGCGCCGCAGCCGGTAATTACGAAGGATAACGTCACGATGCAGATTGATACCGTGGTCTTTTTCCAGATTACAGATCCGAAGCTGTATGCGTATGGAGTCGAAAATCCGATTATGGCGATTGAAAATCTGTCAGCGACAACACTGAGGAATATCATCGGTGATCTGGAACTGGATGAAACCCTGACCTCGCGGGAGACAATTAACACGAAGATGCGGGCATCGTTAGATGTTGCTCCCGATCCATGGGGACTCACGGTAAACCGTGTAGAGCGTAAGCAAATCAATCTCCCGGAATCCATCCAGAACGCGATGGAAAAGCAGATGAAGGCAGACCGCGAGAAGCGTGAGGCGATCCTGCGTGCAGAGGGCGAGAAGCAGGCGACGATCCTGGTGGCAGAGGGCAAGAAACAGTCAGCAATCCTGGATGCGGAATCTGAAAAGCAGGCAGCAATCCTTCTCGCAGAAGCGGAAAAAGAGAAACGGATCCGGGAGGCCGAAGGTGAGGCGGAAGCGATTCTGACAGTTCAGAAGGCGAATGCGGACGGAATCCGGTTCCTGAAGCAGGCGGCTCCGGACGCCGCGGTGCTGCAGATGAAGAGCCTGGAAGCCTTTGCGGCTGCGGCTGATGGCCAGGCGACGAAGATTATTATTCCGTCTGATATCCAGTCGGTTGCCGGACTGGTAAAATCCATCACTGAGATTGTGAAAGAGGGCTGACTGGTTCCGTGCAATGAAACAGAGAATATTCTGAACTATGCTTACTTTTTAAATGCATAGGATTCAGACATGAGAGAGGGCTGTATAGCCCTTTTTCTGTTTCCGGCATATAGAAAACACTTGCCTTCCTGGAATGGTTGAAGCAATATTTTCGCGAGAAGCAGATTTTCCATAATATATATCAAAGAAACGTGTACTACTTGGAAGGAGAAGTTGCTATGGAGAAATCGTCTACAATTACGGATCAGATTAACAGCGGTTTTTACAATCAGATGGTCAGTTTGCCGGCTTATACACGGGAAAACGGCGAACTGGTCATTTTACATACCGGCCTGAAAGATTTTGTCCTCAACATCATGAAAGAATATATGCTTTCCGGGAAAGAACCGCTCCGTTATTCCTATCATACGGTCTGCGCCAGTGAACGGATGAATGTCGTGGACTGCGCATTTTCCCTGGGTACCTATGTTGTGGTGGAAACCGGAGAGTCCGGGCAGGGGACGCTGTATACGGAGGTTGCCAGGAACTATCCTTACTTGGAAGCACAGAAGAGAGCGTTCGACCGGACAGCAATTTCGTTTTTCCAGCTGCAGTTGGATGGAAGAAGGGTGTTTGCAGATTCGGAACTGTGGTGCTGAGCGGAAATATCATGGAATCTGAATTGTTGTTTGCCTTAGGCAAGAATGGCTATGCGAGGTGGATACAGGAGTGTATTCAGCAAGATGATCTTCGATAATTTGTAGTAGCAGTTAGAAATGTCGATTGCTTATTTGCGGCACGTGATATATAATTCTACTATCGAAAATAAACGGAACAGATACGGTGGCATAAGCCAGAAAGGAAAAGAATATGAACGAAGAGTTAGATATGGACAAAAATATGGATGAGGTCGTAGTCGAACTGAAAGCACGGAAGACAGGAAAAAACCAGATCAGAAAAATTTTGGAAATCCTGAATGATTGCAAGGATCTTGACGAGGCGAAGAAGATAGTAACAGCTATGCTTGAAAAATAGCATGCAGGTTTGTCTACGGCGGGGAGATTCCCCGCTTTTTTTTGTGCAGATGGACACACCTGTCCTTTGCACAAAACGACCTAATATTTTCTGCTCCGCAATGGATGAAGGAGGTATGATCATATATAGCATATATGTTTCACGGAAGAAATATAAGGGGAACCAGAAGAAAATTACGCAACGAAATGAGCTGAATTTCGTTGAGGTATCATCCATGGTTTTTCCTCTATTCGACCTTCCGTGCCGCACCTGTTTTAATATGATGAATATCTGAAAAAGTACAGTGTATTTGTTAGGAAAAATGCGGGCTTGAGATGTAATATGGAATTGGTTCGATATATTTCATTGCTTAACTAAGAAAAATCCGATATAATCTTTATATTGCGTATAGCACAAGGGAGGACACATATGAGGAGAACAACCATAGTCATCTGTATCGCCACCGCAATAGGACTGTCGGTATGCGCCTGCAGCCAGTCCACGCAGGTGGAGAGTACAGAGGCACACGCAGCCACAGAGGTTTCTGCAAATGAAGAGGAAGAACCATTTACAGAAATCCGGTATCGGGACGGGAAAGCATATCTGTGGGATTCGCAGAAAGGCGCCATCTTTGGTCCATGCAAATATATCTATTATTTCTGGGACTGCGATCCGGGAGAAAATGGGATATTCCGATATATCGATGACGACGGCCTGTTCGGATACGCGGAAATTGATGGAACAGATGTGCAGATTATAATGCCGGGGACATTTTCTGAAGCAGGACCACTGTCTAACTACACACTGGTAAAAGAAGGAGATTACTACTATTACATTGATCAGGAAGGAAATCGGTTGACTTCCGGCAAATACATCCAGGCGTATTCTTTTCAGGAAACCCAGGGGCAGTATGCGCGGGTCCAGAAAGAGGACGGGATGTGGTGCGTAATCGACCAGGAAGAGAACATTATCTTCGATGGCTACGAGTATATCAACAAACTGCCTGACATTACCTGTATCGGAACCGGTATCAGGGACGGGAAGGCGGCTTTGTTCCGGCTTGGGGATGAGTGGACGGAAGAGGAACGGGAGATTGTGCTGGATGATTTTACACAGATCAGCGATCCGTTCGATGAGATGGCTTATGTCTGGACAGAGGACGAAAAAGTAGGCATAGTTTGCTGGGATGACATGATTGTTGAGGCAGAGTATACGGATGTGGCATATGAAATGTATCTGGACAAAGAGGATATCAAAGGCTATGTGTTTCGTTGCCAGAAGGAAGACGGATACGACGTGGTATTCTGGGAATTCAACTCAGGGACGGTCTGGAAAAACTGAGAAGTGATTCCTTCTGATTTGGAGTAAATGCCGGTTTTAAGTTGCGAGGAATACAGATGGACGAGACACAGGCGAAACAAATTCTCGGGATTACGAAAACAGACAATGCAAGAACAGCCAAAATCAAGTTTCGCAGACTGATCGGGAAATATCATCCGGATGCAGCAGTGGAGGATTCCGCCCGGTTCCAGGAGCAGGCGCAGCGGATCAATGCCGCTTATACCTTCCTTAAGAGCAAAAAATTCTTTGACGAAAAAGAAGCTATTTTTGACAATGAGGTGGTGATTCCCTGGAATGCGCCGATTAATGAAAAGGCATTTACCGCCCGTAATATTTACAGCCCCTACCATATGGATATCGGCACCGGGGGCATGTATCAGGCGGCCGCCCGCGGAAAGTATAAATGGGATCCAGACGAAGAGGAATTCCTGCTGTTTTTGCGAAGCGTCCTTCATGCCTGTAAGGAACTGATGGATATAGCAGACATCCGGTGCGGCATGGACGGCGGGACGGATCATATTCGTGTCCCGTTTCAGAAACGGCTCTTTCACAGCCTTGCCATGCAATATGTCGATCCGCTCTACTGTCTGGGAAAAATTGCAGAGCCGGAGATTATCAATCAGGAAGGGCAGAAGATTTATTGTTTCAGGGCATATATCGGGGAGAAGCAGGATAAGGAGAGAAAGGACCGGATCCTATCCCTGCAAAAAGGTGATTTAGTCTATCCGGCAGCACTCCGTAATTGGAAACTTATGGTTAAGGATTCACAGGGGAATTGTCTGGGATATCTTTCTTTTGCAGAGGATGAACTGTATTACTGCCTGTTTCCGCTGATGCAGGCCGACCTGGTTCAGCTGAGAATGTCAGTCGTGCGTGTGCGGAGGAAAAAGGAAGGATTTTTGTTCACAGCGGAAGCAGAGATTGAGTTCCGGGTGCGGGTCAGGAAAGAGGCTGACCATTATCAAAATCCAGATGGAAATCAGGAAATCCGTAAGATTCTGGATGAGTATGAAAGAGAGCTTGTGGATTCTTGTAGATGAATCCAACACTTTACATAGAATATAGGAGTAATTACGTGACATGAAGCCAAAATCAGAAATCAGTCAGAAATTGTATCATATACTATTGAGCCGTGGATATGAAGAGCCGTTCTGTGATCTGGTAACGAAGAACCTGAATACCGACTTTACAGCAAAGAGAATGATTGGCTATTTGTCTCATTACAGCCGGTTGCCAGAGGTAGAAATCGTGGATGAGATGCTGGCAATCCTAAGCGACAGGAACCGGATCATACAAAAGAAGCAGGCAGAGCAAAGTAATGCCAAATACAACGAATATCTAAACCGCAGAAGGATGAAGGAAGATTGACAGAGGTAAGCATGATGAACGATAAGCCACTAAAGAAACAGCAAAGGAACAACCAGGTATCTCTGCAGCAAAAAGAAATAGAATTAAAAAGAAAATCTGAGCAATTCTACAATGATTATGATGAATTCATGGATCATAAGCTGGGTGGGAAAGTAGCAAAACAGATATATACGATATATGAAAATATATATATGCAGTGCATCAAAAATCAGATCAACCTATGCAATCGGTTTAGAGATCCATTTAATGATGGAAATGTAATCACGGCAGACATGCTGGCATTTGATCTCCTCCAGTTGGTGGATCAAGGTTTCCTTCCAGATGATTTTCGTTCCCGGTATATGAAAATTACGTTTGGATGGCTTCTAAGCGTTTGCGATGCATTAGGGATATCGCTGAATAAAATCATGACGAAAATGTCATCTAAAGAAAAAAGGGAAATCATCTACGAATTTGTGACCAGGCAAGCAGTTACATGGGAGATTTGTGAGGATACAGAAGGGAAAGGGGAAATTTCAATTGAGTTTGAAGAAGACTCCGTTAGTTATGAAATTGTGTACAATCAGGAGAACCGAAGCGTTGAGTTGAGTGCTGGCGTATATGTAATTTATTGGTATGGGAAAAGTAAATCCTGGCGGCCTCACTATAAACTTCCAGATATGACATTATATTCGGAACGGGAGGGTTTTTTGAAAAAACTATTTCTGAATGAGTTATACTCAGAAAGGTTAAACCAGGAAACCTTGTTCAAAAACCATGGGTACATCCAGGATGTACTGATCAAACCGAATGATAAGCTGTTCCGTTTCCTTTCGCCATATACCAGGTGTGTGAGTGAGTCCGGGAAACATTCTTTTGCCGATGTTATTGGTGTAGTTAATATTCTTTCTTTCAAGGAGCACAAGACCGTTGTTGAGAACTTCAATGGTTTTTATTGTTCAGAATGTTTTAAGTATTTCATCCCGGAAGAAGAATACAAACGCCTGAAGAAAACCGGAATCATCTGTTGTAAAATATTAGTAAGCAGCCAGTCAGAACACGAAGATAATCCGTTTTCCGGGTTTTCTACAGAATCTGTATTACACCAGTATGGATACAATGTGAATGCACTGAATAACCTGAGCAGGGAAAACAGGAGGGATATTCTGGCATTCATTCTGGAGAACAATATCTTAAGCAGAGGAGAAATCGTCGGCCATATCGAACTTCTGGTTAACCTTGCCAGGAACAGGATGAATATGGCAAATGCCATCAGTAAATGGGAATCCGATATCGCGTATATCAATTCTTATGAACGGACGGATCAATTTGTTGTGGACTGCGACGCGATCAAAGTCCCAGCCCGCGAAAAAGATAATGTCGGCCAACCACACTGAATTTTAAGCGATGCGATTTCCTGAAGAAGTGGAATGTGGCCCAATAGTGCCGAGAGAAGCATAGCGGAACATACTGGAAGTTTTGTCCATCTCGGCAAGAGGGAACAAACGCAAGCAACGCCCTGGTTTCCGGAGGAGGAAAAGGGCGTTGTTTGGTAAGTTGAGATGCACTGTATTATTTATTCTTGGTATTCCCGAAAAGCTTCACCGATGAACTATAGGAAGCGAGTGGCGCCATCCAGATTTTACCCCTGCCGCGGTACACATTAACCAAACCTTCCCCGGACGCGGCAGAGCCGACAAGGGTTTTGGTTGTCCGTTCAACCGTAAACTCCAGGTTTTTGCTCCATGCAATCGCCATGTCGCCGTCAATTTTCACGGTATCCAGAGGATCATCAAGGATCAGCTCAATCAGTTCCCCTCTGGGGACATAGCTTTCTAGTGCCACGATACCATATCCGGATAAGGAAGTGTTGAACAGACCTTCGTTTCCAAGGGCGGCCGAAGAGAGTGTCTTTCTTGCAACGTTATTCATTTTCACTGATTCATCGCATGCCAGTAACATCCCATACTCAATGACCATGCCATATGCCCTTTCGGAAAAATCCTCAAGCATGATGTACTTATAAGTTGGTTCCAGGGCGAGTTCGCCGGTCCCGAAATACAGCGGTTTCATCGCGGATTCTTTTGTGACTACGCTGCCTAACATCTTTTTGGCAAAATCCCCGACTCCCTTTACATTTGTTTTCGTGTCGATCGAACCAGACATCCACTGCATGGCTCCTGCCTGGATGATCACGCCCTGATTATCCAATTCAACGACAACCTGTTTACGCCGGAAGCCCATTTCCGCCATGAAATAGTTCGTCTGTGCATTTACAGGATCTACTGAAATATCCTTCAGATACTCCACAACAGAGAAAGCGCCTTTCTGCTCTGTGATTTTGCGGTTTCCTGATGGTTTTAAAATATTCGTTCTAACCATGATGACAATTCTCCTTTTCTTATTGAACCGATTACAACGGTTCTTTCATTATTATGGAGGATTTCGTTTTTCATAGCAAGTATCATTTTGGCTTCTGTGTGAGGAAGAGCCGCGTACAGGGAACCTGCCAGCGGCAGGTTCCCTATATACAGAGTAATGCAGCGAATACCACATATCATTTCCGCCAATGGCGGTCATGGCACGCAATGCGTGCAGTATCTTTCTGCAAAGCAGGAAGACCGCTCCATCGGAGCGGGAGAAGAGCCGCGATGCGGCATGGTGGCTGTTTATGAATGATATAAGAAATGCAAAATCGGCACTTTTTTAAGAAAATGCCGATTTTGTACAGTTGCAGCATACGCCAAAAGATGATAATATGACAAGTAGGAAACGGCTGTCTTATCAGGCTTCTATTTATCAAAGCCTGAGAGTGTGTCATATTCAGATGTTTGCAAATCGCAGAACAGGGGATAAGAGAATGGATGAACTGGAAGAATTGCTAAGAGATGTGTCAGACACATACGATGATTTCGTTGCCGGGGTAAAGAGTTCTGTAAGAGATGATGAGGAAGCGTTACAAAAGATTATCCAATTCATCAAAGAAAACCCAAAGAAGACAAGCTCTGACATTATTGAATATCTGGATGAACTCGGAATATGACGCGGTTGAACAAAGAAAAAAAATGAGATGAAAAAAGAGTCCACCTATGAAACTCCTTTTGTACCTACTAATTTAAGGCACATTGGACTTCCATATCTGCATTATCGTTCCAAATCAAGCCGCTCGGTGCGTAGCGAAAAACCCGAAGGGCTTGATTATTCTCGTTACGCTCCATTGGCTAAAGGAAGCCGCATTGCGGCTGTAATTTTGACGCCCAATGGGCGGAGATAAGCGCAATGCGCCTAATTATCCGGGCAATGCCCAATAGGTCTGACACCCGCATCATCTAATCATAACATCTATTTAAATTTCAGCTGACATTTGACCAGTCAAAAATCGTATTATTCCCTATAGTAACTGTTAACCCTGCACCCTGGCATCGTTAAGCCCCTGACGCAAGTCAGGAGTAATTGACACGATGTATAAAAA
>JAJQCO010000185.1:1304-10953 GCA_021202655.1 Clostridiales bacterium | reverse complement strand
TTTTCTCATAGTCTCAAATATGGAATTAAATTGTATAAAACTTTCCCAGCC
This sequence comes from Clostridiales bacterium, assembly GCA_021202655.1. Lineage (GTDB taxonomy): Bacteria > Bacillota > Clostridia > Lachnospirales > Lachnospiraceae > Brotaphodocola. Next base: position 10,902 of record JAJQCO010000185.1, on the reverse strand, counting down.
AATGGTACTATATAAAATCCTATATTCCGGCTGTTTATATTGCTATTACTGTTTCTAAATCGAATCAAGGGGCAACCGTTTCCGTCGGTTGCCCCATTCCTTCCTGTACTCTATGATTCCGTTCCCCTTTCCATAACAACCCTGCATTGCTTTCTATTGCATGCCATTCCATATTTCAGCAGAGTTCGCATACCGTCTGATTTTAGTTCAGCCGTGTAATTTTTCTCGCGAATCTGTCTCAAAGCACTTTTGCACTCGTCTTCAAAATTTTCGTTTTCCGCGTACTTCACCTCGATTATGATGCCAATTGCTTCCTCTTCTATCTCAATGGCAATATCATAATAACCATCGCCTGATTCTCTGTTCGAATTAACATCCCAGCCTTCTTTAAAGCCCAGGATTCCAAGCAATATACCATGATAAAAGCTTTCTTTAAATTCCTTTTTCACTGCGGTATCTCTGATGCTGATCGCACCAGTTGATCACATCCCACGGATTATAAACATTTGCCCGGCCAATTTTATACCCGTCATACCACTCTTTTGTCACATCATAATAGTCGGAAAGCCCGTAATAATCCAGCATATTTCTGACTTCCTGATCTGTAAATCCAAACTGTTCGTCGCATCTGGCGTCAAGCAGCGTGTACATTTTGGTGTTATTCAAACCCGTGAAAATGCTCTCCTTCGATACTCTCACACCGAAGGCGTACCTTGGTAGACACCCCGTCAGAACAGCAAACTCTAAATCGGTGTTCGTTTTAAGCGCAGAATGAAACAGGCTGCGGATCACGCCAACCATATCCCCATAGTATCCGTGCTGACTTGCCTTAGCCAGTGGCACATCGTATTCGTCAATCAGAATCATGACCTTGTGCCCGTAGTGCTTCCGCAAAAGCTCTGACATCAGTTTCAGACTGCAAAACAGCGTATCGTCATCCATTTGCCTGCTGAGAAGAAGCTCATAATCCTGCTTTTCCTGTCGCGAAAGCTTATCGCTGTCGAGAAGGAACTGATGTCTCCTGGCCTCCTCATTGATCACTCTGACGAGCATGGCACGGCCAGCCTCAAAACGATCCGCTTCAATATTTTTCAGTGTGAGCGAAATAACCGGATACTGCCCCGAGTATTCTTCCCACAGCTTCGTTTCCCGTGAGACCGCCAGACCATCAAACAGGCTTTTATCTGCACCGATTTCAAAGAAATATTTCAGCATGCTCATGTTGATGCTCTTGCCAAACCGGCGCGGACGTGTAAACAGATTTACTTCTCCCCAGTTTTCCAGAAGTTCTTTTATCATGCCCGTCTTATCCACGTAGTAAAAATTGTTTTTGCGCAATTTCGCAAAGTCATCCACGCCGACCGGCATCCTTAATTTCCCCACATCGCACATCTCCCATTACACGCCGAAACGCAAATGCCACCTTCTGGCTATGTAAAGATTCCATATCGCTTTTATCTTATCACAGCATCCATATACCTGCACGCCGACTTTTCCGGCAGACATCCATAGAACGCCGCCATAACTATAGAGAACGCCAAAGAACGTCAAATTTGCATGTCGTTTCCTGTAAAAACGCCTATAAAAAAGAGACGCCAGGTATTTCATCTGACGCCTCAATCCGCATTGCCAGTATCGCCCCTGAAAATCCCTCCCGAAAGCTACATGGATTCTGTTCTCAGGCGTCCGACATCTGGCAGAATAGCTGGGCCGGCGGGATTCGAACCCTCGAGTGCAGGAGTCAAAGTCCTGTGCCTTACCGCTTGGCGACGGCCCAATTCATATATGATGATACCGGGAGCAAAAGGTCATGAATCGAATGCTGGCATTCGCATTCATGGCTTTGGGACCCGCCACATATTGTACCCTATAAACGAAGGATTTGCAACCGGTTATTTTTCAACGGCCGGACCTGCCGCAATCAGCTTCAGCTTTTCCTCCCTGCTCATGTGCTTGACTCTCCATTCGCGCCGCATGGCTTCTTCCTTTGTCTCGTATGTCTCGTAATACACCAGCGTCACCGGACGGCGGGGGCGCGTGTATTTCGCCCCTTTCCCCGTATTGTGCGCGCGAAGCCGCGCCTGCAGATCGTTTGTCCAGCCGCAGTACAGGCTTCCGTCTGCGCAGCGGACAATATAGGTGACATTCTCCTGCCCGCGCTTCTTTTGCGTCTCATCTTTTGTGTTCATCCTGTCTCTCAGTATTTCCCACACTCTCTGTCTTTCCTGCGCCCTGTATTTACACCCTTCTATTCGGCTCTGCTCAAAACCCTATCCGGCCCTGCTCAGAACCGGAAATAGATAAACGGATTGTAGGCGCTGGCCATCATCTCGCAGGCGGCAAGGAAAAACAGCGCCACCACGATGACGTCGCAGACTGCCGCTGCCCTCCCCCTGCTCAACCGCTCGTAGATTCTCGTAAAAAACGGCGTGCAGAACAGCACGGAAATCACAAACAGGAGGAGAAACTTGGGGCCGGCGACGTACTCCGCGAGTTCACGATCCAGACTTCCCATCCAGTTCGGATACACCATTTCCTTTAAATATCCGACGGCCTTCGCCAGGTTATCCGCGCGGAAAATTACATGGCCGACGAGCACGACGGCAAAGACATAGATCCGGCGCAACCATCCGGGAAGTCGCTCTAAAACCGCTCCGAATCCCAGCCGTTCCACGACCAGAAAGCAGGCGGTATAAAGACCCCAGATCAGAAAATTCCAGCTCGCCCCGTGCCAGATGCCGGTAAGCGCGAAGACAAAAAACGTATTCCGGCAGGTCTTCGCCAGGCCGCAGCGGCTCCCGCCATGCTGGATTTAGACGTTATCACGAAACGATCCCGAGAGTGAGATATGCCATCTGCGCCAGTAATCGGAAATACTTGTGGAGCAATAGGGATCGCGGAAATTTTCCGGGAAGCGGAATCCGAAGATCCGCCCCAGACCGATCGCCATATCAGAATAGGCCCAGAAATCCAGGTACAGCTGCAGAGAATAGCATACGATCCCGATCCAGGCATAGATTCTTCCCATCCCCGGCTTTAAGGCAAAGGCCAGATCCGCCGCCTTGCCCATCTCATTAGCCAGCAGCACCTTCTTGAAAAAGCCGACCATGAAGCGGAACACGCCTTCATACACGTCGTCCAGACGGACGCTGCGCTTTCGAATCGCGCCCTCCACATCCGTATAGCGGACGATCGGACCGGCAATCAGCTGCGGAAACAGCATGATATAAAGCGCCAGGTCAAGGATATTGCGCTGCGCCGACACCTTCCCCCGGTACACGTCGATCAGATAGGACATGATCTGGAAGGTGAAAAAGGAGATCCCGATCGGCAGGACGATATTCGGAATCGGCGACGTCACATCGCTTCCGGAAAGCGCCCCCACAATCCAGGCTGCCGTGTCTCCCAGAAGGTTTAAATATTTAAACACGACCAGGATTCCCACATTCCACACGATTCCGAGCCAGAACACGCATCTGCGAAAACCCGGACGAGATATTAACGCCACACCAGACTCCGGAATCTGTGCGTCGCCCGCTTCTCCCGCACCAGACTCCGAAATCTTAAGATCGCCCTCCCGGTTTCCCGCGTCGATCGCAAGCCCTGCCGCCCAGTTCACCACAATCGAAACCATGAGGAGCCCCAGATAATTCAGTCCGCCATAACCGTAGAAAACGACCGACATCAGGAGAAGGACGCCGTTTCTAAGCGAAATCCTTCCGGTCAGAGAAGCCAGACCGTAGAGAAGAAGCGTCAGCGGCAAAAAATAAAACAAAAATATCGGCGATGAAAATACCATCCTATTCTGCCACCTGCTCTTCCTGTAAAATTTCCGGATGCTCCAGCACGTAATCAATAAAGCCGAAGCCCATCTCCGTCACGGAGGTCTCGTTGACCTCCAGCACGACGATATCAATATCCTTCAGATACGCCGCCATGTCCTCGTCCTCATAGCTGGTGAATTCCTTCACCTGGCTGAATTCCTCCGTGAAAATCTGGCGGTTTTCCATATCCACATTCTTTCCAAAGCAGTGGTTCTGGATCAGCATCGCCAGGCTCTGTCCCATAAAGCTCCCTCCCCGGCAGAGAAAGCCCGGCGCGTCCGTCGAGGGATCCGTCACGGTAATGACCGGCTCATAATACTGGTCATACGGTTCGCTGAGCACATTAAAGACGCCGAAGGAATCCGCGTCCGGATAAACCGGCGTCTCGCAGGGCTGCGCCGTCACCGTGATATCTGGCAGGCGAAATCCGCTCTTTTCCTCCAGATAGTCCCCGAACGCCGCCCCCACGGTATTGCCCACATAGGTCGACCAGTGAAGGCCGGTCCGATAGTAAAGCGGCACCCGGCTGTCGAATTCCTGCTCGTGTACCTCAATATAGGCAACGCTGTCGAACCAGTTTAAATCGCTGTCCTCAAGGACGCGGACCAGCTGGTCATAATTGCCCATGCCGCGCTCCGGCGCCATGGCCTTGTCCACCCACGGAAGCTCATCCTCGCGGTAACGAATCTTGCACGGCGTAATAAAAATATAGAGCTGCCTGCCGCTTGCCTCCAACATATCCCGCAGCCGCGTAAGCTTCCCCAGAAGCTCGTCCGCCCCCTCCTCCGAGATCGGAATAAAATACTGCAGATACCAGCTGACATTTTCCCAGCTGAAGAGATCCCGATCCCTGCTCATGCTGTAATTGATATTGGATACCGTATGTAAGAGGGAAAATGTGATTTCGTTCCTGAGCCGTACCATAAACGGCTTCCCCGGCTGGCGCTGCTGCAGATAGGTTTCCAGCTCCGTCTGCGCCTCTCCGGAAAACAGTCTCTTTGCCGTGACGGCAGGAAAGGCTGCGCGGTCCTCCACTCCGGTCAGGGCAAGCCGTTCATCCAGTCTTCCGAGCACGGACGGCGACAGCAGAACCGCCGCCGCGGCCATGATCGTCATCATCTGTCTGATCCGCTTCATTCCCGTAAAATCCTTTCTTCTGATGTTACTCCCTGTTGATCGTATTTTATCCTACCACAAATGCCCAAAAAAAGAAAGGCTATTGTAGCCGGCCTATGTAAGCGGTCCCGGATTTTTCGCGAAGCACCCGAACACCGCCCAGGTTTCCCTGATCTATGGAAAGCATTGGCCGAATGCGCAAACAAAACCGACTTGCGCCGCTGTCGCGGCGCTCCCCTACGCATGAAAGTCAGCTACTATCATCCTATGCCCCTCCGGCGCCAAAGGTGCCTCCTTCGTCTATTCCCTTGACAGCTCCTTTACCAGGATCAGGCTGTCGCCCGGACTCACCTGCTCTGACGCCAGGTCGTTTGTCTCCATGATGTCTCCGATGGTCGTGTGGAACCGCCTGGCGATATCCCAGAGCGTATCGCCCTCCTGCACGAGATAGCCGACAATGCCCGGCATGCGTTTCAGCCTCTCTGCATCAAGGGGCTGCTCCTGCGCGCTGCGGATCACGCGGACGCGAAGCGGATGCAGCACCAGCAGATCCAGAGAAATCACCGCCTTCACGTCAACCGTCCCCTGTCCTGTCATGACAGAGGTCAGCTGTTCGACCGCAGGCTCCAGATACCAGACGGCATCCTGTGAAATTCCGGGAACCTCCGCCTCATAATGAAAAGGAAGCGGCTCTGTCACTGACTGGATCGGACGGCTGTCGTCGTCTGTCAGATACAGAAGTCGGACCTCCAGCACGCCGTCCATGGACAGCATATCCTCCCCGGCCTCCACCTCATCCAGCTTCACCGTTCCAAAGCTATGACAGATCTGCAGAACCCGGCTGTCCTGCCCGAGACTAACCGAATCGGCGACCCGGCATTTTCCCGTATTGCGGGCCAGGATCTCGTCAAAATCCGCTTCCTCTGTTTCCAGGCTAAGCTCACAGTTGATCGCGTATAAATCGCTCAGGATCTCCAGCTCCTGTTCTTCATACAGACGCATATCGAGCTCGATCACCGCGTCGATCTCCAGCTCCCGCATCTCTCCGTCCTCATCCGGCTTTTCCCCCAGATCTCTATGGATCAGACGCAGGCCGATCACCGGGATCATCTCCTCCGACGCTCCCTTAAGCTCTAATTCCCCGGAAAACGGGATGCTCTCCTCCAGCCACTGGATTCCGCCTCCCTCTCCTTCATAAATCACAAACACCGTGGCCGCGCCATCCAGATGGATCTGGCCGTCTAGGGGACGCGTGGAGACATTGCCCAGCCGCGTCTCGCTCCAGAGAATCCGACCGATGGCCGGCCGGTTCCCGCCGATGGACACGGTATCCTTCAAACGCCAGGTGTCCTTCCTTCTGACCGCAATCGCCGCCACCGGCAGCGTTTCCTTTCGCACCTCGACCTGCGGGACGTCCCCTTCATCCGGAAGAGGTCCCAGATCCACCGCCGCCTCCGCGTCCAGAATATTTTCCACCCGGACCTCCAGCGTCACCACCGCGCGGATTCCGAGCTTTCTCGAATTGATGATATCGGTCTCAAGATCCTCCAGATGCCAGCCGACGCCCACATCGTCCTGATCCGCAAGCCCCGGCACGTTGACCGTTTCCTCAAACGGAATCATGCCGCCCAGCGTCTGTAATCCACCTCCCTCCCTGCGGTACAGCACATGGAAATCCAGCTTTCCCCGCACAATCACCTTCTCCGTCTGAAGCTTCACCGGCTCCAGCTGAATCTCCCCCGCATCCAGGATCACCTGCTCTGCGTCGCTCATCGTATCCGGCACGATGAAATCATCGTCCAGAGTCACCTGCGTATTGATCTGGCCTTTCCTGCGGTTCATATGTATGTTTCGTTTTACCAGCTCCAGCATCCGGTCATGCACCTGCCTTCCTGTCGGGCCGACGCCCTGCCTGCGGGCAAAAAACGGCCTTTCATCGTCAGCTTATGAGCCTGTGTACACGAATATTCGCCGCCTTACGGATATCGGGGAAAAATATTTTCTTCACTGAAACACAATCGGCAGCTCCGAATATTCGGTCTGGATGATGATATAGGGATAGGACTTCCCGACGCCGGTCGCTTCTCCCTGCTCCGGCCCGAGAAGCTCCGTGTCGGCGACAATGGAATTTTCCGTCAGATAGAGCTCATCGACCTGAATGCTGTACCCGCCGGTCTCCTGCTCCCCGTATCCTACCGCGATGTAAAGGCCCTGATCGTTTGTGTAGGTCAGCTTAAACGGCGCTCCCTTCCGCTCATCCACCAGACTCTTTAGCTCCGCCGGGATATCGTTCTCCCCCACCACGGTAAATGTCAGGTCTCTCACCTTGTTCTGATCCACTTTGTCCACCTTACAGCCGGACAACGCCATCATCGCCGCCGCGCATGCTAACGACATCCGGCAGCCATACAGCCCTGTTTTCCTCATGGGATCCCTCTTTTCTGAGATTGCTTGCTGATAATTTATTCCCGCACCCGCGCATTTATACCCGCTCAAAAAAGGCGAAGGCCGGAAATGCCGTCGGATATTTTCCGATTGACTTTTCCACTTTCCTGTGCTAGATTAAAAACATATTAAATACATCGGATGACGAAGCTGGGAGAGACACAAGGGCGTGCGCCGAAGGGGACGGAGAACTCTCAGGCAAAAGGACCAGCTTCTGACGATACTCTGGAAAGCAGCCGAGATCGCTGCGCCGAAGAAGCAACCGGACACCCCGGGAATCTTTCAGGTAACATGACAGAGCGCGAAACTGATTTTAGTTTCGCGCTCTTTTTCGTGTGAAAGTCCCGGACGGCGGCGGTATGGACTGCGTGCTTGCACGCCATGACATACCGACATCGGACGATCAACGACCAACGGCTCTCCCTGTCTGACTACCGCAGGGGATCGCTATCCGAAGAAGGAGGAACGATGGAGAAGACAACACCGCTTTATGAGACACACAAAAAATCCGGCGGCAAAATTGTCCCGTTCGCGGGCTACCTGCTGCCGGTCCAGTACGAAACCGGCGTGATCGCAGAGCACATGGCCGTCCGCAATGCCTGCGGCCTGTTTGACGTATCTCACATGGGGGAAATCACCTGCGTCGGCCCGGATGCGTTAAGGCTGCTGAACCGCCTGCTGACGAATGATTTTTCCAACATGTATGACGGCCAGGCGCGCTACAGCATCATGTGCTATGACGACGGCGGCTGTGTGGACGACCTGATCGTCTACAAGGTCCGGCAGGATCACTATTTTATCGTGGTCAACGCCGCCAACAAGGATAAGGATTTTGCCTGGATGAAGGAGCATGAGGAGGGCGACGCCGTTTTCACCGACATCTCCGACACGGTCGCGCAGATCGCCATTCAGGGACCGAAGGCGCAGGAAATCCTTGCGCGCCTGCTGCCGGAGGAAAGCTTCCCCGCCAAATATTACAGCGCGAACTTTGACGCCGTCATCGGCGGGATGAAATGCGCGGTCTCCAAGACCGGCTATACCGGCTCCGGCGGATACGAGCTCTATATGGCGGCGGCAGACGCGACAGCCATGTGGGATCTGCTGATCAAAACCGGAACGGGCGACGGCCTGATCCCCTGCGGACTCGGAGCCAGAGACACGCTTCGCCTGGAAGCAGGCATGCCGCTGTACGGACACGAGATGGACGCGACCATCTCTCCCCTTGAGACCGGGCTTGGCTTCGCCGTGAAGCTGCAAAAGAATGACTTCATCGGCAGGACGGCCTTGGCCTCAAAGACGATCACCCGCACCCGCGTCGGCTTAAAGGTCACGGGACGCGGCATTGTCAGAGAGCACATGAATGTCTTTTTCGGCGATGAACAGGTCGGCGTCACCACCTCCGGCACACACGCCCCCTACCTCGGCTATCCGATCGCGATGGCTCTGGTACGCACCGACAACGCCGCAGTCGGCACGAAGCTTACCGCCGACGTCCGCGGACGGAAGGTGGAGATGGAGGTCGTCCCGCTCCCGTTCTACTCGAAAACAAAGAAAAAATAATCAGGAGGTATTATCATGAATTTTCCGAACGAACTGCGCTATTCCAAATCTCACGAGTGGGTCAAAATAGAGGACGGCGTCGCCGTCATCGGCCTGACCGATTATGCTCAGCATGAGCTGGGCGACCTGGTTTTTGTCAATCTGCCGGAGGAAGGCGATGAGCTGACCGCCGGGGAGGCGCTCGGCGACGTAGAGTCCGTAAAAGCCGTCTCCGACGTCTATTCCCCTGTCTCCGGAACCGTCTCCGAAATCAATGAGGAGCTGTTGGATCACCCGGAGCTGATCAACGAAGCGCCCTACGACGCCTGGTTTGTCCGGGCGACCGATATCACGGGCGAAGAGGAGCTGTTAGACGCCGCGGCCTACGAGGCGTTCTGCAAGGAAGAGAGCGAAAAATAAGGAGGTGTCATTATGGGAAGCTATATGCCTGCCACAGATTCCGAACGCCTGCAGATGCTTCACGCCATCGGCATGAGCTCCGCGGACGACCTCTATGTGGACATCCCGGAGGAGCTGCGTCTCCATCAGCCGCTTCCTCTTCCCTCCGGGCTTTCGGAACTTGAGGTCTCCCGCACCATCGCGGCGAGCTCGGAAAAAAACACACTATACCCCCACAGTTTCCGCGGCGCCGTGTCCTAGAACCCTAAAAGTCA
>JAJQCO010000185.1:0-1294 GCA_021202655.1 Clostridiales bacterium | reverse complement strand
GTCCTATCACCATTATATTCCCGCCATCGTAAAGCAGGTGACCTCAAAGGAGGAATTCGTCACCGCCTACACGCCGTACCAGGCTGAGATCAGCCAGGGCATCTTACAGTCGATCTTTGAATATCAGACGATGATCTGCGAGCTGACCGGCATGGACGCCTCAAACGCTTCCGTCTATGACGGAGCCACCGCAGCGGCGGAAGCCGTCGCCATGTGCCGGGATCGCAAACGCGGGGCTGTCGTCGTCAGCGACACGGTCGATCCGAAGATTCTCTCCGTCGTGAAGACCTATTGCTTCGGAAGCGGCGCGCCGCTTTTCGTTCTCCCGCAAAAGGACGGACTGACTGACCTCGCCGCCTGGGAAGCCTTAGATCCGAAAAATCTCGCCTGCCTCCTGATCCAGTCGCCGAACTACTACGGACTGATTGAGGACGGCGCCGCGATCGCAAACGCGGTTCACGCCGCCGGCGCAAAGCTGATCGCCAGCTGCAACCCGATCTCCCTGGGACTTCTCGCGACTCCCGCCGAATACGGCGCGGACATCGCGGTCGGGGAAGGTCAGCCGCTCGGCCTGCCCATGGGCTTTGGCGGCCCCTACCTGGGCTTTATGGCCTCCACGAAGGACCTGATGCGCAAGCTCCCCGGCAGGATCGTCGGACAGACCGTCGACGCGGAAGGGAAGCGTGCCTTTGTCCTGACGCTCCAGGCCCGCGAACAGCACATTCGCCGCGAAAAGGCGAGCTCCAACATCTGTTCTAACGAAGCGCTCTGCGCGATGACCGCCGCCGTCTATCTCTCCGCCATGGGAAGCCGCGGACTTAAGAAAGCAGCAAGCTCCTGCATGGCAAACGCTCACTTCCTGCTCTCCGAGCTGGAGGGACTGGGCTTTGTGCGAAAATATGAAGGCGAATTTTTCCACGAATTCGTCACGGTCTGCCCCTGCGACGCGGCAAAGCTCTCTACGGAACTCTCCCGGCGCGGTTATCTTGCCGGACTGCCGCTTGGCGGCCGTGAAATGCTCTGGTGCGCGACGGAAATGAATACCGCGGACGAAATCCGCAGCCTGATGGAGGAAATCCGCTCCTGCTGCTCATCCTGCCCGGAATGCGCACCGGACCATGCAAAGGAGGTACACGCATGAAACTGATCTTTGAAATGGGCGCGCCCGGACGCGGCCTGGATCTTCTGCCAGACTGCCCGCTTTCCTATACTCCGGCAAAGGTTGCGCTCCGCCAAAAGCCGCTCCATCTGCCGGAGGTATCCGAGACGGAGCTTTCCCGCCACTCCACAGAGC
>JAJQCO010000124.1 GCA_021202655.1 Clostridiales bacterium | reverse complement strand
AGGCAATGGCAAACACACCTGAATGGCTTTGCAGCTACCCGTTTAGCAGAGAAGAGAAAAGACCCTGCGTTATGAAGCAGAGCGAGCTGAAACAGTTTCTTTACACAGACGAGGCGCCGGAAACCAGCGATCTGAACTGGCTGATCGCAAGCACGGACGATATGACGGTTGGAGAATACCAGCTGGCGCCCGGGACACATTTTTCACCGGCGGATGTCCATGCGGGCGATGAAATCTACTATGTATTGAAGGGGCAGGTTACCATGTTTCAGCCGCAGACCGGGCAGGTCGTAGTGGTTGATGAGGGAGAAGGAATTCTGATGCCGAAGGGATGTCCGCATATCGGCTACAACTTCCTGGAACAGGAAGCTTTGATGTTGTATGCAATTGCCCCTAAGATGTGGGATGATGACAACGCGATCCCGACAGATTATGTGGGCGTTAAAAAGCTTTACAAATATGACAGGAGAGGAGAATGATTATGGCAGTTACGATGGATAATCTGGGAGCGTTTCCGGTTGCGGGGGAAGAGGCGAGAAACCAGAAGAAATTTTACAAATTATCGGATGAAAACAGTATTTATATGATCAGTGGAAATCGGACACCGGCGCTTCTGTCTGTGTGGTGTAGCAATGACGTCATGCAGTTTGGGACGATCCGGATACTGACTGGCGGCGCCGGTCCACAGCAGACGGAGTTTGACAGTCACGATGGAGACGCAGTTTTTTATGTACTGGACGGACCGCTTACATTCTTTATGAAGGACCGTAAGGAAACTTATGATGTTCAGCCGGGAGATTTTATGTTTATCCCGAAAGGAGAAACCTATAAGATTCTTAATTTTTATGGCAGAGCGGCAAAAGCAGTATTTGTTGTGGCGCCGAGTTTTTAACGGAGAGGAGATAAAATATGAGTACAGCTGTTGCAAATTTAGAACCGTCGGAGGTGTTTCGATTTTTTGATATATTAAGCAGTATTCCGAGAGGATCTTCGCATGAAGAAAAGGTCAGTAACTGGCTGGTTCAGTTCGGCAAAGAGCGTGGATATGAGACATTTCAGGATGATCTTTACAACGTGCTGATCAAAGCTCCGGGAACGCCCGGCTATGAAAATTCCCCCACGCTTGTATTCCATGGACATATGGATATGGTTTGCAAGAAAGATGTCGGTTCAGAGCATGATTTCCTGAATGAGGGACTGGATCTTTATATAGAAGACGGCTATGTACGGGCGAGGGGCACGACGCTTGGCGCGGATAACGGTATCGGCATTTCATATTTTCTTGCGTTGCTGGATTCGAAGGAGCTTCCGCATCCGCCGATTGAGATGGCGATTACGGTTATGGAAGAAATGGGAAAGGTCGGCGGCGACGGTTTTCATACGGAAAAGCTGACTGGTAAGAGAATGCTGGATATGAACTGGCATATGGATGATCACATTCTTGCGGGCTGTGGCGGAGATGTATCCGTGAAATATCAGGTGATGAAAGACCTGGAGGCCGCGGATCCGCAGGCAGAGAGTTACGCTCTGAATATTGAAGGGCTTCTGGGTGGACACTGTGAATTCGATATTGTTCTGGAACGCGGCAATTCTATTAAGCTTCTGGCCAGGATATTAAATAACATCCTGGCAGAGGTTCCGGAAACCAGAATTGCGACAGTTTCAGGCGGTGTACAGAATAATGTGATTCCGTCAGAGGCACAGGCGATTTTGCGAGTTGGGGGCGGCCTGGCAGATAAAGTCAGAGCAATTGTGGAGACGACATATGCGGAGATCAAGGAGGAATATTCGGTTTCGGATCCGGGAATCGCCGTCACGCTGAACAGGACAGACAGCGATGCGACAGAGGTGTTTTCGTCGGCTATGGCTGAAAAGCTGGTAAAATCAATTCTTTTGCTTCCGAATGGCGTGATCAGCATGAGCTTTAAGATTGAGGGGATCAGTGAATGCTCTAATAATATTGGGTTGATGACGACAGGAACCGATGCGGTTGAAATTATTTCTACAATCACAAGCCTTGTGACTACCAGAAAGCACGAGGTTGTCAAGCAGATGCTGGCGCTCGCGGATCTTGCTGGCGAAGGCGTGAAGGCAGAGCAGTTTGGAACTGACGCACCTGAATGGAATTATAATCCGGATTCTAAAATGCTCAAGACCGCGGTGGAAGCGTATAAAAAGGTTGTCGGCAAAGATCCGGAAATATATGTTATGCCGGCAAGCCTTGAACTGGGCCTGTTTCAGGATCGCGTAGAGGGGCTTGATATTGTGTCTGTTGGAACCGTCACGCATGGCGTTCACAGTCCGTCAGAAGAGGTCAGTATCGAATCGGTCGGGAAGGTCTGGGAGATTTTCAAAGAAATGATGAAGAGTTTAAAGGATTAATCACGAGGAGGAAAGAAAGATGAAAAAGAGAGTACTTGGAATTGCAGCAGCTATGATGGTGAGTATCGGGTTAGCGGGTTGTTCAACAAGCAACCAGCAGTCTGCCACAGCATCGACAGATGCGGAAACAGTGGCGGTTGAGGAGGCTGTGAAGATTCCCGATCCGCAGAAAAAGGATTTGCCTCTTCATATTGCTTATGTGAATGCGGAAATGAATACATATTATTCGCTTGTCCTGGATGGCATGAATGAGGAACTGGAGCGTTATGGTGGCGATGAGGTTGGAACGATTGACGTCTATTCGCCGACAAATGCGTCCAAGATGGTTGAAGAACAGATTGGCTTCCTGGAGACGCTGCTTCAGGATGATTCTCTGGACGTGCTTTGTTTCTCGACTCATAATGACACGGAGTTTATTCCGTATCTCAAGCAGTTTGCGGAAAGGGGCGTATCGGTATATCTGTTCAATATGCCGGCACAGGATGTGACAAATGATTATTATGTATCTCTGGTAAGCTATGATTTTGAGGATGCAGGGCGTAAGATGGGAGAGTGGGCAAAGAATAACCTCGAAGGCGATATTAAGATGCTGTACCTTGAAGGACAGGAGGGCTCTCACAATACCATCCGGACAGCAGGGTTTATGGAAGGAATTGAAGGCGCCGATAATATTGAAATTGTAGTTTCTCAGCCCGCAAACTGGACAAGACAGGGTGGCCAGGAGGTAACAGAAAACGCACTTCAGTCTAATCCGGAAATCAACTGTGTTTACGGACCGTATGATGAAATGCCGCTTGGCGCCATCGTTGCGCTGAGGGATGCGGGAAAGCTTCAGGATACTGTTGTTCTTGGCTATGATTGCACAGAGGATGGTTATAATTCTATTGTTGCCGGAGAAATGGCAGCCTCTGTAAATACCGACGCAAAACAGATGGGAACCAATCTGATTGATACAATTGTAGCTCATGATCTGGAAGGAAAAGAAGTGGAGCATCATGTGATGAATACGCTGACCGTGATTGATCAGTCTAACACAGATACCATTCCGGCGGATAACTATTTCTATACAGAACAGCCCAAGTCCAAAGAGATTGACCGTTAAAGAACGAAAAGAGGTACGCCATGAATGAACACGTTCCGGTAATTGAAGTGAAAGGAATAAAAAAATCATTTTATGGAGTTCCTGTATTAAAAGGCATTAACATGAAGCTTCACGAAGGTGAATGCGTCAGTCTGATCGGCGAAAACGGCGCCGGTAAATCCACTCTCATAAAAATTCTCTGTGGCGTTTATTCGAAAGATGAGGGTGAAATTTACCTGAACGGTCAGATTCAGAATATCACTAACGCAGAAGAAGGAAAGAAGCTGGGGATCAGCGTTATTTATCAGGAGCTCAGCCTCTTTCCTGACATGAAGGTCTATGAAAATATTTTTGCCAATACAGAACTTCAGAAGACGAAGAAAAAGGGTTCTTTGATGCCTCTGGATATCTCAAAGATGCGGAAAAAAGCAAGGGAAATCCTCCATGATCGGCTAAATGTCGACATTGATGTCGACGCCAGGATCAGGGACATTCCTTTTTCTCAGAGACAGATGGTTGAAATCGGAAGAGCAATTCTTGCGGACAGCAAAATCATTTTTATGGATGAGCCAACGGCTGCATTGGAGAACAAAGAAAAGAAAACACTTTTCAGAATTATTAAGGATTTGAAAGCACAGAACAAGACGATCATTTTCATTTCTCATCATCTTGATGAAATTTTTGAAAATTGCGATCGCACGATTGTTCTTCGGGATGGGCTTGTTGTCATGGAGGAAGTCATCAGTGATATCACGGAGAAGGAACTGGTGCAGGCTATGATTGGCGGTAACGTATCCAATTATTATCCGAAGGTCATGTATGAGCGTGGAGAGAAAATCTTAAGCGTAAAGCATCTGACGAAAAACAAAGTTTTTCAAGATATTTCTTTTGAACTGCACAAAAGAGAAGTCCTCGGAATCATTGGTCTTGCCGGCTGCGGGAAATATGAGATTGTCAGAGCTCTTTTCGGCGCGACATCCTATGACAGCGGGGAGATTATGAAAGAGGGGAACAGGATTTATAATCGTTCCATACGCGAGTCGATTCATAATAAATTTGCGTTTATTCCATCGGAACGGAAAACAGAGAGTATTTTCCCAAATCGGGAAGTCAGCTGGAATACCACCATTTCTTTTATGGAAAAGATCTGTGGCAGGCTTGGATTAGATCTGAATAAAGAAAAAGAAATTACGGAAGATTATATCCGCGATTTGAAAATTAAGGTAACGGATCAGAAACAGCCGATTTCCAGCCTTTCCGGCGGCAATCAGCAGAAGGTGATTCTTGCAAGATGGTTTCTGACAGAACCGGATATTTTGATTCTGGAAGAGCCGACGCGCGGAATCGATGTCAATGCAAAAACAGAAGTTTACAAACTGATTATGGACTATCTGGCGCGGGATAAATCGGTTATTATGGTTTCCTCTGAAGAGGAAGAGGTCCTGGGAATCTGTGACAGAATTATGGTAATTCATAATGGAGAAATTACAGGGATTTTGGACGCAAAGGACACGGATATTGAACAGTTGAAGACGATTACAAACTTCGGAAAGGCGGCCGGATAAGGAGAAAGGTATGAAGAAACAGAGATTAACATTTAAGAACATCCTTTCCATGAATGGAATGGGCGTTTTGATCGCATTTATTATATTATGTATCATGCTTTCGATTTTTACATCCAATTTTTTGTCGGTTGGAAATATCATGGTTGTACTCCGGCAGTCTGTATGGGTGGGCATCATATCCATTGGTATGACTTTTATCATTGCAACCGGGGAAATTGATCTTTCCATTGGTTCCCTGATTGGGTTTGCAGGTATGTGTTGTGCGGCCATGATTCAGAATTACCAGATGAATATTTATCTGGCGATGATTTTGACACTGGTTATCGGTGCGGCAGTGGGTGTTGTGAATGGTTTTCTTTCGGCAAGGCTGGGAATTGCTTCTTTTATCGCTACACTTGCAACACAGCAGATTTTAAGAGGCTTAATTTATGTCTATACCAGGGGTATTCCGATCTATGGTCTGAATTACAGGGAACTCACATCCATTGCGCAGGGATATGTGGGATTTGTTCCGGTTCCGATCATTATCCTGGCGGTGGTTTCGGCCATTTTCTGGTATATATTGTATCGCACAAAATTTGGACGTAATGTTATCACAATCGGAAGCAACAGGGATGCGGCGAAGCTGGTTGGCATCAATGTGGAAACAACAAAGTTGAAGGTATATATCATCATGGGAGTGTTGGGGGCAATCTCCGGTATGCTTCTTGTGGCAAGATCTGAAGCTGCTGTTGTGGAGGCTGGTTCTGGTTATGAGACCGATGCAATTGCGGCGGTTGTGATCGGCGGCACCAGTATGGCGGGAGGCAGCGCAAATCTTCTTGGCTGTCTTCTGGGCGCAGTGTTGATGACCACCATCAGAAATGGCCTGAATCTGATGAAGGTAGATTCTTCCTGGCATCAGGTTGTGATCGGGATCGTCATCATTCTGGCACTTATTTTTGATAAGTTTGCACATAGAAACACAAGTAACTGATATAAAAATCATATTACATCAGGAGAAAATCATGGGAAAACTTACTGGAAAGGTAGCATTAATTACGGGAGCGAGCGCAGGCTTTGGCAGAGCAACAGCTTTGCTGTTTGCAAGGGAAGGCGCAAATCTGGTTATCACGGCGAGAAGAGAATCCAGATTACAGGAGGTCGTGGATCAGTGTAAGGCATTTGGCGTAGAAGCCGTTTACTATGCAGGAGATGCAACGGAGGAAGAGACAGCAAAGAAGACCGTTGAACTGGCCATCCATACATTTGGAAAGATCGACATTTTGATCAACAATGCGGGCATTGGAAGATACACTCCTCTTCTGGAATCTTCGGTTGAGGACTATGATCTGGTGATGGACAGTAATGTTCGTTCAGCCTTCTGTTTTACGAGATATACTGTGCCGTATATGTTGGAGAGGGCTGAGGGTCAGATTATCATGATTTCTTCTGCGGCGGGCGTTTACGGTTATCCAAATGAAACTATTTATACTTCCTCCAAGTTCGCTCTTCGCGGGTTTGCACAGGCACTTGATAAGGAATTCAGAGAAAAGGGAATCAAGTCGTGTGCATTTTGTCCGGGTGCGGGAATTACAGAGTTTGCGATCGGACATGGAAGAACCGAGGAGCAGATGGCGAAGTCTGGTATGCTTACCGCAGATGATGTTGCGGAGGCGTTGTTGTTTGTCTGCGCTCAGTCCAAGCAGAGCAGAATTATGGAAATCCGCATGCGCGCCATGAATGAGCCCCTGACAGGTCCGGGCTGCTAAGCCGCTATTGCTGTTACGGATGTCGGACAGAGCCGCTGTTTTGTATAACCTGTGCAGAAACGAGCTATTTGAGTTGTTAGATAAGTGATATCAGAGGAGGCATGGTCTGCCGGTGGCAGGCCGTGCCTCCTCTTTTGGCGCGTTTATGACAGGTCAAAGAATTCCTCCAGAAATGCGGCAGCGCCGTCTTCCTCGTTGGTTCCGGCAATGTAATCGGCCTCTGCCCGGACGTCTTCTCCGGAATTGCCCATGGCGACCGAGACGCCGGCTGCCTGCAGCATGGTCACGTCATTCTGATTGTCGCCGATGGCAAGAACCTGCGACAGGGGGATGCCAAGCTGTCGGCAGAGCACCCGGAGTCCGTGCTCCTTGGTGGCGTGAATGGAATTCATCTCCAGAGTCATCTGTCCGGCCCGCAGCATTGTGACGGAGGGGACCGGGCTGCCGTTTTGCTCGATCTCGCGGAAAACCGTCTCGTAGGGGGTAAAGATTCCCATTTTATCAATGACCGGCGGATCGCAGCTTAAAAAGGTTTCCAGGCTTCCGGGGAGAGTGGGCGGAAAAGAAAAGCCGGGGTAAATCCGGTTGAGGCCGAGCTCTGTCCAGTTGCCGGAATGCCAGGTTCCGCGGTTGGAAAAAACATACAGAAAAAGCGGGTACTGCGTGAGGTATGCGGCGATGGCTCGCGCATCCTCCGGATTGATCGGGAAATCGTGCAGGTGCTTCCCGCCGGGGAGCTCCACAATATTGGCGCCGTTTGCACAGACGCCATAGCGGATGCCGGGCAGCGTCCGCAGGCGCTCCGGCAGGGATTCAAAATTTCGGCCGCTGGCCGGGACGACAAGGATTCCTTTTGCGATCAGCCTGGCGATTACAGCCAGAGTGTGATCGGAAATACTGCTGTCATCGTGTAACAGTGTGCCGTCCATGTCCAGGGCGGCCAGACGGATCTCCGGGTGAAGCATAGGGATCTCCTTTCGTGATCGGGTTATTTTTGTAAAAATGATGGGCGTCAGGTCAGTATGAAACGAGTATCCATCATTTGATAAGGACGAAAATCATTATGTCATAAAAAATCGCCGCTGTCAATTTTGCTATGAAAGTCCAATGCTTGTAGGGAACGCGCTTTGATGCTATAATGGTACTTAACGATTTGCCGGAATCCTGATATTCCAGGCAGAAGGAACGGTGAGGTGAAAAGTATGAAAATAATTTCGTTTGGCTCTCTGAATATCGACCGGGTTTACCAGGTCAGTCAGTTTGTCCGGCCGGGGGAGACAATCCTGGCGCAGAAGCTGGAATTTTGTGTCGGCGGAAAGGGTCTGAATCAGTCGATCGCGGCCTCGAAAGCAGGTGTTCCCACCATTCATGCCGGGGCAGTGGGAGAGGACGGCGCGTTCCTGACGGATTATCTGCGGGATTCCGGTGTGGATATTTCCCGGATTGCGGTGCTTCCGGGCGCGAGCGGACATGCGGTCATTCAGGTCGATTCGCAGGGGCGCAACTGTATTATTGTGTTTGGCGGGGCAAATCAGCAGCTTTCCACGGAATATATTGATTCTGTTCTGGAAGCGGAGGGAGAGCGGGGCGACATCGTCCTTCTTCAATATGAAACGAATCATGTTCCCTACATCATCCGCAGGGCGCATGAGATGGGACTTCGGGTGGCGTTTAATCCCTCGCCGATTCCGGAACGGCTGGAGGAGCTTCCGCTTGATTGCGTGGATTTCTTTATTCTGAACGAGGTCGAGGGAGCGCACATTTCCGGGATAAGAGAAGAAAATCCGGATTTTCGGGCAGTCTTATCGGCTCTCGCGGAAAAGTATCCTTCCGCGGTGATTGTGCTGACCATTGGCTCCGAAGGCTCACTGTGCAAAGCGGGAGACGAGGTGATCACGCAGGATATTTTCCGGGTTTCCGCGGTGGATACGACGGCGGCCGGAGATACCTTCTGCGGATATTTTCTGGCGGGATACTGCCGGGGGCTTTCGCTTCAGGACTGCATGAGAAATGCCGCAGCCGCGTCGGCGATTGCGGTTTCCAGGATGGGCGCGGCTCCGTCCATTCCCTGCATGCAGGAGGTGGAGAAATTTCTGGAGGATCAGAAGAAGCCCTGAAGAGGACGGTCAGATACAAACGTGACGCAAAAAAGAACCTGCCGTCGGCGGGTTCTTTTTTGCGTCGTTATGGGATTGCGGGTCATTTCACCAGCTTTGAGATCTCCTTGAAAACCGGCGTTCCGGATACCCGTGTCAGTTCAAACAGGAGAGCTTCGCAGGTGGTGATCCGGGCGCCCTCCTGCTGCGCGCGAATCAACGCCGCGGCCATGTCGGAGGGATTCCTGGAGGAAATGCAGTCTTCCACGAGAACCGCCTGGTATCCGTCGTCAAGCAGATCGATCACAGTCTGCAGGACGCACACATGGGCTTCGATGCCGAAGACGATGACCGTCTTTTTGCCGGATGCCTCAAGCGCCTCCCGGACAGCGGGCGTGTCATAGCAGCTGAAGGTCATTTTGTCAAGCACCGGGCAGCCTTCTGTGACTGCCTGGATTTCCGGTACGGTGTCGCCAAGTCCCTTTGGATACTGTCTGGTCAGAATGACAGGCACATCCAGCAGCTTAAGGCCTTTTAAAAGGATGGAAGAGCGGTGAATCAGGGCGTCGATGCCGCTCATGGCCGGAAGAATCTTCGTCTGATAATCGACCGCGATAGCGATGGTGTCTTCTGATAAAATACGCATAATGCTTCTCCTTATCTCTGATTGCTCTTTCTCCAGATATGCATCTTTTCCGCCTCGGCGATCAGCTCGTCCCGGAACAGCGGATGCGCGACGGAAATGATCGCCTCTGCTTTCTGCCAGCTGGTCTTGCCCTTCAGGTTGACAATGCCGTATTCGGTGGCCAGATAGTGGGTGTTGGAGCGGGTGTCTGTGACGACGGAGCCCGGTTCCAGGGTCGGACGGATGCGGGACTTCAATTCGCCGCTCTTCGTCCGGAAGGTAGAGGAGCAGCAGATGATGCTCTTGCCGCCTTTGGAAAGGTAAGCGCCCAGCACGAAATCCTGCTGTCCGCCCGCGCCGCTGATCTGCCGGATGCCGGAGGATTCGGCGCT
Source organism: Clostridiales bacterium (assembly GCA_021202655.1). GTDB lineage: Bacteria > Bacillota > Clostridia > Lachnospirales > Lachnospiraceae > Brotaphodocola. Next base: position 1,229 of record JAJQCO010000124.1, on the reverse strand, counting down.
GATCTGTCCGTAGAGATCGACGTCGACCGTATTATTAATGGAAATAAAATTGTCCAGCGCGGAAATCGAGCGGATATCGTTGGTATAGCTGACCGGTGCGGACATGCATTCCGGATTGTGGTCGAGGTAATCGTACAGCTTCTTCGTGCCTGCGCCGAACGCGTAGACCTGTCGACCCGGATCAATATTTTTGCGCGCGCCGGTGATCTTACCGGCTTTGGCGATGTCGACAAAGGCGTCGACATACATCTCTGTGTGGACGCCCAGATCCTTTAAATCCGACTGGGCGATCATCATGCCGACCGCATTCGGCATGCCGCCGATGCCAAGCTGCAGGCATGCGCCGTCCGGGATTTCCTTTACGATGATCTCGGCCACAGCCTGATCCACCTCGGTGGGAGCCGCAGAGCCCATCTCGGCGATGGAGGGGTTGTCGCCCTCGACGATCATGTCGACCTTTGAAATGTGTATGCCTTCCCCGAAGCCGCCAAAGCAGACCGGCATGTTTTCATTGACCTCTACGATGATCGTCCGCGCTTTTTTGCAGACCTCGGTCATATGGGATGCGTTCGGCCCGAAGTTGAAAAAGCCGTGTTTGTCCATGGGAGCGACCTGGAAGATGGCGACGTCCAGCGGATCGCTGGAGTCCGCATAGTATCTGGGAAGCTCGGAATAGCGGATCGGAGAGTAGAAGCTGAAGCCCTGGGCGATGGCCTTTCTCTCGATGCCGCCCATGTGCCAGGAATTCCAGGTCAGGTGCTCCTCCGGGTGTTCGATCTGAAAGATCTCCGGCGTCCACGTCAGAATGCCGCCGCGGAACTTGACATCGGTAAGCTCCGGCATCCGCTTCGCGAGCTCCCGATCGACTGCGACTGTCGTCCCGACGCTCCACCCGTAATCGACCCAGTCTCCGCTTTTCACAACCTTTGCCGCGTCTGCTGCGGATACCAGCTTATCCCGATACATCTGTGAAAAATCAGCCATAAAATACCTCCTTGTCTGCTTGAAAATATGGTTTCGTTTTCCGATTGACATGTCCGCCGACGCGGATGTCACACGCATAAAAGGTATAAAAACCTGCTATCTGCCAGTGTAACATGAAAGCCGAATGAGGTCAACAAAAATTTAACAAATTAGCTAGCATGCAAATTGTTTTGCGAAAGAACGCTATTGACAAAAGCCGGGATTTTTGGTAATATCATCGCAGGAAAAAGAACACGGTATCGGAT
>JAJQCO010000159.1 GCA_021202655.1 Clostridiales bacterium | reverse complement strand
AACCACTCTACGGTTTCCGGATCATAATGGGAGAAGAACAAGCTCTGTGCGGTGTCGAGGGCTTCCAGCATTGCCATATCCTCCGCGTCCAGCTCGAAGTCAAATACATTGAAGTTTTCAATCATACGTTCCTTGTGGGTAGACTTCGGAATGACCACCACACCGCTCTGAAGCAGAAAGCGAAGGGCAGCCTGAGCGGGGGTTTTGCCGTATTTTGCTGCAACTTCCTTCAGAACCGGATTGTTGAAGTAATCATTCTTTCCTTCCGCAAAGGGTCCCCAGGATTCAATCTGAGCTCCATATTTCTGCATCACGGCTTTTGCTGTCTTCTGTTGCTGAAACAGATGGGTTTCTACCTGATTGACAGCCGGAACAAATTCGCAGAAGCTGGCAATATCAATAAAGCGGTCGGGATAGAAGTTGGAAACTCCAATGGCCCGCACTTTGCCAGCCTTGTATGCTTCCTCCATCGCCCGGTATGTCCCATAGTAATCGCTGAAGGGCTGATGGATGAGTAACAGGTCGATATAATCGGTTTTCATTTTTTTCAGGGAATCCGTAATGGATGCTTTCGCCTTTTCATAGCCTGCGTTGCTGATCCACACCTTTGTGGTGATAAACAGTTCCTCACGGGGAAGGCCACATTTTAAAATGGCAGCGCCCACGCCCTCCTCATTATAATAAGCCTGTGCTGTATCAATGGAGCGATAGCCAACGGAAATGGCGTCCAGAACACAGCGTTCCGTCTCCTCCGGCGGCGTCTGGTAGACACCATATCCCAACTGAGGCATTTTCACACCATTATTCAAGGTTACATAATTCATAATGTTTCCTCCTGTCTGCGAATCGAATTGGTTTATCATTCAGAGTTTACAGCAGAACAAAAAGAATGTACAATAGCAATAACGAAATCTGCTATTCTTCTGATGAATAGCAAAACCAGAGGGAGAAAACATGCTGAATCTATATGAACTGGAGCAGCTTGTCGCATTCGCCAGATATGGTACCTTATCAAAGGCAGCGGAGGAACTGCACATCTCTCAACCTACCTTAACCCGCACGATGCACCATCTGGAGGAGGAGTTTGGAGTCGCCCTGTTTGTACATGGAAAAAACCGCCTTGCACTGAATGAGACGGGCAAAAAAGCGGTGGAATACGCCAGCGCGCTTCTGTCAGAGGCGGAGAAGGTCGTGGCACAGGTGCGCCAGTTTGACCAGAGCCAGCGCACAATTCTGGTGGAATCCTGCGCCCCGGCGCCGCTCTGGAGCCTGCTTCCGGCACTTGCAGAGCAATTTCCGGACAAGACAATTTCCTCTCGGCTCACAGAAATCTCTGCAATCCCAGGGCGGGTAAAGGACAAAAGCTGTGAAATCGGTATTTTGCCATGTCCTATAGAGGAGGATGATACGATGGAATGTGTTCCCTTTATCCGCGAAGAACTGTCTGTATGCCTGTCACCCGACCACACGCTGGCAAGCTGCCCTTCCGTCACATTGGAAATGCTGAACGGGTACAACTGCCTGCTAAAATCAGATATTGGTTTCTGGAGTCAGCTATGCCATAAAAAGATGCCAGCGTCCCGATTCCTAGTGCAGACGGATGAATTTGAGTTCCGGGAGCTGGCGAGAACATCTACGCTGCCTTATTTTGTCACAAACCTTGCATTAACAGAAGACTTTGTGACTGACCGAAAAGTCATACCGGTTTCCGATCCGGAAGCTAACGTCACGTTTCACATAGTTTTCCGAAAAGAGAATCCGGAATATTTAAAAATTTCTCAACGGATTGTAAGAAACAATATATGAGCATACTCTGCTTAAGAACCTGAAACGGGAGGTTACCTATGGAAATTCGAGTGCTTCGCTATTTTCTCACCGTCGCCCGTGAAGGCGGAATCAACCGGGTGGCAAAAGGTGGAAGCTGGAAGCTGGAAGGGGGCGGTTGCACCGACCCAGCAAAAATTTCTTGAACTGTTCCGGAATTCATGTTATAGTAAGCATAAGGAAAGACACCTGCGCTAACAGGTGTCCCCCCGGGAGCTACCGATAGACGGTTAGCCACAAATTAAAATGTCATTAGAAATGACCGCTTAGCTTGCAACTGGGGCGGTCATTTCTGCGTTTTATGATTATCCTTGCCGAACGTATACCCGGCACAAAAGCAGCCGATGCCGAGATTTCCGCTCCCAGACCGAGTACATGATTGTACCCGGTTATTTTTTGCTCAAAAATCGGAAAAGTAATCTGCAATGAATGAACACCCCACGGCTTTTTTTAATAAGAATACAAAAGCTCCGCTGTCTCGCTGCCCGAGGTAAGCCGATATACCTCGCTGCGGATTCTCCGGTAACCGGGACGCCATCCTACATCACGGCTATTATCCCGCTCTGATGTTTCTACCGTATAATACACATCATCTCCGACACATGCCAGATTGCGGATCAGTACAATCCGGGCTTCTTCGCCGCTGACCGTGTCGGCACACCCGTATCCGGTTACCAGGTCTTTCGGAATCACCGTGGTATAAGCCGCCTCATTCTCATGGATCATACAGACCGCGCCATCAAGCCATACATAGGATCCCCGGCTGCTAAGCGGAAAGGATGAAAGCTCCACCTGCCCGGTACTCATATTCTTTACCCTGCATCCCTCATATGCGTAATTATCCCAGAAACCGACCGGCGAGCCGTAGCCCTGGTCAATATAATAAATCCGAATCGCGCCATCCTGTTCCGCAACCAGGAATTCCTCCGCCGTAATCTCAGCAACACAGACCTCACTGCTAACCGGTTCCCCATCCTCATTCAGATTGACGCGATTGATTCCGCCTTCTTGAAAGAATACTCCGCTGCCGGCATAATATCCATATGAATAATAGATAGAATTTCCCAGCCCGGCAACCTGAAGAACGATGGCCTCCGAGCCAAATTCCGGCAAGAACGCATAGCGGTCAACCTCTTCCGTCTCTGACTCGCCGTCCAGGCCATACCGATAGAGAACAATCTCTCCCTGATCGCTGTCATAATCAGAAAAATAAACATATCCGTCTACGGTTCCCGCATAGCTTCCTCCGCCATCCGGAATCAGCTTCCCTGTGGCCGTGCTTCCGCTGCGAATCACCTTTCCGCCGCCCAGAACAATGCCAGATGCGGCGTCCGCATCCCATATCGGGAAATAGCCGTAATCTCTCCTGCCGCTTCCGTCCATGTTCACCGAATACATCTGGCCGTTTGCCGTCGTCAGATACAGCTTTCCCCCGGAAATATAGATATCTCCGCATCCCGCCGCACGAAACAGCACCTCCTCCGTGCCGTCCGAATGGCGGCAGATCATCTCATTCTCAGTTTCTTCCACATGCGAATAATAGGCAAAAATCCCATCCGGCTGCACGCTTTCGCTTCGATACCTCCAATAATAATCGTCGCCCTGATAGCGCACCACGGAGCCGCCGTTATTCTCCATATCCAGGCTGCGAAGCCGGAACTCCGGCACGGTTCTTGTGGCGTTAATTCTTTTCATCTCCATGTAAGACAAACGATCCGTGCGTCTGATATGTTCCATTGCGGAAAAACCTTCCCACAATGTTGATTCAACCGCATCGCCATCGTCATCCAACCGCGAACTGATTTCTTCAGATTCTTCCAGGCGTTCATATAGGCAAAATTCCGTACCGCACACGTCGCTCTCACCACGCTTCTCTCTTGCATAGATCAGCGCTTCCCAAATCGACATTGTCTCGCCAGATGACGGAAATCTCTCTTCACAGAGATATTCCGCTGTGATTTTCATCATATTATCTGAATAGACATTTTTTACACTACCGTTCGTCCCGACATAGGCCTGAAAACCCTTATTCAGAAATACCTTTGCCATCACTCCGCCATCTTCGGCCGAATGGCAGGAGCCGCAGAAAAACAGACCGCCCTCTGAGGTTTCCGACATGTATTCCTCTACAAATTCCGGCGTGATACCATAATATCCATTCGTGTCGAAAAGCAGGTATCCGTCACGAATATCCTTGCTGAACCTCTGGCTTGTCCGGTAATTTCTTTTTTCTCCCAGCATCAGAACCGCTTTTCCATCTGACAGGCTTCCATGTCCGCGCCAGTAAATCAGGCGGCAATGATTCTGCGCAACGTTCGCCAGCATTTCACATACGCCCTCAACCGTCACCTCTTCCTCATCCAGATGCGACCATTCCTGGCACTCCTCCATCATCTCCAGCGTATATTCTCCATAATCGGAAACTGTTTTATTTCCATTAAATACGACAGAAACCGGAACTGTCTCAGAAAAACCTACCGTATTCACCGTAGATACCTGATAGGTTCCGCTGTAGGTATCCTTCACATGCGGCGAAAACAGCACCCTGGCTCCACTTTGCAGAACCATGGTTACACTGTTGGCTTCCTCGTCGTAAATGCAGCGGTCAATGACGCCCTCCGCCTCCATCTGACAACCGTATTCATAGACCTCCTGAGCCGCTTCCGCCGCCTCCTCGAGCGATACGGAACCATCCTCTGACTCATAATCTTCCATGATTTCATTGACAGAATCGCACAGCTCTTCGTAGCCTGCCAGCAGCTCCTCCACATCGTCCATGCTCTCATCCGTCTCTCCGTCCGTTTTATCTGCTCCAGGTAAAAGCATTTCCAACACACGAAACGCCTGCCCGACCAAACTGCTTTCTTTTTCTTCCTCACGATCCGAAGCAGTTTCTTCCTCTGCCTCTGTCTCTTCCTCCTCGGAAGACACACTTGCGGCTATTGCCGCCTCCAGTACCTGATTCACCAGCGAACAGCCACTCAGACCGCATACGCCCAAAACGACGCACACGATAAGAGCCAATATGTACGTTCTCTTTTTCATAGCAATCCCCCATCTTTCCGTCAGAGACACTACACTCTCATTTTTAAAAAGACGCCCATCTCGATTCATCAACCGCGATGGGCGTCTTCCCTCTCATGGATCAGTTACCCGATCCAAAATTTCTGTTTCTCCCGATAGCTATCTTCTCAGCCGTCGAAGCCTTAATCTTCGTCATCATAATCGTAATCGTCGTCATCATCGTCATCGTAATAGCTGTCCCACCAGTCATCCGTGCCGTAGTATCCGCGCTCTACGTCATTGATATATTCTTTGATCTGCTCCTCGGACGCGTTCAGGGCAGAGAGCTTTCTGGTCACTTTATCTTCCCAGCTCGCACGTTTCGTCGCACGTCTCGAAGAGGATGACGCGGTAACTACCTTTTCCTTGTACTCATCATACAGCTCTTCCATCAGCTCTTCGATCCTGTCCTGATTGTCCTGCTCGACTTCTGTCTGCAGATCTGTCATCTGGTCACCGGCCATATACGGACGCCAGGACTCATCGGTGGCAGCGGTCGCCGCATTCTGGAAATCAATGGAACCGTCGGTGTTAAACCTCAGCTTAAGACCGTTCTGTGTGATAATATCATTGGTCTTCAGGCTGCCATCCTCCTGCGCCATATACGTCCGATTGTCAACGGCAAACGTCGTGTTGTACTTCATCACTCCGGTTGTCGGATCCAGATAATAACGCTTTCCGCCCAGATCAAGGAATCCGGTCTTCATGGCTCCGCTCGCATCCAGATAATACCACTCGCCGTTTACCTCCGTCCAGCCGGTCTGCATAACCCCGCTCGCATCCGCATAATACCAGGATCCATCCTTCTGATACCAGGTGGATGCCAGCATATGTCCGGAGCCGTCAAAGAAATACCAGAGGCCGTCAACCTGCACAAACTGATCACTGGCGCGGCTTCCGCTGTCAAAGCGATAATAATCCACGCCATCCTCATTTTCCCAGCCTGCGTAAGCGGGGAATGCCGCCGCCAGCGCGATCGCCGCTGTTGCAAACCAGATACTCCACTTCTTCATCTTTTTTCCTCCTGTTCTTTTTGGGCTGCCGGGAATTTCACCCGGCAGCATGTCATGATACATTTTTTATTTAAAGATTCCCTGAGAATCTTTCCGTGCTGCTACCAGTCAATGCCGTCAAACAGTCCCTGCATCGCATCGCCTGCGGTCGTCTCGGGCGCCGCTGTCTCAGGTGGCGCCGTCTCCGGTGCTGCGGTCGTCGTCTCCGGCGCGGCCGTCGTCTGTGGCGCCGCCGTCGTTACTGGCGCTGCCGTTGTCGGTGCGGCGGTCTCCTGCTGCGCCGCTTGCGTCTGCTTCGCCGGATCCTTACCTCTGCTCACGACCAGGTTCACGGAATCGCCCTTCTTCACTTCCTCGCCGTTTGCCACACTTTGGGAAATGACGCTTCCTTCTGCTACAGAATCGCTGTACTCCCGTGTCACACTGCCCACGGTCAGGCCAAGGGATTCGATCTCCGCGGTTGCCTCCTCAAGCGACATCAGCTGCACGCTCGTCATGTAAATCTTTTCCTGGCCGACGCTGATTCTCACCGTCACATAGGTATCCTTGTTTACCATCTCTCCGGCTCCCGGATCCTGTGCAAGGATCGTGCCCTCCGGCTCGTCGCTGTATTCCTCTACCCAGTTCGCCTTTAAGCCAATCTCTTCCAGAGCGGCCTCCGCTTCCTCGCGGCTTAAGACTGACAGATCCGGCGTCTCAACCTGGATGCTGGCGTCGCCTTCCTGGTTCTCCTCATTCACACAGACGGTAATGGTAATCTCCTCGCTCAGCGCGACATTTGCGCCCTGTACCTGGCTGATTTCCAGAACCGAATCATAAAGCCCGGCTTCCATGCTCTCCTCAATGACAACATTCTGGAATCCGGCTTCCTCCAGCGCTTTTAACGCCTCCTCGCGCATCAGTCCGGTCACGGAAGGGATGACGCCCTTTTCCTGTCCCTTACTGATGTAAACCACAACCTCGGTTCCCTGCGCGACCACGCTGTTCGCCGGAACCTCCTGATAGGAAATCAGATTTTCCGGGATCTCCTCGGAAAACTCCATCCGGTCTCTCGACATCCCCAGATTTTCATCTGCGAGAATCGTCTCCGCCTCGTCCGCGTCCTCATTGACCACATTGGGCATCCGAACCATATTTTCTTCCATATGCGCCGTCGACGTGTTCATGTGGAAGCGAATGATTCCGGTCGCCATCAGGACAATTCCTGCCGCCACCGCCAGAATCACCACGCCGCTTAAAATGGGAATCCAAATCGGGATCCTTCCCACATCCGTCTTATCCTTCGTGACGGCGCGTTCCTTCACCTCTGCCGCAGAAAGCTCAGTCAGGAAGTCCTCCATGGTCTGCGTCCGATCCTGCGTCTTAATATGAAGCGCATTCATCAGAGCGGTTTCCGTCGGTTTGCTCAGCTTCACACCCATCTTGGACGGCTTCTTCAGCTCGTCCTTGACGCTGCGCTCCATCGCATCCTCCGGGGTGACCTCGGTGAGCATCTTATAGAGCGTCGCGGCCAGCGCATACACGTCGGTCCAGGTTCCCTGGTCTCCGCGGCTGCGGTACTGCTCCTCCGGCGCATAGCCGGGCTTGATAATCACAGACAGGCTCTTGCTGTGCTTCGTCGTCGCGTAACGGGCCGCGCCGAAATCGAGCAGCTTAACCCGCAGATCGTCCGGCTCATCTGGATTCAGGACATAGATATTATCCGGCGCGATATCGCGGTGAAGGATTCCTTCTCTATGTACGCTCTCCATGGCGGAGGCAATCTGCTTTGTGACGTGAATCGCCTGCTCCGGCGACATCCTCCCATGCTGCTTCAGATAATCCTTAAGCGTCATGCCCTCCAGAAATTCCATGATGATGTAGGAGGTGTTGTTCGCCTCGAAACAGTCATAGATCTGGACAATCCCGGGAACAGACTCAAAGCGCGCCAGCCGCCTGGCTTCCTCGATGGTCTTTGCCAGACCCTCCTTATACTGCTCCTCCTTCTCCCCGGAATAAATCGTCACCGGAATCTGGGTGGGCATCCGCGTGGCAAACTCGCCCGGCAGATATTCCTTGATGGCGACCTTGCGCTGCATCAGATAATCCCATCCGACGTAGGTGATTCCGAATCCGCCGAAGCCCAGCACCTTCCCGACAATGTACTTATTTTCCAGCACCGTGCCGGGCGGAATGTGATAGGATTGCTCCGCCGGCGTATCAAACGCATAGCCGCAGTAGGGGCAGACCTCAAAGCGGTCGTCGTATTCCTTCATGCAGCCCATACATAATCTGTTCATCGTATACTCCCGCTGCCCGCCTTATGACTGGCCGTTCTCCTTCTTTTCCAGATCCTCCCACGCAAATTCCTTCGTGCAGCAGGGAATAATCATCAGATCCACCTTCCCAAGGGAGATGATGTCATTTGGTTTCAATACCACATGATCCAGAACCACATCATCATTGACATAAAACAGCTCTCTCGCATCTCCCGCCTGGGCAAGGAACATCCGCTCCTTCGGCTCATAGACGATCACTGCGTGGCGGTCTCTGGAGACGGAAATCTCCCCCTCCAGGCAGATATCCATATCCTGGCCCCGGCCAATGAAATTCCGACCGCTCTTTAAGGTGAAGCTCTGGCCGAAATACTGTCCCTTCGTGCAGACCAGCCAGCCCACCACCGGCTCCGATTTCACCGGCGTGGAGAGCGTATCATCATAATAACGTCTCGTCGGCATATCGTCCTCCGGAAGCTCATGCACCGGGCCGGGCGTCGTCACCGGCTCACTGACCATCGCCCCGGCAAATGAGGGCACCACAGCCGGATCCTGCCTCTTCTGCGTCTCATCATTATCCGTCGAGATATGCTGCACCGTAACCGCGTCATCCCCGATGGCGCTTCCGCCGAAATCTGTAGTCACATTCTCTGACCCGCTAATCGGTCTCATGGCAACCGTCTGGGCGTCATCCGACGCCGCCGCGCCTGGCACACAGTGCGGGCAGGATGCAAACTTCTCCCCGTCATAGAAATGACCCTTTGGACACCTTTTCAAATTCATGATTTATCCCTCCATTCATCCTTTTTCTGTTATCTGTTTATCTGGAACCAGAGACAGGGGTTCTCTGTCCTGTCTTCGGTAGTCCTGCGTATTTCCAAACTTCTGCCATGTGCAGCTTGTTCTCCGCATCTTCCTGAAATAACTTTTACGATGTTCCAGGCGCCTCTATCGTTTCTGATACGCCGACTTCTGCCTCCGGCGCTTCTGAATTCACACCGTTAGACGTCTCTGTCCCTGCGTTATCTTCGTCACTGTTGGAATCTTCATCATTCGAAGACTGATCCGATGCTTTATTTGTCGTCCCCGGCCCTTCTGACTTCTCTGGCGCTGCCGTTATTTCCAACACACTTGATGCCGGCGCATCCGTCTCATCTACAGCATCCCCGGCTTCCGTCTCTAGCGCTGCGGTCGTTTCCAGTGCCGATGTCTCAGATAGCTCTGTCTCCGATGCCGTCGTTGTCGGTGCAACTGTTGTCTCTGGTGCGGCTGTTGTTTGCACGGCTGTTGTCTGTGGCGCTGCTGTTGTCTGCTGTGCGGTTGTTGTCTGTGGAGCGGTTGTTGTCTGTGGAGCGGTTGTTGTTGCTGGCGCTGCCGTCGTCTGCTTCGCCGGATCCTTGCCCTTGCTGACGACCAAATCCACGGAATCGCCCTTCTTCACTTCCTCGCCGTTTGCCACACTCTGGGAAATAACGCTTCCGGGTGCCACCGATTCACTGTAGTCCTCTGTCACCTTACCCACAGTCAAACCAAGGAATTTGATCTCAGCAGTCGCCTCCTCAAGCGACATCAACTGTACGCTCGTCATATAGATCTTTTCCGGGCCGATACTGATCCTCACCGTCACATAGGTATCCTTATTTACCATCTCTCCGGCTGCCGGATCCTGTGCGAGGATTGTGTCCTCCGGCTCATCGCTGTACTCCTCTACCCAGTTCGCCTTTAAACCGATCTCTTCCAGGACAGCCTCCGCCTCTTCCCGACTGAAAGCCGACAACTCTGGCGTCTCGACCTGGACGCTGGCGTCGCCTTCCTGGTTCTCCTCATTCACACAGACAGTAAGGGTGATCTCCTCGCTCAGAGCGACATTTGCGCCCTGTACCTGGCTAATTTCCAGAACCGAATCATAAAGCCCGGATTCCATGCTTTCTTTGATTATAACATTCCGGAATCCGGCTTCCTCCAGTGCTTTTAACGCCTCCTCACGCATCAGTCCGGTCACGGAAGGGATGACACCCTTTTCCTTCCCCTTGCTGATATAAACCACGACCTCGGTTCCCTGCGCGACCACGCTGTTTGCCGGAACCTCCTGATAGGAAATCAGATTTTCCGGGATCTCCTCAGAAAACTCCATCCGGTCTCTCGACATCCCCAGATTTTCATCCGCAAGGATCGTCTCGGCCTCGTCCGCGTCTTCATTAACCACATTGGGCATCCGGACCATATTTTCCTCAAGACTGCTTGCCCCCGTCTTTATCCGGACAAAGGAGCCAACCCCAATCACCAGCGTCAGAACCAAAATCAGAGCGACGATCACCGCCGCTGCGATGGCCACGCCGCGCGGGATCCGAAGCGAGCTGCGCAGGTCGCGCTGTCTGCTGCGGTTCCTGGCAAAGGATTCCTCTGTCTCCGTAGCCACACGTCCGCCCAGCTCCTCGCGAAGCTGCCACATCGTCCTGGTCTCATGGGAGAGCGCATGATTCATAGCCGTCATTGCATTCTTCGACAGAGCCGTCCGGCTCATCAGAAGCTCCCGCTTCAGCATATCGACGTCCGAAATCTCCTGGCCGGTCACCAGCTGGCAAAACCGCTTCGCCAGCCCGTACACGTACGTCTCCTGACATGGATTCCCGTAATTTACGACCCCCGGCTCTCCGCTGACATAGCGCCAGGCTCCAAAGTCCTTAAGGATCAGTCCGCCGTCCCCCTTACACCAGAAGGATTCCGGGTCGATCAGCCCATGGCTGACGCCGATCTCATGGCATTTCTCCACCGCCTCCCACGCCTGTCCGAGCAGGCGCTGCGCCTCGCTCTCATCCATCCGACCCTCGTCAATCCGATCCTTTAACGTCGCCAGCTCCCGCGCCTCCACGATCGCGTAAGCCGTCCGGTTTTCCTCAAAGCAGGCGTGATAGGTGACGACGTCCGGCTCGCGGTACATCCGGATCAGCTCGCGGCTCTGGCGGAGGAAAAGCTCCAGCCCCTCGCGGTACGGGTCCTGTTTGGATTCATATATCGTCAGCGGTGAAGCTCCGAAGCGGGCGGCGCAG
>JAJQCO010000217.1:33377-37331 GCA_021202655.1 Clostridiales bacterium | reverse complement strand
GCGGCTACCAGGGAAGCCGGGACGGAAACCGCGGAGGCCAGGGCGGCTACCAGGGAAGCCGGGACGGAAACCGCGGAGGCCAGGGCGGCTACCAGGGGAACCGAGACGGGAGCCGCGGAGGCCAGGGACGTCCGGGCGCGCGTCCGGGACAGAGAAGCGCTTCCTCAGGTTCCGGGCTGGATACGCTGCAGACGAAGCCGGGCAGCAACCGTCAGGCGAAGAATGCGCATAAGAACGACAGATATGATAAGACAAGGATGATGGAGGACGGCCCAAGATCCAGGGGCGGCAAGGTGTCGAAGCATCCGTTCATCATGCCTCAGAAGACAGCGGCCGAGAAGGTGGAGGAGACGGTAAAGGTGATCACCATACCGGATGTCCTGACCATCAAGGAGCTGGCGGATAAGATGAAGATGCAGGCGGCGGCGATCATCAAAAAGCTGTTCCTGCAGGGCCAGATGGTGACGATCAACTCCGAGATTGATTTTGATAAGGCGGAAGAGATCGCGATGGAGTATGAGATCCTCTGTGAGAAGGAGGAGAAGGTCGACGTCATCGCCGAGCTGTTAAAGGAAGAAGAGGAGGACGAGGCGGATATGATTTCGCGCCCGCCGGTCGTCTGCGTCATGGGCCATGTCGACCACGGCAAGACCTCTCTTCTGGATGCGATCCGCAAGACAAATGTGACGGCCAGAGAGGCCGGAGGAATTACCCAGCACATCGGCGCTTATACCGTCGAGATCAACGGCCAGAGCATTACCTTCCTGGATACGCCGGGACATGAGGCGTTCACCGCGATGCGAATGCGCGGCGCGCAGTCGACCGACATCGCGATCCTGGTTGTGGCCGCGGACGACGGCGTGATGCCGCAGACGATTGAGGCCATCAACCATGCGAAGGCGGCTGAGGTCGAGATCATTGTCGCGATCAATAAGATTGATAAGCCGAGCGCGAACATCGACCGCGTGAAGCAGGAGCTTTCCGAGTATGAGCTCGTTCCGGAGGACTGGGGCGGCAGCACGATCTGCGTGCCGGTTTCCGCCCATACGAAGGAGGGAATCTCGGATCTTCTGGAGATGATCCTGCTGACTGCCGAGGTCAAGGAGTTAAAAGCGAATCCGAACCGGATGGCGAGAGGTCTTGTGATCGAGGCCGAGCTGGATAAGGGCAAGGGACCGGTGGCGACGATCCTGGTGCAGAAGGGTACGCTTCACGTCGGCGACAATGTGACCGCGGGACCGTGTTACGGAAAGGTCCGCGCGATGATGGACGATAAGGGCCGCCGGGTAAAGGAAGCCGGGCCGTCTACGCCGGTTGAGATTCTCGGCCTGAATGATGTTCCGGGCGCCGGCGACGTCCTGATGGCGGTAGAGAATGAGAAAGAGGCAAGAAGCTGCGCGGAGACATTTATCGCTGAGAGCAAGAATAAGCTGCTGGAGGAGACGAGATCGAAGCTGTCCTTAGACGATCTGTTCAGCCAGATTCAGGCGGGCAACGTCAAGGAGCTGCCGATCATTGTAAAGGCAGACGTGCAGGGCTCCGTAGAGGCGGTAAAGAGCAGTCTCTTAAAGCTCTCGAACGAGGAGGTCGTGGTCAAGGTGATCCACGGCGGCGTCGGCGCGATCAACGAGTCCGATGTCTCGCTCGCCTCGGCGTCCAACGCGATCATCATCGGCTTCAACGTGCGGCCGGATGCGACCGCCAAGTCGATGGCGGAGAGCGAGAAGGTTGATATGCGCCTGTACAATGTCATTTACCAGGCAATCGAGGATGTAGAATCCGCGATGAAGGGCATGCTCGATCCGGTGTTTGAGGAAAAGGTCATCGGACACGCGATTGTGCGCCAGACCTTCAAGGCATCGGGCGTCGGCACGATTGCCGGATCCTATGTCACAGACGGAAAGATCCAGCGGAACTGCAAGTGCCGGATTTCCCGTGCGGGCGAGCAGCTGTTTGAGGGCGACCTGGTATCCTTAAAGCGTTTCAAGGATGACGTGAAGGAAGTAGCGACCGGCTATGAGTGCGGCCTCGTCTTCGACAAGTTCAACGATCTTCAGGAGGACGATACGATCGAGGCATACATCATGGTAGAGGTGCCGCGCTAAATCGGCAGGAGGGAACGGCAGGATGCGTAAAAACAGTATCAAGAGCACGAGAGTCAATGCGGAGGTGCAGAGGGAGCTTGGAGAAATCATCCGCACGGAGATCAAGGATCCGCGGGTGAAAGCGGTGATGATCAGCGTCACATCAGCGGAGGTGACGACAGATCTGAAATATTGTAAGGCCTATGTCAGCGTCCTCGGAGACGAGGAGCAGGCGAAGGAAGCGATTGCCGGATTAAAAAGCGCCGTCGGCTTCATCCGCCGTGAGCTGGCAGCGCGGATCAATCTGCGCAACACGCCGGAGATTACCTTTGTGCTTGATCAGTCGATTGAACATGGCGTGCGCATGTCACGGCTGATTGACGAGGTGACGAAAGACCTGAAGGACTGAGTAAATATGGGCGGGAAGCGTTGCTCCCGCCCGGCTGACCGGATCATGAGGTATCTCTAACTGAAAGAGGTGATTGCGATGAGCAGACTGTTAGAAATGATAGAAAAAGCCGACACAATCGCGGTATTGGGTCATGTGCGTCCGGACGGGGACTGCGTAGGTTCCTGTCTTGCGGTTTGTACTTACATAAGGGAACAGTATCCGGAGAAGACAGTGCAGGTATATCTGGAAAAGCCTCCTGTGAAATTTTCCTATCTGAAGCATTTTGACGAGATCCGGTCAGACGTCGATGCCGACGCCATTTGTGATCTCTGTATCTGCCTGGACAGCGCGGATGTGGAGCGTCTGGGCGATTTTAAAGCCCTGCTGGAAGGGGCGCGGGCGAGCATTGTCCTGGATCATCATGTGACGAATCCGGGCTATGCGGACGAAAACCTTGTGGAGGATGTAAGCTCAACGTGCGAGGCTGTGTTCGGCCATCTGGATCCGGATCGGATCAGTAAGGATGTGGCAGAATGCATTTATACCGGCATCATCCACGATACCAACGTATTTAAGAACAGCAATACGACGTCAGAGACCATGCGCATCGCCGGTATCATGATGGATAAGGGCGTAGATTTTACAAGAATCATAGACGAAACCTTTTACCGGAAAACCTATGTCCAGAATCAGATTCTGGGGCGGGCAGTCCTGGAAAGCGTGATGTTTCTCCATGGGAAATGCATCTTTGCTGTGGTACGGATGAAGGACATGGAGTTCTATGGAGTGGAGGCCAGCGATCTGGACGGGATTGTAGAGCAGCTGCGGATCACAAAGGACGTCGAGGTGGCGATCTTTCTTCACGAGACGGATAATCATGTCTATAAGGTCAGCATGCGCTCCAATCGCTATGTGGACGTCAGCAAGGTGGCACAGGCCTTCGGTGGCGGCGGCCATCTGCGGGCAGCGGGCTGCACTATGGGCGGCAATGTCCACGACGTGGTGAATAACCTCGCCCGCCATATAGAAAAACAGATAAAGGAACATGAGGAATGAAAGACGGCGTTCTCAATGTATATAAAGAACGAGGATATACCTCCCACGATGTGGTCGCGAAGCTGCGCGGGATTCTCCAGATGAAAAAGATCGGTCACACGGGAACGCTGGATCCGGAGGCAGAGGGAGTGCTTCCCGTCTGCCTCGGAGGAGCGACGAAGCTGTGCGGCATGCTGACGGACTGGACAAAGACGTATCGGGCGGTGCTGCTTCTCGGTGTGGAGACGGATACCCAGGATACGACCGGGAAGGTGACGGCCCGTCATCCGGTTGAAGTGACGGAGAATGCGGTGAGGGAGGCGGTTTTGAGCTTCCGGGGTACCTGTATGCAGATTCCTCCCATGTATTCTGCGCGGAAGGTGAACGGAAAGAAGCTCTATGAGCTTGCCCGCGCCGGGAAGGAAGTAGAACGCAGTCCCAGGC
>JAJQCO010000217.1:0-33367 GCA_021202655.1 Clostridiales bacterium | reverse complement strand
GGCCGGTGGAGATCATGGAGATCCATGTGGATGAGCTTTCTCTGCCACGGGTGTCCATGACAGTAACCTGCTCGAAGGGAACCTACATCCGGACTCTCTGTCACGATATCGGCAGAAGGCTTGGCTGTGGCGGATGCATGGAGAGCCTGATCCGGATCCGGGTCGGGCGTTTTTCGCTGGAGGATTGCTTTACGCTCTCCCAGATTGAATCTCTGCGCGACGCCGGAAAGCTTCAGAAGGTGATCATGCCGATAGATGGAATATTTAAGGAGCTGCCGGAGATCATCATGAGTCCGGGAGAGGGGGACAAGCTGGTTCACAACGGGAATCCGTTTCCGCCGCTTCTGGCAGCGAAGCCGGACGGGTTTCGCTATGAGCGGGTTCGCGTCTACGACAGCAATTACCGGTTTATCGGAATTTACGGTTTTTATGATGAAATACGGCGCTACAAGCCGATCAAAATTTTTCTGGGAGGCAGTGCGGATCATGCAGATTATCACCGGGACGAGACAGTTTAAGATTGAGGAACCGACGGTTGTGACGATCGGCAAATTTGACGGGCGGCATAAGGGGCATCAGAAGCTGCTGTGTGAAATGCTCTCGCAGAAAAGACGGAAAAACCTGGCGACGGCAGTGTTTACCTTTGACATGGCGCCCATGGGCGTGGTGAAGGATCAGCCGGTGACTGTGATTACAACGAACCGGGAGCGGCGTTGCAAGCTGGAGCAGATGGGGATAGACTACATGGTGGAATATCCCTTTGATAAGTCCGTTGCCCACATGTCGGCGGAGGATTTTGTCCGCGATGTCCTTGTCGGACAGATGAGCGCGAAGTCGGTGACGGTCGGGACGGACTGCAGCTTCGGCTACCGGGGCGCCGGGGATGCGAAGCTGCTTTGCGAGCTGGGGCCGAAATACGGCTTTGAGGCGGTCGTGATCGAAAAGGAACAGGACGGATACCGGGATATCAGCAGTACCTATGTGCGGGAGCAGCTGGATCTGGGACATATCGAAAAGGCCAACGGGCTGCTGGGCGAGCCATACACGATTCTGGGAACGGTGGTTCACGGCAGGCATATGGGAGGCAGGATCCTCGGATTTCCGACGGTCAATATTCTGCCGCCGCCGGAGAAGCATCTTCCGCCGTTTGGCGTCTATGTATCTCAGGTAAAGATCGACGGAAGGCTTTATGACGGCGTCACGAACATCGGGCGCAAGCCGACGGTCGAGGGAGAAAATCCGGTCGGCGTGGAGACGTTCCTCTTTGACATGGAGGAGGATCTCTACGGAAGAGATATAGAGGTGCAGCTCTGTCATTTTGAGCGGCCGGAGCGGAAATTTGGTTCACTGGATGAGTTGCGGGCGCAGATTGAGAGGGATAAGGAATCTGCGGCGGCATATCTGAAAAATATGAGATAGACAGCAAAAACAAGGGCCGGGAAGCATCCCGGCTCTTGTCAGTCACCAAAGCATACAAAGACATTCAATGCAGATACAGCGCGACGAGCAGCGGCATCGTGATGATGCAGGAGATCGTGGCGACGACATTGATGGCGCTGGAGTATTCGGCATCCTGCCCATATACCTGCGCCATCTGTGTGATGGTGGATGCCGGCGGCGTCATGACAGCAAGCAGGCTGATGAGCATGATGGTCTGTCCATCCCTGACCAGGGTCTGCGCGCCGCTGTATTTGAGCAGCAGGAGGATGATGGCGGGAATCACGATCAGTCTCAGCGCGACAATCAGCCAGAGCCTGCGGTAGCGTTTAAGCTGCTGCGGGCGGATGCTGCCGACGATCATTCCCGTTATAATCATGGAGATCGGGCCGATCATGACGCTGACGGATTTCATCGTTCCGGCCAGGATAGCCGGGAGCTTCAGGCGCATGAGCATCAGGCCGCCTCCGACCAGGATCGCCAGGATGTTGACATTGGTCAGGATCTTTTTGAGGTCCGCCTTTCGTTCCCCGCAGAGAAGCATCTTGGCGTGCGTCCAGAGCAGGATGGTGGCCACGACCAGGTAGCCGCAGGAAAAGCCGACCCACTCCTCGCCGAGGACGCTGGTGATAATCGGAATGATCAGAATCCCCGAATTGCTCTAGATGAGGGAGGCCTGTTCGAGATTATTTAAATGAAACAGCCGCCCAAGGATGGCTACGATCACAAACAGAAGGATATGGATCACAACGCCGAGGCAGAGGGAGAACAGAAGCTGTTTTCCGATCTCATCGGTGAAGGTAATCTGGAAGGATGAGATGAGCGCGCAGGGCGCGATCAGATAGAGGGAGAGCACGGACAGGCTTTTGCTGTCCGCAGATTCCAGAACGTGCAGCCTTACCAGCGCGAATCCCATCATCAGGATCAGAAACAGTTCCAGTATCGTTTCAAACAATAAAAGGCTGATCATCGCTTATCGCCGCTCCTTTCATGGGAGGCTTCTTCGGTATGTATGGCAAAGGAAAAGAGACCGTCTGTCGCGGTCTCTTTTTCCCTTCGCGTATCACATCGGAAAAAACCGGTCTGTTCCGTACGAATCTGCTCAGGCCTTGCCTTCGCTTCCGAGGACCTCTTTGATCTTGTGAGCGACGATCGCCTTTACATTGGCACGTCCGACGGTCAGATACTGTCTCGGATCGAAATACTCCGGATGCTCCATGAATACCTGGCGGCAGCCGGCGGTCAGACCAAGACGAAGGTCGGAGTCGATATTGATCTTGCAGACAGCAGATCTTGCGGCCTGGCGGAGCTGATCCTCCGGTACGCCGACCGCGTCCTTCAGAGCGCCGCCGTGCTCGTTGATGATCTTTACATATTCCTGCGGTACGGAGGAAGCTCCGTGCAGAACGATCGGGAAGCCCGGCAGTCTCTTCGATACTTCTTCCAGAATGTCAAAGCGCAGCGGCGGCGGCATCAGAATGCCGTTCTCATTGCGGGTACACTGATCCGGGGTGAACTTAAACGCGCCGTGGCTGGTGCCGATCGCGATGGCCAGAGAGTCAACGCCGGTCCTGCCGACAAACTCCTCAACCTCTTCCGGCTGGGTATAGGAAGAATCCTCAGCGGATACGTTCACATCGTCCTCGATGCCGGCCAGCTTGCCAAGCTCTGCCTCTACGACAGCGCCGCGGTCATGGGCGTACTGAACAACCTTCTTCGTGATCTCGACGTTCTCGTCAAACGGATACTTGGAAGCGTCGATCATGACAGAGGTGAAGCCGCTGTCCACACAGGACTTGCAGATCTCGAAATCTGCACCGTGGTCAAGATGAAGCACGATCGGGATATCCGGGCACTCGATGACAGCCGCCTCAACCAGCTTCTTCAGATATGTCGGGTTCGCATACTTTCTCGCACCCGCGGAAGCCTGCAGAATCACCGGGGAATGAAGCTCAGCAGCAGCTTCTGTGATCGCCTGGACAATCTCCATGTTGTTCACGTTGAAAGCGCCGATGGCATATCCGCCCTCATAGGCCTTCTGGAAGATCTCCTTACTTGTAACTAATGGCATAATACTCAACCTCGCTTTATCGTTTATTTTACCGTACACAGCCCGTCCCTTTTGCGGACGGAATGAGACGGTAAGGTTCCTTGCATCATTGCAAGTATACTACAAAACTGTATTTCCATCAATCCTAAAATGAAATTTTCTGCTGCGGATAAATTTCGGGCGAGTGCGCGGATGAGTACATGGAATTGTAAGAAATTTCCCGTTTATTTTAGTTGAATCCTTTTCATGAAATTGGTAAAATAAGAATGATTATTCAGACAGATATCCGGCATGAGGCATTTTGACGGGGAATGGAGGAGCGGTATTTAATATGAAGAGAAGACGATTTGTGATTCCTGTGCTGGCGGCGACGCTGGCGTTTGCCAGTCCGGCGGTCTGCGCATTCGCGGCCGGATGGGTGTCGGAGAATGGAAGCTGGGTGTATTACAGTGAGTCCGGCGCGAGGCTTACCGACTCATGGGTGTACGGCGCGGACAGCAAGCTGCGGTGGCTGGACTCCACCGGCACGATGGCTGTGAATTCCTGGGTGGACGACAATCAGTATTTCGTGGATGAGAACGGGCTGCGGGTGACGAACACCTGGCTGAAGAAGGAGAATACCTCGGCAGCGCTCGGCTATGATTACTATTATTGCAGCTCCACCGGAAAGGTTGTCACGGAGGACTGGTGTGAGATCGACGGATCCCGCTATTATTTTGATGAGAACGGTATCATGCAGACCGGGTGGATTCTGGATGACATGTATTACTGCGCGGAGGACGGGAAGGCGCTGACCGGATGGCAGAGGCTGTATCCGCCGGATTATGACGAGGATACGGTTCCGGGGCCGGAGTCCGATTATGACGACGGCAAGGAGCTTTACTATTTCAGTTCCACCGGCAAGAAGCAGGTGGCGAAGGATTCCGGAGACAACGTCAAACAGAAGAAGATCAACGGCGTCTGGTACTGCATCGACGAGGACGGTGCCTTCCAGACCGGCTGGGTCTGCGTGACCGGGGACGAATCCGACGACATCGAGGACTACCGCATGGTAGATGAGGACGGAGTCGTGAAGACCGGCTGGTACGCGGCGGAGCCCCCGGAAAACCTGCAGAGCAATTATCGCTATGAGGTGGAGTGGTTCTATTTTGACAGCAAGGGCGAGCCCTATGTCGGACCGGAAGAGGGCAGCGCGACGAAGAGCGATTTTAAGAAGATCAGCGGAAAGTCGTATCTCTTTAATGATTACGGCACGCCGGTTTACGGAATTCAGCGGATCTATGGCAGTGATGACGATGAGGTTGAATACACGGCCTATTATTTCGGAACCCGCGACCAGAGCTGCCTGCAAAAGAGCGGTATCTTCACGATTGACGAGGGCGGAGAGAGCCGTCAGTATTATTTCAACGCCAGCGGTAAGGGCCTGACCGGCGTTTACGAGAACCATCTTTATTATATGGGGCGGCTGCAGAAGGCAGATTCCGGCAGCAAATATGAGGTCTTTACGATCCCGTCCGGGAATGGCGAGAAGAATTACGTCGTCAACACCAGCGGCAAGATCATGAAGAGCACGACGGTGAAGGATGCCACCGACACGAAATACAAGACCAACAGCTCTGGCATTCTGATAGAGATTGACGATGAAGAGACAGACGGAGGATATTATACCTCTCCGGAGGAGCCGGACTGGGAAGCCTTCGACTGGAAATAGAGGGGGAGCATAATAAATGTTTGTTACGATTCACAGCCCTCCACCCACATGCGCACTCGTCGCACATTCTGTGCTCCAGTTTCGCTGCTAACGCAGCTAAGACTGCTTATGTGGGTGGAGTTCCTGCTTCACAGGCTGAATCTGAATTTACTTCCAGCCTCTTACGTGCAGGCACGACGATTCTGTCAGTAAATCCAGATGAGCTGTGAATCGTAACAAAAGTTTTACAAATTCCCCCTTGCATTTCCTGAAAAATTATGGTAGGATAATTGGGCTGTGACATGATAGCGATGAAGCGTGAGGTTGCTGCCCGCCGTGGCAGGTTTTTCCGTGGAGCGAATGTCAAGTTAGGAAACTGACGACAAGTCACTGTACCAATTAAACAGCTGTAGCAAATGCAGTAACGCAGTGTGGGGTCGGTTCGCGACACACACGGAGATGTGTACAGTCACCGCTTGTCGTACTTCAGGAAAAGTGCGAAAAGGAGGCGACTTTTTTTATGGCAAGTCAGGTAATGAGAATCACACTGAAGGCTTACGACCATCAGCTGGTAGATCAGTCTGCCGGGAAAATCATCGAGACCGTAAAGAAGACGGGGGCGCAGGTGAGCGGGCCGGTGCCGCTGCCGACAAAGAAGGAAGTAGTTACGATTCTGAGAGCCGTACACAAGTACAAGGATTCCAGAGAGCAGTTCGAGCAGAGAACTCACAAGAGACTGATCGATATTACCACCCCGAGCCAGAAGACGGTGGATGCGCTGAGCAGGCTGGAAATGCCGGCGGGCGTGTACATCGACATCAAGATGAAGCAGAAGTAAAAGAGCGCTTTAGTATGATTGCCGTAAAGGTAATCCGCTGTAAGGAGGAAAAGAAATGAAGAAAGCGATTTTGGCGACCAAGGTCGGGATGACCCAGATCTTTGACAAGGACGGCGTGCTGGTTCCTGTCACAGTTCTTCAGGCCGGCCCGTGCGTGGTCACTCAGGTAAAGACAGAGGAGAACGACGGATATAAGGCCGTGCAGGTCGGATTCGTTGACAAGCGGGAGAAGCTGGTTTCGAAGCCGTTGAAGGGTCACTTTGACAAGGCTGGCGTCGCTTACAAGAGATTTGTGAGAGAGTTCCGCTTTGACAACGCAGAGGACTACTCCGTGAAGGACGAGATCAAGGCCGACATCTTCGCCGAGGGCGACAAGGTTGATGCGACCGCAGTGTCCAAGGGAAAAGGATTCCAGGGTACGATCAAGAGACTCGGTCAGCACAGAGGACCGATGGCTCACGGTTCCAAGTTCCATCGCCATCAGGGTTCCAACGGCGCATGCTCCGATCCGAGCCGTGTATTCAAGGGCAAGGGCATGCCTGGCCAGATGGGCAACAAGCAGGTGACGGTCCAGAATCTTCAGATCGTCCGCGTGGACGCAGAGAAGAACCTGCTCCTGGTCAAGGGCGCGGTTCCGGGGCCGAAGAAGGCGCTGGTGACGATCAGAGAGACAGTGAAGACTGCTCAGTAAGCTTGGACGAGAAAGGAGGAACACACAGATGGCTAATGTATCTGTTTACAATATGGAAGGCAAAGTCGTAGGCGAGATGGAGCTGAGCGACGCGGTATTTGGCGCGAAGGTAAATGAGCACCTGGTACACCTCGCAGTGGTAGCGCAGCTTGCCAACAAGCGCCAGGGAACACAGAAAGCGAAGACCCGCTCTGAGGTATCTGGCGGCGGCAGGAAGCCGTGGAGACAGAAGGGAACCGGACATGCAAGACAGGGTTCCACCAGAGCTCCGCAGTGGAAGGGCGGTGGCGTTGTATTTGCTCCGACCCCGAGAGATTATACGATTACGCTGAACAAGAAGGAGAAGCGTGCGGCGCTCAAGTCCGCGCTGACCAGCCGCGTTCAGGAGAACAAGTTTATCGTAGTCGACGAGCTTAAGATGGATGAGATCAAGACGAAGAAGTTCCAGGAGGTCCTGAACAACTTAAAGGTTGGCAAGGCTCTGGTCGTAGTCGGAAAAGACAGCGACAACGTGGTGCTGTCCGCGCGGAACATCGCCGATGTGAAGACAGCCTATGTCAACACGATCAATGTTTATGATATTCTGAAGTACAACACGGTAGTGGCCAGCAAGGATGCGGTCGCGGGTATCGAGGAGGTGTACGCATAATGGCAAACATTCAGTATTATGACGTTATTTTAAAGCCGGTGATTACCGAGAAGAGCATGAACGCCATGTCAGAGAGAAAATACACCTTCCTGGTACATCCGGAAGCCAATAAGGTCATGGTGAAGGAAGCGGTTGAGAAGATGTTCCCGGGCACGAAGGTGAAGAGCGTGAACACCATGAATCTGGAGGGCAAGACCAGAAGAAGAGGCGTGACCTACGGCAAGACCGCAGCGACGAAGAAGGCGATCGTCCAGCTGACAGAGGACAGCAAGGAGATCGAGATCTTCTCCGGACTGTAAGATGCCCACACAGGACGAGACGGCTCGGGCGGCGAAGAAAATCGCCCGGAGGACGGACATCCTGAACGGACAACCATAGCTATACGGCGGCGATGAGGGAAGAGAAATCAAGATCGCGCCGTGATAAAACGACACGCGCGGGCGCGTTGACACCCGCGACGCCGATGGAAAGAGAGGAGCAAATGTCATGGGAATCAAGACATATAACCCATATACCCCTTCCAGAAGACAGATGACCGGTTCCGATTTCGCGGAGATCACGAAGTCCACCCCGGAGAAGTCTCTGGTCACTTCTTTGAAGAAGAATGCAGGACGTAACAATCAGGGAAAAATCACCGTGAGACATCGCGGCGGCGGTTCCCGCAGAAAATACAGGATCATTGATTTCAAGAGAAACGGAAAAGACGGCATCCCGGCTACCGTGATCGGAATCGAGTATGATCCGAACCGCACGGCGAATATCGCGCTGATCTGCTATGCAGACGGCGAAAAGGCCTATATCCTGGCTCCGGCCGGTCTGACCGACGGCATGAAGGTGATGAGCGGTCCGGACGCTGAGGCGAGAGTGGGCAACTGCCTGCCGCTTGAGAAGATCCCGGTCGGCGCTCAGATCCACAACATCGAGCTGTATCCGGGCAAGGGCGGCCAGCTGGTCCGTTCCGCAGGCAACTCCGCACAGCTGATGGCAAAGGAAGGCAAGTACGCCACCTTAAGACTTCCGTCCGGCGAGATGCGCATGGTTCCGATTAGCTGCCGCGCGACGATCGGCGTGGTCGGAAACGGCGAGCACAACCTGATCAACTACGGCAAGGCAGGAAGAAAACGTAACATGGGAATCCGTCCTACCGTCCGCGGTTCCGTCATGAACCCGAACGACCATCCGCACGGCGGTGGTGAAGGTAAGACCGGAATCGGCCGTCCGGGTCCGAGCACTCCGTGGGGCAAGCCGGCTCTGGGACTCAAGACCCGCAAGAAACACAAGCAGTCCAATAAGCTGATTGTCAGAAGACGCGACGGCAAGACCATCAAATAATCGAAGGAGGATTGAAAACTATGTCACGTTCATTAAAAAAAGGACCATTTGCGGACGCGCATCTGCTCAAGAAGATCGACGCGCAGAACGCATCCGGACAGAAGCAGGTCATCAAGACCTGGTCCCGTCGTTCCACAATCTTCCCGCAGATGGTTGGACATACGATCGCCGTTCATGACGGCAGAAAGCACGTGCCGGTATATGTGACCGAGGATATGGTCGGCCACAAGCTGGGCGAGTTTGTTGCAACCAGAACCTACAGAGGACACGGCAAGGACGAGAAGAAGTCCAAGAGATAACGGAAGAGTCGAAAGGAGGTTATGACACCATGGCGAAAGGACACAGAAGCCAGATTAAGAGAGAAAGAAATGCCCAGAAGGACACCAGACCGAGCGCGACTCTTACCTACGCACGGGTTTCCGTCCAGAAAGCATGTTTTGTATTGGATGCCATTCGCGGCAAGGATCTGGATACCGCGATCGGTATCGTTACCTATAATCCCAGATATGCGTCTTCTTTGATTAAGAAGCTCCTGGAATCCGCTGCGGCAAACGCGGAGAATAACAATGGCATGGATCGCACGAAGCTGTTCGTCGAGGAGTGCTATGCAAACCAGGGACCGATCATGAAGAGAATTCACCCGAGGGCACAGGGCAGGGCTTACCGGATTGAGAAGAGAATGAGCCACATCACCGTTGTGCTGAATGAAAGATAGAGGAGGCAAATATGGGACAGAAAGTGAATCCACACGGCTTAAGAGTCGGTGTTATTAAGGACTGGGATTCCAGGTGGTATGCAGAGAGCTCAAAAGGCGATTTCGCGGATTGCCTGGTTGAGGATTACAATATCCGTAAGTTCCTGAAGAAGAAGCTTTACAGCGCCGGGATCTCCAGAGTTGAGATCGAGCGTGCGGCAGACCGGGTGAAGATCATTATCTTTACCGCGAAGCCGGGCGTGGTTATCGGCAAGGGCGGCGCGGAGATCGAGAAGCTTAAGGTCGAGGTGCAGAAGCTTACCGCGAAGAAGGTCTTCATTGATATCAAGGAAATCAAGCGTCCGGACCGCGACGCACAGCTCGTTGCAGAGAATATCGCGCAGCAGCTGGAGAACCGTGTTTCCTTCCGCCGTGCGGTCAAGGGCACGATGGGTCGTGCCATGAAGGCAGGCGTCAGAGGAATCAAGACATCGGTTGGCGGACGTCTGGGCGGCGCGGATATCGCGCGCACCGAGTTCTACAGCGAGGGCACGATCCCGCTTCAGACATTAAGAGCAGATATTGATTATGGTTTCGCCGAGGCAGACACCACCTACGGCAAGGTTGGCGTGAAGGTGTGGATCTACAAGGGCGAAGTACTTCCGACTAAGGGAAAAAAGGAAGGGAGCGATAAATAATGTTAATGCCGAAGAGAGTAAAGCGCCGCAAACAGTTCCGTGGGACGATGGCCGGAAAAGCTTTAAGAGGAAATACCATCAACTATGGCGAGTGGGGTCTGATTGCGACGGAACCGTGCTGGATCAAGTCCAACCAGATTGAGGCGGCCCGTGTCGCTATGACCCGTTATATCAAGCGTGGCGGTAAGGTCTGGATCAAGATCTTCCCGGATAAGCCGGTCACCGCAAAGCCGGCTGAGACTCGAATGGGTTCCGGAAAGGGCGCCCTGGAATACTGGGTAGCCGTTGTCAAGCCGGGCAGAGTCCTGTTTGAGATTGCAGGCGTTTCCGATGAAGTTGCCAAAGAGGCACTGCGCCTTGCTATGCACAAGTTACCATGCAAATGTCGAATTGCTTCGAAAGCAGAGTTAGAGGGCGGTGATAACAGTGAAGACTAATAAATATGTAGAGGATTTGAAGGCCAGGACAGCCGCAGAGCTGCAGGAGGAGTTGGTAGCTGCCAAGAAGGAGCTCTTCAACTTGAGATTCCAGAATGCGACCAACCAGCTGGACAATACCAGCAGAATCAAAGAGGTTCGCAAGAACATTGCCAGGATTCAGACTGTTATTACAGAGAAGTCCAGATAAGGGAAGGGAGAGTCATATCGTGGAGAGAAATTTGAGAAAAACCCGTGTCGGCAAAGTCGTAAGCGACAAGATGGACAAGACGATTGTAGTTGCTATCGAGGACCACGTAAGACATCCTCTGTACGGCAAGATTGTAAAGAAGACGGTGAAGCTGAAGGCACACGATGAGAAGAATGAGTGCGGCACGGGCGATACCGTGAGAGTTATGGAGACCAGGCCGCTTTCAAAGGACAAGAGATGGAGACTGGTTGAGATTATTGAGAAGGCGAGATAAGGCCGCATAAGGAAGATCAGGAAGGAGTATCAGGCATGATTCAGCAGGAAACCAGACTGAAGGTCGCCGACAATACCGGAGCGAAGGAGCTTCTCTGCATCCGAGTGATGGGCGGCTCGACCAGAAGATATGCAAATATTGGCGATATCATCGTTGCTTCGGTCAAAGATGCAACACCAGGCGGCGTTGTAAAGAAGGGCGATGTGGTAAAGGCTGTTGTGGTCCGGACCGTCAAGGGCGCGCGCCGCAAAGACGGTTCTTATATCAGGTTCGACGAGAACGCGGCAGTCATCATCAAGGATGACAAGACTCCGAGAGGAACCCGTATTTTTGGACCGGTGGCAAGGGAATTACGTGAGAAGCAGTTCATGAAGATCGTATCCCTGGCTCCGGAAGTGCTGTAAGGAGGTGCAGGACTGTGCAGAAGATCAAGAGAGACGACTTGGTAAAGGTCATCGCAGGCAAGGATAAAGATAAGACAGGCAAGGTGCTGCGCGTCAAGGACGGCAAGGTGATCGTCGAGGGCGTGAACATGGTGACAAAGCACGCCAAGCAGAGCCAGAGTAATCCACAGGGCGGCATTGTGCAGACTGAAGCTCCTCTGGATGCCTCCAATGTGATGCTGGTTGTCGACGGCAAGACCACCCGTGTCGGCTTCGAAATGAAGGACGGCAAGAAGGTTCGCGTGGCAAAGGCTACCGGCAAGGTCATTGATTGACGTCAGAGAGGAGGAACGAAAGTTGTCAAGATTAAAAGAACAGTATCAGAGCGAGATGGTTGACGCCCTGATCAAAAAATTCGGCTATAAGAACGTCATGGAAGTCCCGAAGCTCGATAAGATCGTGATCAACATGGGCGTTGGCGATGCGAAAGAAAATTCCAAAGTCCTCGACTCTGCGGTTCGGGATCTGGAGCTGATCACCGGACAGAAGGCAGTCACGACCAAGGCCAAGAAATCTGTGGCAAACTTCAAGGTCAGAGAGGGCATGCAGATCGGATGCAAGGTGACGCTTCGCGGAGAGAAGATGTATGAGTTTGCGGATCGTCTGATCAACCTGGCTCTGCCGCGTGTGCGTGACTTCCGCGGCGTGAACCCGAACGCTTTCGACGGACGCGGCAACTACGCGCTGGGCATCCGCGAGCAGCTGATCTTCCCGGAGATTGAGTATGATAAGGTGGATAAGGTGAGGGGCATGGATATCATCTTCGTGACTACGGCCAAGACAGATGAGGAAGCCCGTGAACTTTTGAGATTGTTCAATATGCCATTTGCAAAATAACAGGAGGAAGGATCCATGGCAAAGACTTCAATGAAGATTAAGCAGCAGCGCCCGGCGAAGTTCTCCACCAGAGAGTACAGCCGTTGCAGAATCTGCGGGCGTCCGCATGCATATTTGAGGAAATACGGCATCTGCCGCATCTGCTTCCGTGAGCTGGCATATAAGGGCCAGATCCCGGGGGTGAAGAAGGCAAGCTGGTAAGCCGGCCGTGATAAAACAGAGTAAGGAGGAATAATCTACCATGACTATGAGTGATCCGATTGCAGATATGCTTACCAGAATCCGTAACGCTAACACTGCAAAACATGATACAGTAGACGTGCCTTCATCCAAGATGAAACTGGCAATCGCTGATATCCTGCTGAAGGAAGGCTACATCAGGAAATACGACGTCGTCGACAACGGATCGTTCCAGGATATCCGCATCACCTTGAAGTACGGCGCGGATAAGAACGAGAAGATTATCAGCGGAATTAAGAGAATTTCCAAGCCGGGCCTGCGTGTGTACGCGAGCAAGGAAGAGCTGCCGAAGGTGTTGGGCGGCCTGGGGACTGCGATTATCTCTACCAACCAGGGCGTCGTGACCGACAAGGAAGCGCGTCGTCTGGGCGTAGGCGGCGAAGTACTGGCATTTGTCTGGTAATATCCGGATATCCGCAAGGAAACTGAAAACAGAGGGCAGATAGAATGCTCTCCGAAAATCTAAGTAGGAGGTATATGGCATGTCACGTATCGGAAGAATGCCAATTGCGATCCCGGCAGGCGTTACTGTCACGATCGCGGAAAACAACAAGGTGACCGTCAAGGGCCCGAAGGGAACTCTGGAGAGAGAGCTCCCGACCGAGATGGAGATTAAGGAAGAAGACGGACATATTGTGGTAGCAAGACCGAACGATTTAAAGAAGATGAAATCCCTGCACGGCCTGACCCGCACGCTGATCAACAATATGGTGGTTGGCGTTTCACAGGGATATGAGAAGGTTCTGGAGATCAACGGCGTAGGCTACCGTGCTGCGAAGCAGGGCAAGAAGCTGACCCTGAACCTGGGTTATTCTCATCCGGTTGAGATGATCGATCCGGAGGGACTGGAGACCGTCCTCGAGGGACAGAACAAGATTACCGTAAAGGGAATCGATAAGGAAAAGGTCGGCCAGTATGCTGCGGAGATCCGCTCGAAGAGAAGCCCGGAGCCGTATAAGGGCAAGGGCATCAAGTATGCAAATGAGACAATCAGGCGTAAAGTCGGTAAGACCGGTAAGAAATAATTAAGGAGAGCACGAAGATGGTTAGTAAGAAGTCAAGAAGCGAAGTTCGCGTAAAGAAGCACAACAGATTGCGGAACCGCTTTGCAGGCACTGCAGAGAGACCGCGCCTGGCTGTGTTCAGAAGCAATAATCACATGTATGCCCAGATCATTGACGATTCTGTCGGCAACACGCTGGCAGCGGCGTCGACCGTGGAGAAGGAAGCCCGGGCGGAGCTGGAGCATACGGATGACAAGGCGGCAGCCGCTTATGTCGGAACTCTCATTGCCAAAAGGGCTCTGGAGAAGGGAATCGAGGAGGTCGTGTTCGACCGTGGCGGTTTCATCTACCAGGGAAAAATTCAGGCACTTGCAGACGCAGCCCGCGAGGCTGGTCTGAAATTCTAGCAGAGAGGAGAGCGGCATGAAGCGTACAATTATTGATCCGAGTCAGTTCGAATTGAACGACAATGTAGTAGCAATCAAGCGTGTGTCGAAAACCGTAAAGGGTGGTCGTACCATGAGATTCTCTGCTCTTGTAGTCGTAGGCGACGGCAACGGCCATGTGGGCGTGGGCCTGGGCAAGGCCGGAGAGGTTCCGGAAGCCATCCGCAAGGGCAGGGATGCAGCAACCAAAAATCTGGTGGAGGTTCCGGTCGATCCGAACCGCAGCATCCCCCATGACATCATTGCCACATTCGGCAGCTCCTCTGTTCTTCTTAAGAGAGCTCCGGAAGGTACCGGTATCATTGCCGGCGGACCGGCGCGTGCGATCCTGGAGCTTGCCGGTATCCGGAATATTCGTGCGAAGTCCCTGGGATCCAACAACAAGACCAACGTGGTGCTTGCTGTGATCAACGGTCTGACTCAGCTTAAGACTCCGGAAGAATATGCAAGACTCCGCGGCAAGTCTGTCGAAGAGATTCTGGGCTAAGGAGGATGAGAAAATGGCAGAGAAGTTGAAAGTAACATTGGTCAAATCTCCGATCGGCGCTGTTCCGAAGCAGAGAGCGACCGTTGAGGCGCTTGGCTTAAGAAAGCTCAATAAGACGGTCGAGCTGCCGGATAACGACGCAGTCAGAGGCATGATCTGGCATGTGAAGCATCTGGTCAAGGTAGAAGAGATTGAGTCATAGTAAGTAAGGAGGTGCAATAAGATGGATTTATCCAGTTTACAGCCTGCTGCTGGTTCCAAGCACAGCGATAACTTCAGAAGAGGACGTGGCCACGGTTCAGGAAACGGCAAGACAGCCGGTAAGGGACATAAGGGTCAGAAGGCACGTTCCGGCGCACCGAGAATCGGTTTCGAGGGTGGCCAGATGCCGCTTTACCGTCGTCTCCCGAAGAGGGGCTTCACGAATCGCAACACCAAGGAGATCGTTGCGATTAATCTGGAGGCGCTGGAGAGATTCGAGGACGGCGCGGTGGTTTCTGTCGAGACCCTGCTTGAGACCGGAATCGTAAAGAACCCCAGGGATGGCGTCAAGATTCTCGGAAGAGGAGAATTAACCAAAAAGCTGACCGTCAAAGCGGATGCATTCAGCGAAGGAGCGAAAGCGAAGATTGAAGCTTTAGGTGGAACCTGCGAGGTGATCTGATATGTTTAAGACACTCCGAAATGCATGGAACATTGTGGAGATCAGGAAAAAACTGATCTTCACTTTCCTGATGCTTATTGTCATCCGCTTTGGATCAGAGTTGCCGATTCCCGGCGTCAGGACTGATTTTTTTGCGAGCTTCTTCGCAAACCAGAGCAATGATGCGTTTGGATTTTTCAATGCCATGACGGGAGGATCGTTTTCCTCCCTGTCTGTGTTTGCGTTGAGCATTACGCCGTATATCACTTCCTCCATTATTATCCAGCTGTTGACGATTGCGATCCCGAAGCTGGAGGAGATGCAGAAGGAAGGCGAGGACGGAAGAAGAAAAATTGCAGAATACACCCGTTATCTGACGGTTGGCCTGGCTCTTCTGGAATCGATCGCCATGGCGGTCGGATTTGGCGGACAGGGCCTGTTGATCCAGTACGATGTGTGGAGTGTTCTGATCGTGGTCGTCACCATGACTGCCGGAAGCGCGTTCCTGATGTGGATTGGTGAGAGGATCACGGAAAACGGCGTGGGCAACGGAATCTCCATTGTCCTGCTGTTCAACATTGTCTCCTCCCTGCCGGAGGACGTCAATACGCTGTATCTGCGTTTCCTGTACGGACAGAATATCGGCATGATCGTGATCTCCGTCGTCATTATGCTGGCGATCGCTCTTGCCATGATCGTCTTTGTCGTCTATCTCAACGACGGCGAGCGCAGGATCCCGGTGCAGTATTCCAAGAAGATGGTGGGCAGGAGAATGGTGGGCGGCAACGCCTCCAATATTCCGCTTAAGGTAAATACCGCAGGCGTCATGCCGGTGATTTTTGCATCCTCGCTCATGTCGTTCCCGGTTGTGATCGCACAGTTTATCAATGTGGATTACAATTCGATCGGCGGCACGATCCTGCTGATGCTTAACTCATCCTACTGGTTCCGTCCGGCTATGCCGATTTATTCCATCGGACTGGTGATCTATCTGGTGCTGCTTGTGTTCTTCGCGTATTTTTACACATCCATCACCTTCAATCCGCTGGAGATTGCGGACAATATGAAGAAGCAAGGCGGCTTCATTCCGGGCATCCGTCCGGGCAAGCCGACCTCCGATTATCTGCAGAAGATTCTGAACTATATCATTCTGGCGGGCGCCGTCGGCCTGATGGTTGTCGCCGTAGTCCCGATTATCATTTCCGGACTGTTCAGTGTCAGCCGGATGTCTTTCATGGGCACCTCCCTGATCATTATTGTGAGCGTGATCCTGGAGACAGTCAAGGCGATCGAGTCACAGATGGTGGTGCGAAATTACAAGGGCTTTTTGAATGATTGACGTGTAGGCTTCGAAGGGCTGCTGTGCGCGAAATCTGCCAGCAGCTTTTCGTCGTAATAAAAAGGAGGGTTACCATATGAAGATTATCATGTTAGGCGCGCCCGGAGCGGGCAAGGGGACGCAGGCGAAGCAGATTGCCGCAAAGTACCAGATTCCGCATATCTCCACCGGAGATATCTTCCGTGCGAACATCAAGAACGGAACCGAGCTGGGCATGAAGGCAAAGTCCTATATGGACGCGGGCGGCCTTGTGCCGGATGATGTGACGATCGGCATGCTGCTTGACCGCATCAGTGAGCCGGACAGCAAAAACGGCTATGTCCTGGACGGTTTTCCGCGGACGATTCCACAGGCAGAGAGTCTGACGAAGGCGCTGGCAGAGCGCGGCGAGAACATCGACTACGCGATTGATGTCGATGTGCCGGATGAGGCGATTGTCAGTCGGATGTCCGGCCGGAGAGCCTGCGTTTCCTGCGGGGCGACGTATCATATTGTTTACAACCCGACGAAGAAGGAAGGAATCTGCGACGCCTGTGGCCAGACGCTCATTCTCAGAGACGATGATAAGCCGGAGACGGTTCAGAAGCGTCTCAGCGTTTATCACGAGCAGACACAGCCGTTGATTGATTATTATTCCAAAGAAGGCAAGCTGGTGACGGTAGACGGCACGCAGGATTTGAATGATGTGTTCCGGGATATCGTGAAGGTGCTGGGAGAGTAATCATGCCAGTTACCATCAAATCCGAACGGGAGATTGCTCTGATGAGGGAGGCGGGACGGATTCTCGCCTCCGTCCACGACGAGCTCGGAAAAGCGATTCGGCCCGGCATGTCCACGCTGGATGTGGATCGGCTGGGAGAGAAGCTGATCCGCGAGCACGGCTGTGTTCCTTCTTTTAAAAATTACTGCGGTTATCCGGCATCCATCTGTGTGTCGGTCAACAGCGAGGTCGTACACGGAATCCCCAACCGACACCGCATCCTGCGCGACGGCGATATCGTCAGCCTGGACGCCGGCGTCATCTGGAAGGGATATCAATCCGACGCGGCCCGCACCCACGCGGTAGGCCAGGCGTCGCCGGAGGCTCTCCGCTTGATTCGTGTGACACGCGAATCGTTTTTCTGCGGAATTCGCCAGGCGCGTGCGGGAAACCATCTGAATGATATCAGCGCCGCGATCCAGGCCTATGCGGAGAGCTTTGGTTATGGGGTGGTGCGCGATCTGGTGGGGCACGGGATCGGTTCCCATCTTCATGAGGATCCGGAGGTGCCGAACTTCTCGCGCAGGAAGAAAGGAATCCGGTTGACGCCGGGGATGACGCTGGCGGTCGAACCGATGATTAATGCCGGAACCTGGCAGGTCAGATGGCTGGATGACGGCTGGACTGTGGTGACGAAGGATGGTTCCCTCTCCGCCCACTATGAAAATACAATCCTGATCACAGACGGGGATCCGGAGATCCTGTCGCTCACAGGAGAAAGCGAGGGACAGCCATGAAAACAGAACCGGGCTGCCCGGCGGTGTCGTTGGCGGGACATGACAGGGGACGGTATGTGATCATTGTGGCGGAGGTAGGGGAGAGAGTAGTCCTGGCGGACGGCCGCATCCGGACGGTCGCTTCTCCGAAGCGAAAGAACCGGAAGCATATCCAGGCCGCGTCACAACCGCTGCCGGTAGGAACGCCGGTTACGGACGAAGCGATTCGCAGAGAGCTCGCGCGCTATGAGAAGCTCCTGCGCCGCAAATCCGCACAGGAGCCGGGGCAGAAGCCGCAGGAAACAGAGGTCTGTCCGGAGCCACAGACAGAGTAAGGAAACACGGAAGGCAGTCAAAACAGGAGGATTCCATGTCGAAAGCAGACGTAATTGAAATTGAAGGAGTTGTGGTAGAAAAGCTCCCAAACGCCATGTTCCAGGTTCAGTTGGAGAACGGACATCAGGTGCTGGCGCATATCAGCGGCAAGCTGAGGATGAATTACATCCGCATTCTGCCAGGCGATAAGGTGACGCTGGAGATGTCGCCTTATGATCTGAGCAAGGGCAGGATTATCTGGCGCGACAAATAAGACGCCGGACAGCCGGGAAATTAAAAAAACTGCTTGCATTATGGAAACAGGGGTGCTATACTATTATGGCGACTTTGTTGAAATGCTGGGTGAACTTTGTCCAAAACGGGTTCCCGGCTGTTCCTATATATCTGACAAGCGGATATAGGCAAGCGGCAGACAGAAGAAAGGAGAATGGCCATGAAGGTGAGATCATCGGTAAAACCGATCTGCGAGAAGTGCAAGGTTATCAAGCGCAAGGGCAGTATCAGAATCATCTGTGAGAATCCCAAGCACAAGCAGAGACAAGGTTAAAAGAAAACGCGCGTCTGCGCGGGACGTCGGTCCGGGAGAACTGTTTTCCTGGGCGGCAGAAAGATTGATAGGAGGTGTACGAAGCACATGGCTCGTATTGCAGGTGTTGATTTACCAAGAGAGAAACGCGTCGAAATCGGCCTGACCTACATCTACGGGATTGGCAGGACCAGCTCAAACCGCATCCTGAAGGAAGCCGGAGTGAATCCGGATACGCGTGTGAAGGACCTGACAGACGAAGAGGTCAAGAACCTGGCCGCAGTGATCGCTGAGACACAGATGGTGGAAGGCGACCTTCGCAGAGAGGTTGCGATGAACATCAAGCGTCTGCAGGAGATTGGCTGCTATCGCGGGATCCGTCACAGGAAGGGACTTCCGGTGCGCGGTCAGAAGACGAAGACGAACGCGAGAACCCGCAAAGGCCCGAGAAAGACCGTTGCGAACAAGAAGAAGTAATGGTGAGAGATTTCTCTTCACCGGTGTGAGAGTAACTTCGAATCACGTTGCATGTTTTAAAAACAGGAAACAGGATTTCGATGACAAGAAATGAAAGTAGGTTAGTTTAAAATGGCGAAAAAAGTGTCCACGAATAAAAAAGTGACCAAAAAGCGTGTAAAGAAAAACGTTGAACGCGGACAGGCGCACATCCAGTCTTCCTTTAACAACACGATCGTTACCCTGACCGCTGCGCAGGGCAACGCGTTGAGCTGGGCAAGTGCGGGCGGTCTGGGATTTAGAGGTTCAAGGAAATCTACTCCATATGCAGCGCAGATGGCTGCAGAAACTGCTGCCAAGGCAGCGATCGTACATGGTTTAAAGTCTGTCGACGTGATGGTGAAAGGTCCGGGCTCAGGCCGCGAAGCAGCGATCCGCGCACTGTCTGCATGCGGAATTGAGGTAACCAGTATCAAGGACGTGACTCCGGTTCCACACAACGGATGCCGTCCGCCGAAGCGTAGAAGAGTTTAATTTTAGGAGGTACGAACAGTGGCAGTAGATAGAGTTCCTGTTCTTAAAAGATGCAGATCTCTTGGCTTGGATCCGGTCTATTTAGGAATTGATAAAAAGTCAAACAGAGAGTTGAAGAGAGCCAACAGAAAAGTCAGCGAGTATGGTCTTCAGCTGCGTGAGAAGCAGAAGGCGAAGTTCATCTATGGCGTCCTTGAGAAGCCGTTCCGCAACTATTACAAGAAGGCGGAGAAGCTGGAGGGCCAGACCGGTGAGAACATGATGATCCTCCTGGAGAGAAGACTGGACAACGTCGTTTTCCGTATGGGATTCGGCCGCACCAGACGCGAGACCAGGCAGATTGTCGATCACAGACATATTCTGGTGAATGGCAAATGCGTGAACATCCCGTCCTATCTTGTGAAGGCCGGCGATGTGATCGAGGTGAAGGAAAAGGTTAAATCCTCTCAGAGATATAAAGACATCCTGGAGGTGACCGGCGGCCGCATGGTTCCGGCATGGCTGGATGTGGATCAGGAGAACCTGCGTGGCACCGTGAAGGAGCTCCCGACCAGGGAAGAGATCGATGTCCCGGTAAACGAGATGCTTATCGTCGAGTTGTATTCGAAATAATGTAGGTTCTTATCGAAGCTTATTTTGAATCATCATCCCTCGAAAACCGACCCATAAAGGAGGGGCTATAGTCGTGTTCGATTTTGAAAAACCAAACATTGAGATTGCTGAGATTTCAGATGACAAGAAATATGGAAAGTTTGTAGTTGAACCGCTCGAGAGAGGCTACGGCACCACGTTGGGCAATTCCCTCAGACGAATCATGCTTTCTTCGTTACCGGGCGCCGCGGTCAGTCAGGTGAAGATCGACGGCGTATTGCATGAGTTCAGCTCCATCCCCGGCGTCAAGGAGGATGTGACTGAGATTGTCATGAATATTAAGAGCCTGGCTATCAAAAACCACAGTGACAGCAATGAGGTCAAGACCGCCTACATTGAGCATGAGGGCGAAGGCGTCATCACTGCGGCAGATATTCAGGCGGATCCGGATATTGAGATCATGAACCCGGAGCAGGTTATCGCGACCTGCAGCGGCGGCACGGACAGCCGGTTCTACATGGAGCTGACGATCACGAAGGGACGCGGCTATGTGAGCTCGGAGAAGAACAAAAATGAAGAACTGCCGATCGGAGTGATTGCAGTGGATTCCATCTACACGCCGGTCGAGCGCGTCAATATGACGATTGAGGACGCCCGTGTCGGTCAGGTGATGGATTACGACAAGCTGACGCTGGATGTCTACACGAACGGCACCCTGGCGCCGGACGAGGCAGTAAGCCTTGCCGCCAAGGTCCTCAGTGAGCATCTGAATCTCTTCATTGACCTCTCGGAGAATGCAAAGACTGCGGAGATCATGGTGGAGAAGGAGGACGACGAGAAGGAGAAGGTTCTGGAGATGAATATCGACGAGCTGGAGCTTTCCGTGCGTTCGTATAATTGTCTGAAGAGAGCCGGCATCAATACCGTCGAAGAGCTGTGCAACCGCACGCCGGAAGACATGATGAAGGTTCGCAACCTGGGAAGGAAGTCCCTTGAGGAGGTCCTTGCCAAGTTAAAGGAGCTCGGACTTCAGCTGAATCCGAGCGAGGAATAACAAATAGCGATGCCGCAGCCGTAAGACCGAAGAAGCGGGCATGAGGTATCTGAAAAATCGGAAGATGCGATCCGGTAAGACCAAAGCGCGCGGATTGCTCTCCACTTATGAATGGAGGAAGAAAAGATGGCAGGTTACAGAAAACTGGGAAGAACATCCGATCAGAGAAAGGCTCTGCTGCGCAGCCAGGTGACTGCGCTGATCGAGCACGGCAAGATTCGCACGACCGAGGCGAGAGCGAAGGAGGTTCGCGGGATCGCTGAGGGTCTGATCGCCATGGCTGTCAAAGAAAAGGACAATTACGAGACTGTCACCGTCACCGCGAAGGTAGCCCGCAAGGACAAGGACGGCAAGAGAGTCAAGGAGGTTGTCAACGGCAAGAAGGTGACCGTTTACGACGAGGTCGAGAAGGAGATTAAGAAGGATCAGCCCTCCAGACTTCATGCGAGACGTCAGATGCTGAAGGTTCTCTACGACGTGACAGAGGTACCGTCTACTCCGGCCGGCCGCAAGAAGAATACGAAGTCCGTAGATCTTCCGGCCAAGCTGTTCGACGAGATTGCGCCGAAGTACGCTTCCCGCAACGGAGGCTATACCCGTATCGTGAAGATCGGGCAGCGCAAGGGCGACGGAGCGATGGAAGTCCTGCTTGAACTGGTATAGACAGACATGATTTGAGAGACTAAAGAGAGGTTCTGCCGGAGCGAATACCGTCAGAGCTTCTTTTTTGTTCGGATATTCCTTGCTTTTCTTTTTCAGTTGTGATATTTTAGTCTGGTAGAATCGTCAGGATTGGATAAGCAGAGTAAAAAATGATCTGGCACGGAGCCGGAGAAGGATCGGAGAAGAAAAATGGCGGACAGACATATAAAAGTAACATTGGGTAGCGAGACGGAAGAGCATTATGCTTATGATGAGGCGATTAAGACGCTGCGGACGAACATTCAGTTCTGCGGGAGCACGGTCAAGGTAGTGATGTTTACCAGCTCGGTGCCTGATGAGGGCAAGAGCAGCATCGCTCTGTCGGCGGCGACATCCCTGGCTCAGATTGGCAAGAAGACGCTCCTGCTCGACGCGGATATCCGCAAGAGCGTGCTGGTCAGCCGCTTTCAGCTGACGGATAAGATCAGCGGCCTGTCAGAATATTTAAGCGGTCAGAAGGAGCGGGAGGATATCCTGTATGAGACAGATGTGGAAAACCTGAATATCATTTTTGCGGGTCCCTATTCCCCCAACCCGGCCGAGCTCCTGGAGGAGGGGCTTTTCAGTGAGCTGATCGAATGGGCGCGCGCATCTTATGATTACATTGTGGTCGATACGCCGCCGATGGCTTCCCTGATTGACGGCGCGATTGTCGCCAGCCACTGCGACGGCGCGGTGATGGTGATTGAGAGTGGGGCGATCAGCTATCGCCTGGAGCAGCGTGTGAAGCAGCAGCTTGAGAAATCCGGATGCCGGATCCTGGGCGTCGTTTTAAACAAGGTCAGCATCGAAGGCGGAAAATACTATAGCAAATACGGAAAATATGGCCGCTATGGCAGGTACGGCAAATATGGCAAATACAAAGAATACAGCCGTTATGGCGCGCCAAACGAGCAGCAGAGCGCAGAAGGGCAGCACGCAAAGTCCGGAAAGAAGTAGGATATGAGCGGGTTTCATTCACATAAGCCCCGGATACGCTTCTGGCTTGTCGGGATCATCCTGGTCGCTGCCGTCCTCTTTGGCTGGCATACGATCCTGCGCTACCGGGAGCGCAAGGCGACGGAGGCGATGATCGAAGAGGCGAATGCGAAGCGTCTCGCTGAGACCGCAGAGACAGAGCCGGAGGAGAGTGATTCCGCTTCCCTGGATCTGAGTCAGGACACGGTCACCTGGCAGGGAAAGACCTACCGGCGCAACACCTACATCAAGGCGATCCTCTGTATGGGTGTGGACCGCAGCGATGATATGCAGGGAACGAGAGAGGCTGGTTATGCCGGACAGGCGGACGGCATCTTTCTCCTGGCACATGACACAGCCCGCAACCAGATTCAGATACTGATGATCCCGCGCGATACGATGACTGAGATTATGACGACGGACTGGGATGGAAACGAACTGGGGATCCAGGTAGACCACTTGACGCTGGCCTTTGCCCATGGAGACGGGAATACCGGGAGCTGCGATTATATGACGACGGCGGTATCCAATCTGCTCTATGGTCTGGAGATGGATCGCTATCTTGCTGTGGATACGACGGTTATCTCGACCCTGAATGACGCGGTGGGCGGGGTGACGGTCACGGTTCCCACGCAGGGAATGGAAAAAACGGATCCGGCCTTTGTGTACGGGGAGCAGGTGACGCTGTATGGCAGTCAGGCAGAGCGCTTTGTTCGTTACCGCGATACCGCGGTGGACAATTCCGCCCTCTATCGAATGAATCAGCATCGGCAGTATATCACCGGCTTCTTTGACGCGGTGAAGGAGCAGTCGCGGAAGGACAGCCAGACGGTGACCCGCCTGTTTGACCTGATCCAGGACTACATGATCACGGATATGCCAAAGGAAGAATATCTGAAGATCGGAGTGGACGTGTTGACGGATAGTACGCTTAAGGAGGATGATTTTTTTACCCTTCCCGGATATGGCGTGACGACGGATCTCTATGACGAGTATTATGTAAATAAGCAGCAGGCAGTCCCGATTATTTTGCAGCTTTTCTACCGGGAGACTTCTTAAAAAGAAAGCAGAAAACGCAGATTTGGTTATTCTGCCCTTGTGTTTTGGATTTTTTTGAGTTATACTTGAAGTTGCAATATTCAGCTGGCAGTGGGCTGTTTATTGAATATATCATACATCCCTTTTGTGGGGAAGGAAGGTGAAGAAGATGAGAAAGAAAGGATTGATGGCGCTTGCCATTGCCCTTGCTCTTGTGATGGCGCCGGCAGCCGTATTCGCGGCAAGCAGCACATCTAAGAGCCACAGCAGCAGCGGCGGTGGCGGTGGCGGCGGAAGCTCCAGCTCGAGCAGTGGATCGGTGGTTTCCGTTGGCGGCGTTGCGACCTCGACCACGACGACATCCGGTACGGTATCATCCGTCACGACGAGCGACGGATCGACGCTCTCTGTAATCGACAGCTATGCGACAGGATCCGGCGACGATTATTATATCCATGCCCTGATTGTCGATACCTACAATGCTTTTGACCAGTGGGTATCCAATGTGGGAGATGGATGGGGCTATGTCGGCGATGTAAATATCAATGCCGAGATTCGCGACGAGCATCCGGGCAAGATGGCAGGTCTGCCTGAGTCGGATGTCAATATCATTAATGCGGTGGATGCAGGTGATATCAGCAGTGTGGCTGCCTTGCTGAATCCGATGAACTATCGCGTCATCAGTAAGTCGATGGCAATTATTGATGAGGATCAGGCAACCGGCGAGGTGCTTGAGCATTCACCGGTTAACCTGAAGATTTACTGCAACCAGATCCCGAGCGAAGGAACGCTTGCGTGGTTGTTCTACAATAACTACAGCAAATCCTTTGAGATTCTGCCGGCTACCAGCCAGAACCTGGAGCAGCAGTGGGTGACCGGTACGTTTGAGACATCCGGTACGGCGTGGATTATCTGCTATTAAACAGCAGATGGGCGTAAAGCACACATACAAAGAAGAGTATCTGACCGCTGTTAGCAGATACTCTTTTTTTATGCACATTTGTCAGAATATCTTAAGTTGACCACAGGGACACAGAATCGTATAATGAAACCAGGAAGATATCCGATGGAAACGGTTATGAATAAAAGCGCGAAGGGGGGATATCCCATGAGACACCCATATATCAGGTGGAGCGCCCCGAGGCTGGCAGGGATGATTGTGAGGTGACGAACATTGGGAGGAGTGGGTTTGCTCTCCTCGGCGGCTTCCTCCGATAAGACGATCACGGATGTGAAGCTGACGGTTCATTCCTCTCTGGTAGCCGGCGATACGCTTCCCTCGATTGATTACAACAACTCCGGAAGCGATAACGACGTTTCTTCCGGCGATATCTGTGTGACGAATTCCTACGACAAGTATTCGATTGTGGATGCGGAGTGGGTGACGTCCACCTCAAAGACCATGGAAGTGGGGGACACGCCCACAATGAAGGTCACGCTGTCGCCGAATTCGATCGGAGATTATGATTACCGGTTCAAGGGCAGTTATAAGTCCAGCAACGTGACGATAAAGAAGGGGACCTTTGTCAGCGCGAGCAAGAGCGGGAGCAATCTGGTCGTCAAGCTTAAGGTGAAGGCGATTGAGGGAACCTTCGGGGAGCCGGAGGACGTCTACTGGAAGGACAATACGATGGGGACGGCCAAGTGGAGCGCCCCGGATGACGGCGATACCGGAAAGTATCAGGCGGAGCTTCGCAGGGGCAGCACGAAGATTTTTTCGAAGACGACGACGTCCCGCTCGTACAATTTTTATCCCTATATGACGAAGGAGGGGACGTATACCTTCCGGGTGCGGACGATTGCGAAGACCAGCGATGATGAGGATTATGGAAAGAGCAGCGACTGGGTGGAATCGGACGAGCTCTATATCGCGGAGGAGGACGTCTCGGACGGAACCGGGCAGGAGAGTGCAGACGGCAGCGAATCGGCGGAGCCGGGAGCTGCGTCTGCCGGGAATACGACAGTCGGCTGGCAGTACATCAGCGACGCCTGGTATTATTATTATCCGGACGGCACATATGCGGCGAGCGGCTGGCTTAGCGTGAACGGGATCGATTATCTGTTTGGAAGCGACGGAAGGATGTTAACCGGCTGGCAGAATATCAATGGCCAGACCTATTATATAGAGGAAAGCGGCGCCATGCGGACCGGATGGATTGAGTGGAACCGTCAGTGGTATTATGCGAACGAGACGCAGGATGAATTTCTGGGATGTCTTCTGAAAAGTCGCTGGCTGAAGCTCGGAGACCGCACGTATTATCTGACGGAAACCGGGGCAATGGCGGAGGGCTGGCTGGAGATTGACGGAAATATGTATTATTTTTATCCGGGCTCCGGCGAGATGGCCTACGATACCCTGGTGGACACCTTTTATGTTGATGAAAACGGCGTCTGGAATAAGTGAGCTGTTTCTCATAGAATCCACACCTTCCTTTCACAGATTCTTCATAGACAGAAGGTATACTAAAAAGAGATACCGGGGTTTAAAAGGGAAGGAAGATGGAAAGGGGACGATCGGGATGAAGACAGGAAAGAAGATGCAGAAGAGACTGGCGCTGTTTTTGGCCACGCTCACGATGGCCGTTGCCTGGGTCGGCGCCATGACGCCTGTTCAGGCGCTGGCTTCTGACAAGGAGGTGGAGACCCGCTATCTCGGAGATCCCAAGTATGCGTACTGGGAATCGGACACGGTAGCGAAGTGGACGTCCGTCAGCAAGGCGCATGAATATCAGGTGAGGCTTTACATCGCGGATTATGTGGATCTGGACGATGAGGAGGACGCGGAAAACCGCAAGGGCCTTTCCAATTCGAAGCTGGAGGAGCTGACCGCGGAGAGCGAGTGCGTGACGATGAAGCGGACCACCCAGCAGCGCTATGATTTCAGTGAATACATGAACGACAAGCATTCGTATTTCTTTGCCGTGCGCGCGGTGCCCAAAACCAGCGAGCAGGCATGGGTTGTGGCGGGCGACTGGGTCGCCTCGCCGATCGTAGATTTTACGGAGAGCGCGGTTCAGGGGATTACGGGCGGCATTTGGCGCAATTATCTGAACGGGAGTAAATATCAGGATCAGGACGGCGAGTATCTTGGCGCGGGCTGGAATCTGATCCAGGGCAGCTGGTATCTGATGGACGAGGAGGGATATCGCCTGACGGGATTCCAGACGGTAGACGGGGAAACCTATTATCTGAGCGATGACGACGGAAGGCTGGCGACCGGCTGGTTTGTCTGGAATGAAAACTGGTATTACTCGGACGACGATGGAAAGGTACAGACCGGATGGATTATGGATCTTCCGGGCAAATATTACTATCTCAATGAGGATGGGACACTTGCCACGAACACGACGGTTGACGGATATTATGTGAATGACAGCGGACTCCGCCAGTCGGTGGTAAGCGGGACGGAGGACTAGGGGATATCCGGTTGCCGGGGAATCAGAAAAATAAGATTGGGAAAAGAAGCGGCGGTCACAGTCATACCGCCGTTTTTCCATGTGTCTTAAACGCAGTTGTGGGTTGCGGCGTATCCCCGCCATTT
Source organism: Clostridiales bacterium (assembly GCA_021202655.1). Lineage (GTDB taxonomy): Bacteria > Bacillota > Clostridia > Lachnospirales > Lachnospiraceae > Brotaphodocola. The sequence goes on along the minus strand of JAJQCO010000217.1, from coordinate 5,737 downwards.
GCAAGGCAGGAGCAATTTTGTCAAGGAAGTGCTTGACGGAAGTGTCTGGATCGCGTAAGATAGGGAAATGTAAACCTGTGTCGGACCGGTTGGTTTACATAGCTGCTGTTTACCGGCAGATGACACACATGGCTTCACAGGCAGAACGCAGAAGAGAGAGGCTTCACAGAATGGGAATAATCAGGGCTTCTAAACTGATATATGATTATATTCGCCGCGATGAGGACGACCATATTGAGGAAGTGAATCGGGCGATCGACAATATGACGGTGGATATCAGGAAGGGCGATTTCGTGGCGATCCTGGGACACAACGGATCGGGCAAATCCACCTTTGCCAAGCAGATCAACGGCATCCTCCTTCCGACAGAGGGAACCGTCTGGATTTCGGAGATGAATACGGCGGATGACTCTCATATCTGGGATATCCGCAGGACAGCCGGGATGGTATTCCAGAATCCGGACAATCAGATCATCGGCAATATCGTCGAGGAGGACGTCGGCTTCGGACCGGAGAATATGGGCGTGCCGACGGATGAGATCTGGCGTCGGGTAGATGAGAGCCTGGAGGCGGTGGGTATGACCGCTTATCGGCTGAAGTCCCCCAATAAGCTGTCCGGCGGCCAGAAGCAGCGGGTGGCGATCGCCGGGGTCATGGCGATGAAGCCGGAGTGTATTGTACTGGACGAGCCGACGGCCATGCTTGATCCGAACGGGCGCAGAGAGGTGATTGCCACCCTTCATGAGCTGAATGAGAAGGAGGGGATCACGATTCTACTGATTACCCATTACATGGAAGAGGTGATCGACGCCGGGCGGGTGATCGTGATGGATGACGGAAGGATTGTCATGGACGGGACGCCGCGCGAGATCTTTTCCCGTGTGAAGGAGCTGAAGTCCTATCGTCTGGATGTGCCGCAGGTGACGGAGCTGGCCTACGAGCTTCGCCAGTCGGGGGTGGAGCTTCCGGAGTGCGTGCTGACCATGGATGAGATGATGGATGCCCTGCTTCCTCTGATGAAGGATCGGTTTCCGGAACAGGTCAGGCTGGAAGGAGAGAGATGATGTCGATCAAGGCAGAGAATCTGAATTATATATACAGCCAGGGGACGGCCTACGAGCAATATGCGCTGAAGGACGTCAGCTTTGAGATCACAGACGGTGAGTTTGTCGGCCTGATCGGGCATACCGGTTCCGGCAAGTCTACGCTGATCCAGCATCTGAACGGCCTGCTGCGGGCGAACAGCGGGACGATCTGCTATAACGGCGAGAATATTTACGCGGATGGTTACAATATGAAGGCCCTTCGCGGCAAGGTAGGTCTGGTGTTCCAGTATCCGGAGCATCAGCTGTTTGAGGTCGATGTCTTTACCGACGTTTGCTTCGGGCCGAAGAATCAGGCTCTCCCGAAGGAAGAGATCGAAGAGCGGGCAAAGGATGCGCTTCGCGCGGTCGGCCTGGAGGAGCGCTTCTGGAGGCAGTCGCCCTTTGAGCTGTCCGGCGGACAGAAGCGGCGTGTGGCCATTGCCGGGGTGCTGGCCATGCAGCCGGAGGTGCTGATCCTGGACGAGCCGACAGCCGGACTGGATCCGAAGGGCAGGGATGAGATCCTGGAGGAAATTTCGGAGCTCCACAAAAAGAGACACATGACGATCATTCTGGTGTCTCACAGCATGGAGGACATTGCCAGATATGCGGACCGGATTATCGTGATGAACCACGGCGAGAAGGTGTTTGACGCAGCGCCGAAGGAGGTCTTTGCCCATTATAAGGAGCTTGAGAAGATCGGCCTGGCCGCGCCGCAGATCACCTATATTGTTCACGGGCTGAGGGAACACGGCGTGCCGATTGCGGATGATATTACGACGGTGGAGGAGGCGCGTGAGGCGATCCTTGCGCTGCTCGGAAAGACAGATTCCACGAAAAAGAGGAGCGGAAAGAAGGGCGTCTCAAAACGCGCGGAGGGAAAGGCGGAACAGAGATCATGATACGAGAGATTACATTGGGGCAATATTACCCGGTTGATTCTGTCCTGCACCGGTTGGATCCGCGAACCAAGCTGTTTGGGACGCTGATTTTTATCATTTCTCTCTTTCTCGCCAACAGTGTTGCGGACTACGTGGCGGCGACCCTGTTTCTGATCCTGTGTATTCGTCTCTCGAGGGTGCCGTTTAGCTTCATGGTTCGGGGGCTGAGGGCGGTGATTGTCCTTTTGCTGATCAGCGTCAGCTTTAATCTGTTTCTGACGCCGGGGCAGACGATCGTAAAGGTTGGATTCCTGAACCTGACCTGGGAAGGTCTGCGGATGGCTGCTTTTATGGCGCTTCGCCTGATCTATCTGGTGATCGGCTCTTCCGTCATGACGCTGACGACGACGCCGAATGAGCTGACGGATGGGCTGGAGAAGAGTCTGGGATTTTTAAATCAGATCGGCGTGCCGGTGCATGAAGTGTCCATGATGATGTCGATTGCGCTTCGCTTCATTCCGATTCTGGTAGAGGAAACCGATAAGATTATGAAGGCGCAGATGGCGCGGGGCGCGGATTTCGAGAGCGGGAACCTGATCCGCAAGGCGAAGGCGATGGTGCCGCTTCTGGTGCCGCTTTTTATCTCTGCCTTTCGCCGCGCCACAGATCTGGCGATGGCGATGGAGGCCCGCTGCTATCACGGCGGGGCAGGCCGGACAAAGATGAAGCCGCTTCATTACGCAAGGCGCGACCGTGTGACCTACCTGGTGTACGTGGTCTATCTGGCAATTGTGATCGTTTTGCGCGCATGACGGCATTGAGGAGTCTTTTATGAAGCGGATCAAACTGGTGGTGGCCTATGACGGCACAAATTATCACGGATGGCAGCTCCAGCCAAACGGAATCACAGTGGAGGAGGTCCTGAACCGGGCCTTAACCGATCTGATGAAGGAGCCGATCGCGGTCATCGGAGCCAGCCGGACAGATTCCGGCGTCCACGCGCGGGGACAGGTCGCTGTGGCTGCTACGGAAAACCGGATGGCGCCGGATAAGGTCTGCCAGGCTCTGAATCAGAGCCTGCCGGAGGACATCCGGGTGCAGTCGTCAGAGGAGGTGTCCCTTTCGTGGCATCCGCGCAGGGCAAACTGCACGAAGACCTATGAATATCGGATCCTGAATTGCCGGATCCCGATGCCGCTTGAACGCCTGTATGCCTTTCACTGCCATACCCCGCTCGACGTGGAGCGGATGCGCCAGGGCGCGCAGTATCTGATCGGCGAGCATGATTTCAGGAGCTTTTGCACCCTGCGGATGAAGGATGAGGACACCGTGCGCACCATTTACAGCCTGGATATCTGTCGGGAGAACGATGTCATTACCATTCGTGTGAGCGGGAGCGGCTTCCTCTATCACATGGTGCGCATCATGGCAGGCACACTGATCCAGGTCGGCAAGGGAGCCTGTCCGCCGCAGCGTGTCGAAGAGATTCTCGAGGCGCGTGATCGGCGTCTGGCCGGGCAGACCGCGATGGCAAAGGGGCTGACGCTGGTCAGCCTGCAATATGAGAAGGAGCTCCCCGCCTGGCGTTGCGGCGAGAACCGGCATTGGAAATATGCCATGCTTCAGTCCCATATCAGGGAGGAAAAGGCGGCATATCTTGCGATTGAGCACTGCCAGGACGAGGAGTGGGAGAGCCTGCTTGTCCGCAATATCCACCGTTCCTTTCAGAATGGCGCAAACCGTGTGTATCTGGCCGACCAGGAGCGAGAGGATTCTCATGTGCCAAAGCATATGGAAGAAGCTGTCAGTGGCAGGTTCTGTCGTTCGGGCGGCGACAGCCGTCTGTGCCCCGGCGCCCGCCTCGGCTTTTACCGGATTAAGGAGCCGGACAGAGAGCAGGCGGCCATGGATGTGGAGAGACTGACAGACGAGGAGACCCGTACCCTCCGGATTTGCGGGAACATGCCCGGGACAGATGTCCCTGCGCTTTCAGCTCCCAGATGGTACATGGCCGTTGATGACAACTCATGGAGGATGTCATGATGCAGGGAGACATGACAAAAGGGCCTGTATTTCGGACGATCAGTATTTTTGCGCTTCCGATGCTGCTTGGAAACCTGTTGCAACAGATGTATAATGTGGTAGATACCTGGGTGGTCGGAAACTATATTGGCTCCGATGCACTGGCAGGCGTGGGAAGCGCGTATACGCTGATGACCTTTCTGACATCGATTCTTCTGGGTCTTTGTATGGGAAGCGGCGTTGTATTCTCTCTGTGTTTTGGGCAGAAGGATGAGCAAAAGCTAAAAGAGTCAACGGGAACGGCCTTTTTACTGATTGCGGCTGTCGCAGTCCTTCTGACAGTGATTCCGATTCTGGCACTTGACAAGATTCTTACCTGGATCAATATTCCACAGGAAATCCTGACGTTGACGAGGAAATATCTCTTTATCGTTTTTTTAGGGATTCCTGCGGTATTTGTCTATAATTTCTTTGCCGCTTATCTGAAAGCGCTGGGGAATGCTGTGGTACCCCTGATGTTTCTCGGTGTTTCGACCATGGTCAATATTGCGCTCGATCTGCTGTTCGTTGTCGCGTTTCGATGGGGGACACCGGGAGCGGCGGGCGCTACGATCCTTGCTCAGTATATCTCCGGAGTCGGAGTGTGTGCTTATGTATGGAAAAAGGATTCTGTTATGCGAAGCGCGTTTGGCCATATAAAACTGAATGGCAAAGGGATTCGGGAAATCGCCGGTTATTCCGTATTTACCTGTCTGCAGCAGTCAGTGATGAATCTTGGTATTCTGATGGTGCAGGGGTTGGTGAACAGCTTCGGAACGACGATTATGGCGGCATTCGCTGCAGCTGTCAAGATTGATTCGTTTGCCTATATGCCCGCACAGGAGTATGGCAATGCGTTTTCGACATTTGTCGCCCAGAATAAGGGAGCCAATAAAAAGAAGCGTGTCGTTAACGGCATCAAATGTGCCGCATTGACTTCCATCACCTACTGTGTCGTTGCATCTTTTGTTCTGTGGTTCCAGGCAGAGAAGCTGATGCAGATTTTTGTGTCCGCATCAGAAACGGTAATTGTAGAAGAAGGTGTGCGATATCTGCACATAGAAGGCGCTTTCTATTGCGGGATCGGCTGCCTGTTTTTGCTTTACGGTTTCTATCGGGCGATTGGAAAGCCTGCCATGTCCCTCGTTTTAACAATCATTTCGTTGGGAACCCGTGTTGCGCTCGCCTATCTTTTGTCGCCGATCTCCTCAATTGGGGTGGCGGGAATCTGGTGGGCAATTCCGATCGGATGGTTTCTGGCAGATACAGCAGGTATCGTTTATCTAATTGCGAGCCGGAAGAAAATCCTGCCTGTCGATGCAATCGAAGATATGAAACCGTGGAAGAAGGAATAGAAAAACCGAAATTGAAAAAACTTCGGGAGAAAATTAAAAAAACGCTTGACAAAAACCAACTCTTCGTGTATTATATTGCTTGTTGCAGCGATGGGCTATCGCCAAATGGTAAGGCAACGGACTCTGACTCCGTCATTTTCAAGGTTCGAATCCTTGTAGCCCAGTGAGGAAATAGCTATAAATCCAAGTGAAAATCACGGGTTTGTAGCTATTTTTTTGTATTTGCTAAGGGGCAATAAGTAGTATTAAGCAGTAGTTGGATACGGCAAAAAATTGGCGCCAAAATGGCGCCAATCTTAATTGTGTCATAGTAAAAATAAACCCCCTGCTCTGCAGGGGGAGGGAAGATCTTTAG